>NZ_JBAMDJ010000037.1:0-64201 GCF_036961705.1 Pseudomonas sp. 3JA
TCAATGAACAGCATTGCGGTGTCGTTGAGGCAACCGGGGCTTGGGATCGGCTATGAATCACGCCGGCTTTTGCAGCGTGTCATACGCTTCAAGCGACCGCAGCGAGTAGATGTAGGCCGCGCCCGCATTCAACGAAATCGCAGTTGCCAGGGCCGCTGCGACCTCCTCGCGACTCGCGCCAGCCTTGATCGCCGCGTCCGTGTGGGCGGCGATGCAGCCGTCGCAGCGAGTGGTGACGGCGATGGCGATCGAGATCAGTTCGCGAGTCTTGGCATCGAGTACATTGTTTTCGCTGGCGGCTTCCCCTAGCGCCATATAGGCCTTGACCATTTTCGGGTTGCTGCGGCCCAGCGCGCCAAAGGCTTTCTGAATGGTGGGCAACAATTCGGACCAGTTATTGAACATGGCATTAACTCCTGAGTGGGTTGGGTGTACTGTTTTGACGCCCTCAGTTTTTCACCCTGGCGCCACTCGGATTTGCTCAATGCGCTCAGGTTTTTTGGCGAAACGCTCAAATGAATGCGATCGATAAACTCATCAGCCTGGCCAACGTGCGCGGCAGCCTGGACCTGCGCTGTCAGTTCCAGGGCGACTGGGCCCTGGATCACGGGCAGCAAGCCCTGGGCACAGCCCCCTATCACATCGTGCTGGCCGGTGAATGCCGCGTCGAGTTTGCCGATGGGCAGCGCTTGCCCATGCGCGCCGGCGACATCCTGCTGTTGCCGCGCGGTGCCCCTCACGTCATGCACAGCCCTGGCAAAACGGTAACGCCGACCTCACCCCGGGTCATGACCGGGGGCACCTTGCCGATTCATCGCATTGGCGGCGCCAGCGCGGAGCTGGACATGCTTTGCGGGGGCTTTCACTTCAACCGGGCTTCGTTGCTGTTCGGTGCCTTGCCCGAATACCTGGTGATTCCCAGCGGCGCATTACCAGCCAATGGGCCGTTGCCGGCGCTGGTGGAGGTCATGCGTGCAGAAGCGGATGGGGATAAGGTCGGCGCGCGCTTCTTGCTCGATGCCCTGTCACAAGCGCTGTTCACCCTGATTCTGCGTGCGCATCTGGCCAGCCAGGGACAGGACAGTGGTTCGCTGGCCCTGCTCGGCGATAAACGTCTGGGCCGGTCCTGGCAGGCCATGTTGGCAGACCCTGCGCACGCATGGACCATCCAAGGCCTGGCGGACATCGCGAGCATGTCCCGGGCCAATTTCATGCGCGCATTCGTCAAGGTGGCCGGCGTCTCGCCGTGGGTGCTGTTGACGCAAGTACGCATGGAGTTGGCCTTCAGCCTGCTCAGCCATTCACACTTGGGACTAAGCGATATCGCCGTACAGGTCGGCTACCAATCCCAGGCCGCGTTCAGCAAGAAATTCAAGGAAGTCTTCGGCGAGGCGCCAGGACGCGTGCGCCGCGCGATTCTGAGCCCAAGCGCGAGCTGATACTCAAGAAACATCCGCTCGCAGGGCCGGGTGCTCGCGCAGGCGCTCGACGATGTAATCCACGAAGCTGCGCACGCGCATCGGCGCCTTGCTTCTTTCGCGGTAGACCACATGAACCGGTATCGAGGGCGGCTCATAAGGTTGCAAGACCCGGCGCAAGCGTCCGCTGTTCAGATAGTCGTGCAGTGGATAGTTCAAGCAGCGCATCAACCCAGCCCCATGAGCCGCCGCATCGATGGCCGTCTGCAGCGTGGCGCAGCTGAGCCGCGTGCGTGCCTTGAGGCCGCTGGCCTGCTGATGAAAAGGCCACTGGACCCAATCCTGGTTGGCCTGCGTGGCGATCAGTCGATGATTGTGCAGATCCTGCGGCACAACCGGTTCACCATGAAGCGCCAGGTAGCCAGGACTGGCGCAGACGAGTGAACGAACGCTGCCGACCGGTCGTGCGACCAATGAGCAGTTGGGCAGATGCCCCACCAGCACCGCCACATCCAGCCCTTCCTCATGCATGTTCGGAAAACGATCGTGGTAGTGGGCGAATATCCTGATCTCGGGGTACTGATCCATGTAGCCGGCCAGCACCGGGGCCATGACATAGCGGCTGAACAGCAAGGGCAACAGGATCGTCAGGTTGCCTTGGGCCTGGACATGCCAGCCCTTGGCCGATGCCTCGGCCTCGTCAATCGCCCTGAGGATCCGTGAACAGTCGGCCATGAAGCCGATCCCGGCCTCAGTCAGCACGACCCCGCGCGTGCTGCGCAACAGTAATTGCACACCCAGTCGCGCCTCCAACCGAGCGATGGCACGCATCACGGTCGGTCCGGAAACGTTGAGGCGCTGGGCTGCCGAAGCGAGACTGGGGCACTGCGACAGCGCATGGAACATCAGCATTTCATGGTGGCGAGCCATCAGGCGAGGCCTTTTACGACAGGCTTGAGCGTGACGTCGTCCCCCAACCGATCAGCGAGAAAGTCGACGAACGTGCGCACCTTGGCCGGCACTCGATTGCTCTTCTGATACACCACGTGAATCGGCAACGCTGGCGGCTCGAACGCCTTGAGCACCACCTCAAGTTCCCCATCGGCGACCTGCCGGGCTACTTGATAGGACAAGACCCGGGTCACGCCCCAACCCTGGCAGGCGATATTGATCGCCGCCTGATTCGCGGTCACCACCAGGCGTGGATCAAAGCGCAAGCTCAGCGAACTGGCCTCGTCCATGAACTGCCAGTGGCTCAGCAAATGACTGGCCGAAGACATCACGATGTTGGCCTTGCTCAACTCACCAGGATGCGTTGGCCGTCCGTGTCGCTGGAAATAGGCCGGGGAACCACAAATCACCTGGCGCACTTCACCAACCTTGATGGCGTGCTGATTGTTTTCCTGCAAATGACCGATGCGGATCGCCACGTCGATGCCTTCGTCGGCGATGTTCACCACGCGGTCGACCAACAAGGCGTTGAGGTGTACCGAGGGAAATTGATCCAGGTAATCCGTCAGCAAAGGCGCGATGTACAGCTCGCCAAACAGCACCGGAGCAGTGACCGTCAGATACCCGCAGGGGACCGAATAGCTGCCGGCAGCAGCCTCCTCGGCTTCATCGAGCTCACTCAGGATCCGTCGGCAATCTTCCAGGTAGCGTTGCCCCGCTTCGGTCAAGTACACCTTGCGGGTGGTGCGCGACAACAGCTGGGTGCCAATCCGCTCCTCCATCGCCGCAATGGCGCGCGTCACGCTTGGCGGTGAAATACGCAGTCGGCGGGCAGCAGCGGCGAACCCTTCCTCCTCGGCCACCGCCATGAAAACCTGCATTTCCTGAAAGCGATCCATGGGCGGTCCAGTCTTGAGGGCACGTGGCTTGAATTACTTGCCGGAAGATGGCCCCCGGCAAGCACCCGCGGTTTGAATCAGGCTTGCTGCAAGCCCTTGGCGGTACGTTGCATGCCGACGAAATTCGGCAAGGCTTCGATGCTGCCCAGCCAGGCCCGGACGTTCGGGTAGTCGGTCAGCGCGACGTTGCCTTCCGGCGCATGGGACACGTAGGTGTACGCGGCCACATCGGCGATGGTCGGTTGCTCACCGGCCAGGAACCGGCTTTGCCCCAACTCCGTCTCCATCACCTTCAACAGGGCATGGGAGCGCTTGATGGCGTCTTCGGCGTCATAGCCGGCGCCGAACACGGTGATCAACCGGGCGTTGGCCGGCCCCTGGTTGATCTGGCCCGCCGCCACCGACAGCCAGCGCTGCACCCGCGCCTGGGCAAGCGAATCACTGGGCAGCCATTGCCCCTTGCCATACTTGGTCGCGAGGTAGACCAGGATCGCGTTCGAGTCGGCCAGGACGGTGCCGTTATCGTCGATCACCGGCACCTGGCCAAAGCTGTTGATGGCAAGAAATTCCGGCGTCTTGTGCTCACCTTTCATCAAGTCCACGAATATCAACTCGGTTGGCAAGCCAAGCAGCGAGAGCATCAGCTCGACACGATGGGCGTGCCCCGACAGCGGGTGGCGATAAAGTTTGATCGCTTTCTCAGACATGACGTACTCCATGTTGTTTTGGGCTCGAAGCGGTGATCGCGTCGATGGCGCTATCCTCTGCTCCTGTCCCGGACAGCGGAATAACCAGCTTCTACAATCCAGCATTTCATCCAGTGAAACAGTCGGGCGGTCAGCCTAGTGGCCTGTACGGTTAATTCGAGTACACGAATCAGCCACGCAGGCCACTAGACCTCCAGCACCAAAGGCTCGCTCCCCTGGGCCGGTACGGCGCAACAGATCAGCACTTCACCTTCGCCGACCGGTTCGGCCGGCTGGCTCAGGTAATGCACCTGGCCGCGGCTCAAGCGGGTTTTGCAGGTGCCGCAGGAACCGCCGCGGCAACTGAATTCCGGGTTAAGGCCGCGCGCTTCGGCCAGCTCCAGCAGCGTCCCACTGCCCGGCTCCCAACGTGCCTCCTTGCCGGAACTGGCGAACAAGACCTTCACCGCTTCATTGGCGGCCGGCACTTGCTCTGGCGCCGGCATGCTCACTTCGAGATCTCGCACGAGCGTCGAGGGCCCGAAGGTTTCCGCGTGGATGCGATCGTCAGGAATGCGCAGTTTGCGCAGCCCGTCGTACAACGCCTGGGTAAAGCTGCCCGGCCCGCACAAATAGAAGTCGTAGTCGTTGAGCGGCAGCAGCTTCTTGAGCAGTTCCACATCGATCCTGCCGGCCAGGTCATAGCCCTCAGCGCTCCCTCCATCAGTGGGTGGCTGGCTGACCAGGCGCAGAACCTGTAGCTTGTCGCCGGCACGGGCGGCCAGTTCGTCGATCTCGTCACCGAAAGCCAGGTCGGCCACCGAACGAGCGCTTTGCACCAGCCAGACCGGGCGCATGCGGCTGATGCGTTGGCCCTGGTACACCACCTCGCGCAACATCGACAACAACGGCGTGATACCTACCCCCGCTGCCAGCAAGACCAACGGACGCCGCTCGGTGGCCTGGACGGTGAAATGGCCCTGAGGCGCCCGCGCCTCAATCTCGTGCAGCGCCTGCACCTGATCATGCAGGTGGGACGACACCGAGCCATCGCGCTTGACGCTGATACGCAGGAAATCATCCGACGGCGCACTGGATACGCTGTAGGTCCGGATCGATGGAGCGCTCTGCCCCTCCAACAAGATCCTCACCGGCAAATGTTGCCCGGCTTCAAACCGGGGCAAACCCAAGCCATCGCTCGCCTGCAAGTAGAACGAGCGAATGTTGTGGCTTTCATCCACCACCCGCGCAACACGCAACGCCCGCCAGCGGCTACGCAGCGCCTCGGCCTGCAAGCGCTCGGCGGCCTGCTCCCAACTGCCGGTCATCATTGAATTGGGCGAGTCGCCTTCGTCCTGGTCCTTCCAGCGCAGCGCAATGGCTGCTGGGCGATACACGATGCGTTGCGGGATAAAGCGCAGCAGCCGCTCGGCGCCCTGGAACGCGCTGATCTCGGGGTCGTCCAACAGCACTTGCGCCGAGCCGCTCATTTGCAGCAGATCGCCCGTCCGGAAATCGACGAACACCAGCCCGGCCCTTGGATTGAGCAGGATGTTGCCCAGCGTGTTGAAAAACAGGTTGCCGGAAAAGTCCGGGATGGTCAGCGATCCGTCTTCATCCATGCGCACAAACCCCGGCTTGCCACCACGGTGGGAAGCATCGACCTGCCGCTCGCCATCGCGTACCACGTAGGTGGCGATATAGAACGAATCGGCCGCCGTCACCAGGCGCCGCACCAGCGGGTCGGACAGGGTCAGTTGACGCGGCGCAACGGCCTGCGCGTCGACAAAGTGGTACTGGCGCAAGTTGATGTAGCGAGGGCAGTTGCCATACGCCTGGCTCACTGAAATCTCGAGCCCCGGGTCGAGCTGACGACGGACGACACCGTTCATGCGGTTGCGTCTGCGGGTGTGCAACTCGATCCCCAGCATCCCGATGGCATCGCCCTCGCCCATGCCCTCCTGGGCCGGGTCGTTCGGCTCAGGTTCGAGTTGGATTTGCAGGGTCTGCGGATCGGGTGAGTTCATGAAGCCCGGTTGTCCCGCGCGCAGGGTCGCCCAGACGTCGCCTTGCCGATCCACCGCCCCCAGCACCACGAAAGGCAGTTGGGCGTAGAACTCCCGATGCTGGTCCGGCATCCAGGTACGCGCCAGTTGCCGTTGACCGACACTGGCCATCATGTCGACTGCCCCGACGGAGCGCTGCAAGGCCAGCTCTCCTTCGTGCCAGGGCGAGGTTTTTGCTTGCAAGGCTACGTCCATCAGCTACTCCTCGCGCTCGCAGCATGAACGCCTGCGCCAGTGCGCTACGGTTGGGGATTCTCCGCCTTCGTTTGCACGGCTGTGCAAGTGGCTGGAGTCATCTTCTGCCCAAAGCGACGGCGCAGGAATACGCACAAACTGCAATCCACCGTTTCATAAAATGGAATGGTGGAAGAACGAGCAATGGCCCGGACGGCGATCACGTCCTGATGCTGGAAAAGTTCTTGGTCAGCTCGAGCAAGGTCGCCCGCAACTCTGGCGGTCGCACGGGCTTGGCCAGGATCGAAATGTTCATGTGGTGCAGCGCATGGCGGATTCTCTCGATTTCATGGCCGGTCATGATCATGGCGGGGACTTCCCAGCCCCGTTGTTCGCGAATCGCGGCGATGCATTCGGAACCGGAGACCTTCGTGCCCAGGTCGAAGTCGGCAATGATGATGTCGCAGTCACTGGTCACGCCCACTCCGTCGCTGTGGGTTTCCACTTCGCACCCCCACTTCTCCAATAGCGCGGATGTCGCCATCAGCACGTTGGCGTCATCCTCTACCAGGCACACCCGCAAGCCTTGCAAACGGCTGTGCGTGGACACCGGCCTGTCCACCATCGCCCTTGGCGCGACCGTTTCCAGCCCCTGGATCATGGCGCGAGTGCCCCTGCCGAGCCGGGAGTCCAGTTGAATGTCCAGATTGATCAGGTGGCTGATTCGCTTGACGATGGACAACCCCAGGCCCAGCCCCTCGACGTCCTTGTCACGAACGTGACGCACCCGATAGAACTCCTTGAACACCTCGGGTAGGTGTTCGGCGGCAATGCCCCGGCCCTTGTCATAGATGACGATGGCCAGGCCACTGCCTTTCGGACGCACGCCGATCAACACCGGCTGGCCGGAGGCATATTTGAGCGTGTTGGAGACCAGGTTCTGCACCATGGTCGCCAACAGGCCGGCGTTGACATTGACCCAATGCCGGCAAGGCCGCAGGCGCAACTCGACACCGGCCCAGCGGGCCGCTTCGGTGTTCTGCTTGACCACATCTTGAAGCAGTGTGCCCAGGTGTACGGGTTCGGCCTGCGGTTCAAGCTGCCCGTTATCGAGGGTGTAGATATCGAGGATCGAGCGAAACAGTTGCGAGACGATGTGCAACGAACGGTCGATGTTGTCCACCAGTCGCAACTCTTCCTGGCCCAACCGGGCATCGCGCAGGCAGGCGGTGAACAAGCCGATCGAGTGAATCGGTTGGCGCAAGTCATGGCTGGCCTGGGCCAGGAAGCGGGACTTCTCCTGGTTCGCGGCAATCGCCTCTTCCGAAGCGATGCGGGTTCGGGTCAGCAGGATATGCGCGTAGGCGGGCACCACGATGGTGGTGACGATCAGCGTCAGGAACAGATAGGGTTGACCACGCCAGAACGGCGTGAGCAGGAAAATCACCACCAGGGTCGACAACGCGATAACGGTTGCCAGCGCCAGGTAGCGCGAGCCGAAGCGCATGCCATTGCCCAACGTGACCCAGAGCAATGCAGCGTACACCGGTAGCGTACCCTCCCCACCCACGATCAAGGCAAAGGCAAGACTGGCATAATCCAGTGTCATGGCAAAAAGACGACGCAGGAAGAAGTGCCCGGGCCAGCGCTTGACCGCCATGCGCAGAGGGATAGCGGTGCCGAAGAAAAAGGTCATGTACCACAGGATCGGTACATAGGTTTCGAAGTCGCTGGCCAGAAAGGCCACCACAATGATGTAGAGCGCTGCACAGGCCCCGACCGTCAATCTCAAGGTAGCCTGATCAAGCTCGCTATTCTTTTCCGTCATGGTCACTGGATTATTCCAACATGAAAGGTTGTTTCAAACTTGAAACCCAAGGGGGCAGTTTAGGTTACGATTCGTGAACTGGAAGATCAGAAGGATCTGAAGCATGACGTGCAGAGTAATTGTGGCAGATGACCACCCTTTGTTTCGCGAAGGTATGCTGAGAACCATTGAACGACTCATACCGACAGCATCCATAGAACAGGCTGGAAATCTGGACGAAGTATTGGCGCTGGCACGCTCCGGAGTGGAAGTGGACTCCCTGATACTCGACTTGCGCTTTCCCGGGATCAAATCGTTGCAAGTCATCGGCCAGTTGCGCGGTGAGTTCAAACGCACCTCGATCATTGTGGTTTCAATGGTGGATGATGTCGATGTTATTTCCCAGGTGATAGCGCTGGGTGCCGACGGATTCATCGGCAAGAATATCGACCCCGCCGCAATTGCCGACGCCATCATGGCAATACGCGAAGGCGAAGTGGTGGTGAAGTATCAAGCCGAAAACGCGATCCTGGACGATGCACTTTCCCAACTGACCGCGCGCCAACGGCAAGTGCTTGGCTTGATCGCCGCCGGCAAGACCAACAAGGAGATAGCCCGGGACCTGGGTATCTCCCCGTTCACGGTGCGCATCCATGTCTCAAGCCTGCTCAAATCCCTGGGTGTGCCCACGCGCGCGGCGGCTGCGGCGCAGTTTTCCAACTTCCCAAGCCATGGTGGATGGCCGGGAAAACAAGACAATTGAATGTATAACGGCGGCGAATATCAATTGAGCATCACCCTCCGTGCCGGCCCATCTCCGGGGCCATAGCACACTTGTACTATAGCTTCGCCCAGTACGCTCCCCCTAAGCTGTGGACGCTCCATAAAAAGGCTGTTCGAACAGCCAAATATAAAGAAAGCCAACATGCCATGCGCCGTGCAGTATCACTGTACCTATTGAAACGTCATGACGTGCGAAGCCTATGGATTTAATAAATCGATAGGCGGCGCAATGCTGGGTCAACTTCACCGTGCACGGTTGAAATGGAATGGTCCTGACATCAACTCAAGGTAAGTCATCATGTCCTTCAAATATGGAAAAACACTTAGAAATGGAATGACGCTGTGCATGCTGGCGGGCGTACTGAACGGTTGTGCAAACACCGGCGACTTGGGTAACTTGATGGGCGCCTTGAATCAGGGTGCCCAAAAATACGACGTCTCTTACCTCAAGCAAACGATCATTCCGGGCAAGACGACAAAAGGCCAGATCACTCAAATGTTCGGCGCGCCGACGAATGAAGAGCTCAATTCGACCAGTACCAGCAACGAGTCGAACTGGACCTATGAAAAGAGTGATGAGGGCCTGGATAAGTACATGAAGCTGGCCCACAAGTACGTGTCGCCCGAGACGCGCCTGAAGATGTACGACACCTCGGCACAACTGTCCAAGGCACAAACCGTGGCCAACGACCTCAGCAGCGTGACCGGCACGAAAGCGGGCCAAAGCCAGACCCAGGGTTCGGTATTGACCATCTATTTCGTCGATGACGTCGTGAAGTACTACAGGGTCTACTGACGCAATGGCATTGCCTTTGGGGACAGCATCAAGCCTGTCCCCAACCCTCACCTCATTTCTTCCAAGTACCTGCGCTCAAGACGCAAGCCTTGCAGATAACGAACGACTTCGTTCACGTGCTCTCCCGACGCCCTGCGTGGTAGTCCCCTCCTGAAGTATCCCGGCCCGGGCAACTATTCTGAGTCGCATTGATGGGCCAGCCGCTACGCTATCTCAAGGCACCAGAAGCCCATGAGGTTCGAAAACCGGTGGAAAAGAACAGTGAACTCGACCAGGCCACATTACGCCTGACCGTCAGCGCCTGCGCGCTGTTGTATATCGTCATCCTGGCCGGCCTCTATCCAGAAGACGCCGCGAGCTACGTACCCATCATTATCTACATCTGTACGTTCATCGTCGTCTCGGTGTTCCTGCGCATGATCATCAAGCGCTGGCCCGGACACTTCTTCTGGCGGCGCCTTTTCACAATGCTGCATGACTATGCCGGCATCGCATTTGCCATGATCGTCGGTGGAGAGGACACGCTCCCGGTGTACGCGGCATTACTCTGGGTCACGCTGGGCAATGGCATGCGCTTCGGCTCGCGCTACCTGGCGTTGGCGACCGTTATCGCATTGTCGAGCCTGGTACTGGTTTTCTGGCTGACCCCGTTCTGGCATACGCAGCCCTACATGTTCCTGATGTTGATCGTCACCACCATTGTGGTGCCCGCCTACGCGCACATTTTGCTCAAGCGCACACGCATTGCCTCCGAAGAAGCCATTTTGGCCAATCAGGAGAAATCGCGATTCCTGGCCCAGGCCAGTCATGACCTGCGCCAGCCAATCCACTCCATCGGCCTGTTCACGGCTTGTCTGCGCGATGCCCGGTTGGGCCAGGAAGAGTTGCGACTGGTGGACAACATCGACCGTTCGCTGCACACCGTGTCGCAGCTATTCCGCTCGATCCTCGATATCTACACCCTCGATCACGGCCAACTGATGCCGAAAGCCGACACCGTACACCTGGGCCAATTGCTGCAGGACGTCGTCAAGCAGAACACCGAAGCAGCCCGCTGGGCCGGCGTCGAGCTGCGTCTGCGCGATTGTCCTTACTGGGTCAGCGTCAATCCCGGCTTGCTGACTACGATGGTCCAGAACCTGCTGTCCAACGCGCTCAAATACGCACCCGGCCAACCCGTGCTGATCGGCGTGCGGCGCCAGGGCAAGCGCCTGGCCGTGGTGATCTACGACAAGGGGCGCGGCATCGCCGCCGAACATTTGCCCGAAGTGTTCAAGGAGTTCTACCGCGTGCGCCATATGCGCGACAAGGATGTCGAGGGCCTTGGCCTCGGCCTGTCCATCGTCAAGCGCATCAGCCAGATGCTCGACGTCGATATACACATCCGCTCCAAGGTCGGACAAGGCACCCGGGTGGCAATCAGCGGCCTGGAGCCGGCAGCACCACGTGTCATGGCGCCCAAGGTAGTGCCCGTCCAGAATCGCCTGGACGGGTTACGGGTGTGCTTGGTTGAAGACGACGCCAACGTACTGATGGCGACCTCGGCGCTGCTGGAAAAATGGGGCTGCGAGGTTGAGGCCCACAGCGACGGCGAAGGGTTGACCAGCGATTGCGACATCGTCATCGCCGACTTCGACCTGGGCACAAAAGTCTCGGGCGCCGAATGCATTGCCGCGCTACGCGAGCAGCGCGGCTGGCAAGTCCCGGCGCTGGTCATCACCGGGCATGAGATCGAGCGGATACGCCAATCGCTGCAAAGCCTGAGTATCTCGGTGCTGGCCAAGCCCGTGCGACCGCCGGAACTGCGAACGGTATTGCTTGAATTGGTCAAGCGCATGAATCGCAAGGGCGAGGACTCAGCTCACCTCAACCCACCCAGCCGATAGCCGTCTTGGGGATCACCTCGGACTCGTCGAGCTTGGACGCAAACATGCTCACGGCCTCAAGTGCGTCCGTGGTCCCGTTCCTGATTTGCACGATGACCGAACCGGCCTGATCTGCCAGGGTTACGCCGCGCAATGCGCCTTCATGGGTCACGTTCATGCTGGCGACGGCATCGCGGGTTTCGGAGAGGATCATGCCGATCATTTCGGCAATTTCAGAGGTGGAGCGACTGGTGCGCCCGGCCAGTTGCCGGACCTCGTCGGCCACCACCGCGAACCCCCTCCCCTGGTCCCCGGCCCGTGCGGCCTCGATGGCCGCGTTGAGGGCCAGCAGGTTGGTCTGGTCGGCAATGCCGCGAATGGTATTGACGATGGCGGTGATCTCTTCCGAACGCGCGCCCAACTGCCCAACCAGACGCGCGGAAGAGCCAATGTTATCGGCAATCTCGCGCATCTCCTTGGCAGTCTGGTGGATCACCTGGGCACCCTGTTCGGCCACTCGCTCGGTCTCGGCGGAGATATGGTACGCACGGGAAGCGCCGCGCGAATCCTCTTCGAATTTCTCCACCCGCTCGCTGATGTCACTGGCGAACTTCACGATCTTGCACAACTTGCCTTCGGCGTCATAGACCGGGTTGTAGCTGGCTTCCAGCCAGACGACTTTGCCGTTTTTACCGAGGCGCTTGAATTGGCCGCTGAAAAACTCGCCGGCGTTGAGACGGCGCCAGAAATCACTGTACTCCGAGCTGCCAACCAGGCTCGGCTCGCAGAACATCCGGTGATGCTTGCCCTTGAGCTCTGCCAACGTGTAATTCATGACATTCATGAAGTTGTCGTTGGCGGTCAGGATGTGGCCGCCCAGGTCGAACTCGATCACAGCCATGGCCCGGTCGAGTGCCGCCAGCCGGCCACGTGTTTCTGCCTCGCTGGCAACCTTGGCGGTGACATCGAGTGCGTACTTGACCACCTTCACGACGCGGCCCTGCTCGTCCACGATCGGGTTATAGCTGGCTTCCAGCCATACGTTCTGCCCTTGCGCGCTACGGCGCTGAAACGTGCCGGAAACAAATTGACCGGCGCGCAACTTGTTCCAGAATTCACGGTACTCGGCGCTGCCCACCAGCGCCGGGGTGCAAAAATCCCGATGGGACAGGCCGGCCAATTGATCCGCACGGTAGCCCATCGTGCGAAGAAAATTTTCGTTCGCCCGAAGGACCTTGCCATCGGGGCTGAACTCGATAACAGCCATCGACCGCTCCAGGGAGCCTACCAATCCTTTGTATGTTGCCAATTCGGCCGTCCTAGCCGTCAGTTCGTTTTTTAGTGTTGTATTAAACATGACGTACCCTCGGTGAACCCTGAAAGTAACCGGACCTTCTATTCATATCGGCTCGCTGACTGAAGGCTGAACGGTACGCTGTAATCATGTTTCGGCGCCAAAACCCAACGAATCCATCAACCAGGTTCTAAAGGCCTGCACTTTGGGGGTGTCGGCTGTTTCATGCGGGCTCACGAAGTAAAAACCGAGGTCAGATTTCAATCGCAGATCAAAGGGGGCAACCAATCGCCCGGCCTTGAGGTCATCCTCGACATAGGTCGAACGCCCAATGCAGACCCCCAGACCGTCAACCGCAGCCTGAACGGCCATCATCGCAAGGTCGAATGTCAGCCGGCTGCCTTCGGCCAGTTTTTTCGGCTGGCCAGCGGCACTCAACCAGGCACTCCAGTCGTCGCGGGTCACCCCACTGACCTGCAACAAGGTGTGCCGGGCCAGATCGCACGGATTCTCCAGGACTTTCGGACCTTGCAGCAGCCTGGGGCTGCACACCGGAAAGATCTCATCGGCCATCAGCCAATCCGCCCGCAACCCCTTCCAGTCCCCGGAACCGTAACGAATGGCCGCATCGACACCGCCCTTACGAAAATCCACTCGTTCGGTGGATGCCGTAACGCGCACGTCAATGTTGGGAAACGCCTGCTGGAATGACGCCAGTCGCGGCAACAACCATTTGGAAGCAAATGAAACCAGGGTACTGATCGTCAAGACGCTGTTGCTGCGGCTCTGCAGCAACGTCTGCGTGCAATAGCGCAACTCATGGAACGCCGCGCGAACGCCTGGGAAATAGGCATGTCCTTCGTCTGTCAGGGCCAGGCCATCCTTGAGCCGCAAGAACAGGCGCACGCCCAGTTCCTCTTCGAGCCGGCGAATTTGATGGCTGATGGCGGTTTGCGTGACGTTCAGCTCTTGCGCAGCCTTGGTAAAGCTCATATGCCGAGCGGCCGACTCGAATGCTTTAAGGCCATTGAGGGAAGGGATTCTGATGGCCATTGGGCTCGGCTTGCTCATGAGGTTTTGTCATACGCTAGCACTGAAGATGTCGTTTGAAAATGTTCCGGCCCTCGCGGATTCTGACAGCACGTCCCCCCGTCCTCGAGGAAACCATGAAACTGTACTTCGCCCCCATGACCTGCTCATTGTCCCCGCACATCGTGCTGCGGGAATTGGGCCTGCCATTTGAATTGATTCGGGTCGACAACAAAACCAAGCGAACTGCCGATGGGCTCGATTTCCTGAGCATCAACCCCAAGGGCTACGTGGCAGCCTTGGTGCTGGATAACGGTGATGTCCTGACCGAGGGGCCCGCCATCGTCCAGTACCTGGCCGACCTGGTCCCCGCAAGCACGCTGGCGCCGGCCAATGGCACTTGGGAGCGGGTTCGCTTGCAGGAATGGTTGAACTTCATTACCTCCGAGCTTCACAGCGGATGTGCGCCGCTGTTCAACGCCGATATTGCAGAGTCGACCAAGGCCATCTTCAGGGCAAAACTGTTCAGGCGCCTGGATTACCTCAGCCAGGCCCTTGAACAACAGGATTACCTGATGGGCACCTTCGGCCTGGCCGACAGCTATTTGTTTACCGTCCTGAACTGGCTGCCGTTGTTCAATATCCAGATCAGGGATTGGCCGGCACTGGCAGCGTTCATGGCGCGAATCGCAACACGCCCCAGCGTCCGGGCAGCCATGGCTGCGGAAGCGGCGTAGTCATTGGCGGCACATTCAAGCTCGATGCAACCTGACCTGCGGCTATCGCGAGCAAGCTCGCTCACAGTTGTCCGGGGTGATTGTAAGATTCGAGATACACCTCGGCCCTCCTGTGGGAGCTTGCTCGCGATGACGGCGCAAGCCCGACCTCAGCCAATCAGATTCGCATACACCGGCCGGTCGATATTGCCACCGGAGAGAATCACCGCCACCTTTTTCCCCCGCATCGTTTCACGTTCCTGCATCAGCGCTGCCAAGGCGGCCGCGCCGGCACCTTCGGCGAGGTTGTGGGTGTCGGTGTAATACGCCCGCATGGCCCCGGCAATTTCAGCATCGCTGACCGCTACGATTCTCGTCGCCCCGGCCCCATAGATGGCAAAGGCCTCGGGAACGGGCCTGCGCACGGCCAGGCCGTCGGCAAAGGTATTTGCCGACGCGGTCTCGCATAGCCTGCCCGCTTCAAACGACAACTTCGCCGCGAGGGCCTCGGTGGACACCACGCCCACCACCTGGGTCTTCAGGCCCAAGGCATCGCGGGCGGCGATGACCGCGCAGATCCCCGAGCCGCAGCCTATCGGCACATAGACGGTGTCCAGGTCCGGCACCGCGTTGAACAGCTCAAGCCCATAGGTCGCCACGCCCTTGACCAACTCGGGATGGAACGGCGGCACCAGATAGAGGCCATGCGATTGGGCCAGGCGTACGGCCTCCTCACGGGCCTCATCGAAATCGCGGCCATACTCGATCACCTCGCCGCCAAAACCGCGCATGGCGTTGTTCTTCTCCACCGAGTTACCTTGCGGCACGACGATCAACGCTTTCAAACCCAATGCGCTGGCCGCCAGCGCCAGGCTCTGGCCGTGGTTGCCGCGAGTCGCCGTGACGATGCCTTTTGCCTCTGGGTGCTCGCGCTTGAGCCAGCGCACGAAGGTCAGGCCGCCGCGTACCTTGAAGGCCCCCGTCGGGGTGTGATTCTCGTGCTTGACCCACACCGTGCAACCCAGCCGTTCAGCCAACAAGGGCCAGGCGTACTGGGCGGTGGCGGGCATGACTTCGTATAAGTGGCGGGCAGCTTGTTCGATATCGTCGCGAGTCAGTGTGTGCATGATGGGCCTCCGGGTTTTTGCCCAGTCTAATCAGGGCACCACCGGCGGGCTTTCAGAAAACTGACCTGACTTTCTGCTCCTCTCTTCACTACTATGCTGTTCATGAACCCTCGAAACCGCCAACAGCCGCCCCAGTCCGAACCGGTCCGTCGTATCGAAGCAGGGCCCTGGGCGATCGAATTGCTGCCCGGCTGCGCCTACGCCACCCGCTATGTCGCCACCCAGTCGGCGATCGGCTTTGCCTTCGACAGCCAGCGTGGCCTGCACGCCATCGGCAGCGACCGCGTGCTGCCCTTCGAGGCGATCCCCAACGGCCTGGCATTTGTCCCCGCCGAATGCGACGTGTTCTCCGAATCTCCCAGGGGCGGAGAATACCTGCGGGTCGTGCGCACCGACGGTATGGCGTTGCCGGGGGAACATGCGTTCAACAACCGTATGGACCCGCAGGCCATCACCCTCGCCCTGAGAATGCGCAGCGCACTGCTGCGTGCCACCGCGGAGGATGACTGGGAGGCCTGGACGCTCGGATTGGCTGAACGGGTGAAGGACCCCAAGACGTTTTCGGCCCCCGTACAAGGGTCCATCACCGGCGGGCGAATGCGCCTGCTCGACGAGTTCATCGACGCCGGTCTCGACGGTCCGCTGGGGGTCAAGGAAATGGCCAGCCTCCTTGGCTTGTCCGAAGGGTACTTCATGCGGGCATTCAAGAATGCCACCGGCAAAAGCCCGCACAGCTACCTGATCGACCGGCGCCTGGCCAAGGCGCGGGCGCTGATGCGCGACTCAACCGCCCGACTGATCGATATCGCCCACACTTGCGGCTTCAACTCCCAGGCGCACATGACCACGCTGTTCAAGCAACGCCTTGGCGTCAGCCCGGCGCAGTTGCGCGGCTATTCGAGGCCCTGAACGGGCCGGGCAAGCCGGTCACCTGAAACACGAGTGGCGCCCCAAATCAAATCGCCATCAGATGGCCTTGCAAAAACACCCGGGCCGTCTAGATTCAAACCTGTCATCAACCACACCTGACAGCCCTTCGGGCGAGAGCGTCTATTGGCCTAAAACACACACTTGGCGTTGCTTTCAATTACTGACACGGAATCAGTCAATAACAACAAGAGGGATGCTTGATGAAGCATGGCCGTGGGTATCGTTTGCTCTCGCAAAAAGGCGCAGCCGGACATTTCTGGCTGTCGCTGGTTTGCTTTTCCGCCCTGGTGATCGCCAGCTTCTTGCTGTTCGAACAACAGATCCAGGACTTCCTGACCCATCTCGAGCTGTACCAGCCCTCGACGCCCGCGCAGAAACTCTACCTGGCGTTGCTGCTGATCGCCCTGCTGGCGCTGGACGTGGTGCTGCCGGTGCCGTCGAGCATGGTTGCGCTGCTGGCCGTGGCCATGCTCGGCAGCGTGGGGGGGTACCTGGCGATTTTCGTGGGGCTGTGCCTGGGCGCCGGGTTGGGCTATGCCCTGGGAGCCGGCTATTTGCGTTTGTTGTCCGGCCGCCTGGGCCTGCATCAGCGCCAGCCGGGGCAACTGGCGTACCGGTTGGGCACACTGTCGTTGATCTGCCTGCGCGGGGTCCCGGTATTGGCGGAAACTTCAGTCGTCGCCGCCGGTATGCAAGGCTACCCTCTGCGCGCTTTCATCCTGGTCACCACCCTGGCCAACGCCGGCCTCGCGCTGGCCTACAGCGCCATTGGCACCTTTCTCGTCGAGCAGAACGCGCTGTTGGTGACCTTGCTCGCCAGCATGGTATTGCCCGGGCTGTTCATCGCCGGGTACAGCCTGTTCAAGAGCCTTCGCCGGCACGACGCGGAGCAACCGTTGCACGGGCGCTTCAAGGTCAGCTACGACTACCCGGTGGTGTTCACCGACCATGTATTCGATCCGCTCAATCCCTGCCTGCACCGCCAGCTCATGGCCGGCCACAGGGGCCCGGTCACGGTGTTGATATTCGCCGATGAACAACTGCTGCACAGCGCCCCGCACCTGCAAGAACAGATCAACGCCTACTTCGCCAGCCACTTTCCAGACCTGCACCTGCAGGCGCCGCCGATTGCGGTCCCGGCCGGCGAGTCGAGCAAGGATTCACAGGTGTTGCAGCGGCTGTACACCGACATGCTGAAACATGGCTTGGACCGGCATTGCCATGTGCTGGCCCTCGGTGGCGGCGCGGTGCTGGATGCGGTGGGCTACGCCTGCGCCACCTTCCACCGTGGCATTCGCCTGATTCGCATCCCCAGCACCGTGCTCGCCCAGAACGACGCCGGCATCGGTGTGAAAAACGGCATCAACGCCTTCGGCCAGAAGAACTTGCTGGGTGCCTTCTATCCCGCCACCGCAGTCATCAACGACTTTCAATTGCTGACCAGCCTGACCCGGCGCGACCAGATCGCAGGCCTGGCCGAGGCGGTCAAGGTGGCGCTGATCAAGGACCCGGCGTTTTTCCAGTGGATGGAGCAACAGGCCGACGCCCTCGCCCACTTCGAACATGGGGCCAGCCGCTATGCGATCCGCCGCTGCGCTGAATTGCACCTGGCGCACATCACCGGTGCCGGCGACCCCTTCGAACGCGGTAACGGACGGCCCTTGGACTACGGACATTGGTCCGCTCACAAACTGGAAAATCTCAGTCAGCACCGACTGCGCCATGGTGAAGCCGTCGCGGTGGGCATGGCCCTGGATGGGCTTTATGCCAATGCCCTGGGATTGTTGAGCGACGGCGACACCGAACGGGTGCTGAACCTGCTGCTCAAGCTCGGCTTCTGCCTGAACCCGCCAGAACTGACCTTGAAAGATGCACTGGGGCGCTCGCAGGTCTTGCTGGGATTGGAGGAGTTCCGCCAGCATCTGGGCGGGCAACTCTCCATCCCCATGTTGAGCCGGATCGGCGAGTCGGTGGACTTGCATGAAATCGATACCGCGCGAATGGAGCAGGCATTGCAGCGGCTGTCCACCCAGGTCGAGCTTGCGCCGATCCTGAACGAGCGCTGTGCGCAATGAACCAGACGGCGCCGAACCTCAAGACCTGGCTGACCCTCGGCCGTGTCTCCAACCTGCCCACGGTGTGGACCAATACCTTGGCCGCCGCCCTGCTCGCCAGCAGCGCCGGGGCCCTGGCACCGCCGTCTTCCCTGGTGTGGATCCTGCTGCTGGTGGCACTGTCGCTGCTGTACCTCGCCGGCATGCTGTTGAACGACCTGTTGGACGCCGACTGGGACCAACAACACCACAATCCCCGCCCCATAATCCTGGGCCTGGTGAGCCGCCAGCACGTGCGGCTGGCCACTGCGTTGTTGCTGGTGCTGGCTGCCGCCTCGCTGCTGGGCCTGAGCCAGTTGATCGAGCAGCCGCACTGGCTGCTGGGCAGCGCCACCCTGTTGGTGGGCTGCATTCTCGGTTACAACCTGCTGCACAAGAAATACGCCCACAGCGTCTGGCTGATGGGAGCCTGCCGCTCCGCGCTCTACCTCACCGCGGCGGCCAGCCTGGCGATGCCGGCGGGACCGATCTGGCTCTGCGCCATCTTGCTCGGTGTCTACATCAGCGGCCTGACCTACCTGGCCCGCCAGGAACACCGCAACCAACTGATCAGCCGCCTCCCCCTGCTCCTGATGCTGAGCCCACTGGCCTTGGCAGTCTATGCAGGCAGCGCCTGGTTTTGGCCGGTGCTGCTGTTATGGCTTGGCTGGTTGGGCTGGCATTACTGGCACAACCTGGCCAACCCGCGGCAACGACAGGTCCGCGCCTTTATCGGCGCTGGCCTGGCAGCCCTGCCGCTGTTCGATGCCCTGGTACTGGCCGTGGCTAACCAGCCCTTGGGCAGCCTGTTATGTGTCGTGGTGTTTTTCCTGCTTCCCCATTTCCAGCGCTGGATCAAACCAACATGAACACGGACGTTACTGCAGCGGCATCGGCGGCCCTCGACATGCGCCACGATTGCCTGAACGAACAACGCCAGCCCTTCATCCGCCATCTCGATGAAAGCGAACGGCGATGGTGGCATCAGGCACAGGAACAGCTTGCCCTAAGCCCGGACGCCAACACCGCGGCGCTCATGAGCAGCCAATGCAAGCGCAACCTCAAGGAGCGTGCGCAACCCGGCAGCGATGGCTGGAGCAACGTCCAGCTGGCGCGGGCGTTGCTGCTGGCCCAGGTGCTGGAACAGCAGCCCGCCGCCCGGCAAGTCCCCCTGCTGCACCAATTATTCCTGTGGGGCGACGACCAGGAAAAGATCGCCACCTTGAAAGCCCTCGATTGGCTCGATAGTCGCGGAGCGTGCGTGGAGCTTGCACGCCAGGCCGGGCGCACCAGCAACAGCCAGGTGTTCGCCGCCCTCGCCCTGGACACCGCCTACCCATCGCGTCACTACAACGAACAGGCCTTCAACCAATTGGTGTTGAAAGCGCTGGGCATGGGCCTCGACGTACGACGCCTGATCGGCCTGGCGCAACGACAAAGCGTCACCCTCAACCAGTTGGCCCTCGACCTGCTGGACGAACAACTCGCCGCCGAACGAACGGTGTCCGCCGGACTGCCCCACGTCATTGCCTTCGACCTGCTGAGCCCGGCGCAACGTCAGCGCCTGGCCGGCCTGGCCCAGCAACAACGCTTGCCGGCGCAATGGCACGAGCACCTGGGCGGCGTTTCGCCGAACTGATACCCCACCATCCCCCGCTTTTTTTGACGAGGATTCACCATGCTCAAGTACTTTGACCCGCATATCCACATGGTCAGCCGCACCACCGACGATTACCAGAACATGGCGGCCGCCGGCATCACCGGGGTGATCGAGCCGGCCTTCTGGCAGGGCCAGGCCAGGACCAGCGTCGGCAGCTTCATCGACTACTTCGACACACTGTTGGGCTGGGAGCGTTTTCGCGCCAGCATGTTTGGCATCCATCACTTCTGCACCATTGGCCTGAATCCCAAGGAGGCCAATGACCTGTCGGTGGCCAATGAGGTGCTGGAGATTCTGCCGCGCTACCTGGTGAAAGACGGCGTGGTGGCGGTGGGTGAAATCGGCTACGACGACATTACCCCGGAAGAAGATCGCTTTCTCGCCGCGCAATTGGAGCTGGCCAAGCAATTCAATCTGCCGGTGCTGGTGCACACCCCGCACCGCGACAAGATAGGTGGCACCAAACGCACGCTCGCCGTCATTCGCGAGGTCGGCATTGCCGAACATCTGGTGATCATTGACCACCTCAACGAACTGACCCTGCCCCTGGTGCTGGACAGCGACTGCTGGCGCGGCCACTCCATCTACCCCAACACCAAGATGTCGGAACAACGCATGGTCGCGCTGCTGCAGCAGTACGGCACGGAAAAAATGGTGGTCAACAGCGCCGCCGACTGGGGCATCAGCGACCCGCTCAAGGTGCCCAAGACCGGCCAGGCAATGTTGGCCGCAGGTTTCAGTGAAGCCCAGGTCGAACAAGTGCTGTTCCACAACCCGGTGGACTTTTTTGCCCAGAGCGGCCAGTTGGACAAAGTCCTGGTCAGCACGCCCCTGCCCATCGATCAGCGGCGGCAATGGCAGGACAACTCCGCCCTGCGGGGCCAGGAACCGGTGATCAAATGAGCGCCCGCACGGGTTGGACGGCCACGCAGATCGGCTATTGCAGCAACGTTCACCCGACCCATGACCTGGGCGGGCTACGCGCTTGCGTCGAACGGCATTTCCAGACCGTACGCACACTGCGCGGGCTCGACACGCAGGACAGTGGATTGTGGATCAGCGCCCTCGCCGCCGCCGAACTCCAACATGCGCCGACCCGTGCGGATTTCCTCGACCTGCTGCAACGCAGCGGGCTACGCCTGACCTCGCTCAATGGGTTTCCCTACGGCCAATTTCACCAAGGCGCAGTGAAAGCCGACGTCTACCTGCCCAACTGGGCCGATCCGCAGCGGCTGGCGTACAGCCTGGACCTGGCTCGACTTCTCGCCCAGGCCCTGCCAGCGGACTGTGCCCAGGGGGTGATCTCCAGCCTGCCGCTGGGTTATGCCGCCCACTGGAGCCCGACGGTACAGCAACGTGCCGAGCAGCAACTGCGCGAGCTCACTGCCGGGCTGGCCCGGCTGCAACGGGAGATGGGCAAGAAGATCGTGGTCTGCCTGGAGATGGAGCCCGATTGCGTGTTGGAAAACACCGACCAGGCCATCGCCTTCTTCCACCACTGGCAAGCCACGGACCCGCACCATGAACATCTGGCGCTGTGCTTTGACGTTTGCCACCAGGCCGTGATGTTCGAAGACTGCTATCAATCACTGGACCGATTGCGTCGGGCCCGGGTCCCCATCGGCAAGATCCAGTTATCCAATGCACTGATTTGTCGCCTGCCTGAGGACGAGCACCGGCGCGAACAGGTGCTCAAGACATTGAGCGGTTTTGCCGAGCCCACCTATCTGCATCAAGTGAAGGCCCGCGATGGACATGATCGGTTATCGGCCTGGGCCGATCTCCCCGCGGCCCTGGACGATTGTGAGCAGAACCGCGCCTCTCATCCCGAACTGAGGATTCACTTCCACATTCCGCTGTTCAGCGAGCAGTTGCTGCTACCCGAACTCAGCGGCAGCCAGCTTGCCCTGTCGCAGACTTTCGACTTTTTGGCCGACCATGGGGATTTTCGCCCCGTACTGGAAGTGGAAACCTACAGCTGGGGCGTCCTGCCCAGCCAATTGCGGCCCACGACCGAGCACGCCCAACTCCAGGGCATCGCGGCGGAGTTGCATTGGGTCGAGGATCAATTGCAACAGCGCAGCTTGCTAGAACCTCAGGCACTGGAGGCCCACGCCCATGCGCTCTGATCCTGCGCGCCAGCCGCTGCTGCTGATCAACGTGGTCGGCCTGACGCCCGCGCTGTTGGGTGCCGCGACGCCCTGCATCAATGCCCTGTTGAAAACGGCCAAGATGGCCACGCTGCAGCCAGTGTTCCCGGCGGTCACCTCGACCGTGCAGGCCTCGATCCTCACCGGACAACCACCGTCGGAACACGGCATCGTCGGCAACGGCTGGTATTTTCGCGATCAGGCCGAAGTACGTTTCTGGCTGCAACCCAATGCACTGATCCAGGGGGAAAAGGTCTGGCAGACACTCAAGCGCCAGTACCCCGGGTTTCGCTGCAGCCAATTGTTCTGGTGGTACAACATGTATGCCGACGTGGACGCCGCCATTACTCCTCGGCCCCACTACCCGGCCGATGGTCGCAAGCTGTTCGGCCTGTATTCGGCGCCGGCCTCGTTGCATGAGCGTATCGAACAGCAGATCGGCGAGTTTCCCTTTCCGAGTTTCTGGGGACCGGCGGCCGGCATCGCGTCGAGCCGCTGGATCGTCGACTGCGCCATCGCCGAATTCCAGCTCAACCGCCCCGACCTGCAATTGATCTACCTGCCCCACCTCGACTACAGCCTGCAACGCCTGGGGCCCGATCACCCGGCGATTGCCGACGAGGTACGGGCCATCGACAGCGAAGTCGGGCGTCTGCTGGACTTTGCCCAAGCACAAGGCGCGGCAGTGATGCTGCTGTCCGAATACGGGATCGAAGCCGTCACCCAATCCGTTTCCATCAACCGGTTGTTACGTGCCGAGGGCTTGTTGCAGGTCCGCCAATCGCTGACCTGGGAGTTGCTCGATCCCGGTGCCAGTGCAGCGTTTGCCGTGGCCGATCATCAGGTCGCGCACATCTACGTGAAGCAGGCGCGCGACATCCCCCGCGTCAAGGCGCTGTTGCAACGCCAGGCCGGCATCGAACAGGTACTGGATAAAACCGAACAACAGGCCTGGCAACTGGATCATCCCCGCAGCGGCGAACTGGTGGCCGTGGCCGCGCCCGGTTACTGGTTCGATTACTACTACTGGTTCGACGAGCGCCAGGCTCCCGACTTTGCCCGCACCGTGGACATCCATCGCAAGCCTGGCTACGACCCGCTAGAGCTGTTCATCGACCCGGCCATTCGCTTCCCGAAACTGAAAGTGGCGCGCCGCCTGCTCCAGAAAAAGCTCGGCTTTCGCTACTACATGGACCTGATTCCGCTGGACACCCGCCTGGTCCGCGGCAGCCACGGACGGCTGCCCACGAGCGAGAAGACCGGCCCGCTGCTCATCACCAATTGTGATCTGTCGTTGCCGCAGCACCTTGCGGCGACGGCGGTGAAGCAACTGCTCCTGGAACACTTCCGGGGGCACCCTCATGCCGATACGGCGAATGCCAAGGAGCTTCCATGCGGCGAGCCATTTCCATAACCGTTCTCAGTGCCCTGGCCGGTTTGGCCCAGGCACAGGACACCAACAACTTCGATTGCAGTAACTTCCTGCAATTTGGAGCAGACATCAACCAGACTCGGACCGCGTTTGCCCAGAGTCCCGAGACCATGGCCTGGAACTGGTTCGTCTGCTTGAACCAACCCAGTACCGCGCAAAGCAGCAATCTCGTGTGGGAGACGATGAAGCCCTCGGACCAGGTCTACCTGCCCAACGGCGCTCCACCGGGCACCTATGACAGCTCCGCGCCGCTCCCGGCCGCGGTGGTGACGCAAGCCAAGGCACAAGGTATGGACTTGTCCCGGTCCTTCCATAACATCAATGCCACCCAACAGGTCGATGGCCTGATCCTGCAAATGGGTGGTGCCGTGCCCGATGCCCAACAAGGCCACCCCGTACGCTTTCAGTTGCTGATGGGCAAGGACACGTTCGATTACATCGTGAATAAGCAGGTCTACAACATGAATGGCCAGGCCGCCCTGGCCAACGACCTGAACTTCCCCCCCACCGCCTGGGAGTTGAAAGCCGCGTGGCTGTGGATCGGCACAGACACGACCTACCGACAAACCCTGGTGAACGACGGCTACTACATTGCCCAGGCCTATTACCAGCAGGACGACGGTACTTACCAGGTCGGCTATGTGGCATTGAGCGGTTTGCATGTCGTCAACAAACTGAACGCCAACTGGGTCTGGACCACCTTCGAAAACATCAACAACAGTAAATACACCGTCACCAATGCCGCCCCGCCTGCGCCGATGACCAACACCACGGGGCCGACTCCGGCCGCCAAGCCGGTGAATGCCAGCTTCCAGGCCAATAACCGGAACCTGTCGAAGTACGAGTTGATCGGGGTCGAGTTCCAACCCATCACCCAGGTACTGGCCAACTCACAACTGGAATCGGCGTTCCAGAACACCTCGTCCTGCCTGGCCTGCCACGGCACCGCCGCCTATTCGAACGACAAAGGCTACTTCAATTTCGCTCTGAACCACGGGGGCGGCATCGTCTACCCCACCACCCCGCTGCCGCCCTCGGCATTCGATGGCTACAAAAAACTGGACTTTGTCTGGTCGCTGAAACGCGCCCAGTGGCAACGCTAAGGAGCATGACATGAGCGTATTGAATTTCCCCCGTATCTACCTCAACGGCCATATGTTCTGGAACCCGCCAACGGCCAACAACAACGACGTGTATCCGCTGTATGACGCGGTAAACGCGGACATCAACTGGCCGTTCATGAGCCACTTCGACATCAACGTCAAGAACGCCCCCACCCTACTGATGCCCTGGGCCATCAAGCCCCTGACAATGGCGGAGCTGCCGCCCTATATGCTGCAGGTACCGACCAATGCCAACCCGAAAACCTACCCATACATGCCCGCCGAATGGGATCTGTTTGGCGACAATGCCTGCGGCACGGTGAGCTACAAAGGGACTCGCTCAACGATCATTGGCGGCGAGCTGCAGGCCGACACCTACATCACCCAGGATGCGCTGGTTGGCAGGGACTACCAATTGCTCGGCAATCCCTTTGGCAGCAACGCTCCGACTGCCGCGCGCTTCGTGGACGTCAGCCCGTGGCAGAACACCTTCACCGCGTTGTATTTCGACAAGCTGATGCTGGGGGATGCCACGTGTGGCCTGACCCTCAATCGCCAGTATCGGATGATGGATCGCTTCCTCAATTTCAATTGGGGCGCCTTCGGTGGCCTGGTGTATGTCACCACCACCTGGCAGACCTGCTTTCCCCAGGAGAACCTGGAATGGGTCATCGGCGATTCGGCGCTGCTGAGTAACCTGCAGCAGCAGATGAAGCTGCAAGGGGCGAAGGGCCTGATGTTCAGGTTCTCCACCTACCTGACCTGCTACGACAGGAACGGTGTTTTCAACGACTTCCCGTACGTCAACACCCGTTCCAATGCCCCCTCGGATACGGCTCGTCTGCAAGCGATGTATCAGAAGGGCCTGGACAACGTTTCCGGTATTTTCTTCAACCCCGCCTACAGCCGCACCGCCGCGACCCTGGGCCTCTGGTTCGCCGACGAATACCCGACCGCCCCCGCCGGCCTGCGCCTGGTGCCCGCGCAGGCCGTATCTGTTGTTCAACCCAGTGGAACGCCCCAAAACGCCACACTGGGCGTGACTTCGGTGCAGATTACCGGCAACACCCTGTCGCTGGATCTGGCCAACACGTTCCCGTTCTATCCGGTAGAGCCCAATGCCCCCATCCTGACCGCCGAAAAATTCCAGGCCGGCGACTATCAACTGGGTGTACGCGAGGGTGATCAATTCACGCCGGTAGTGGACTTCGGTTTCGACCGGTATAACCAGGCAGCCTTCGACAAACGCTCCGGCCTGCAGGACTTCACGCTCAGCGACGCGGACCTGACGAAACTACAACCAGGTCATCCATTGGAGCTGCGACTCAAAGCTACGGCCGCCCCGACACCCGTGATCGCCGCCACCCAGCAAACCTGGACCGCCGAAGTGGTGGAGAGCGGCAGTTTCATTGACGTGGGTGACCATAAGACACTGACCATCATGGTGCAGAAAAATGGTCAGCCGGCGGCCAATACCACGCTGTGGGTGGCGGAATATGGCAACCCCTACATGGTGACCACCAGCGACTACTACCTGGCCTCCAGCAACGCGGCCAATTTCACGCTGTTCTTCGACCACCCAGACGACCCCAACCTGAACAAGGCCAATCTGCCGAACTTCAATAATGCGCCGCCCGTACAAAACTATCTGGCCAAAGGCAGCGGCCGCCGACTGACCGCGCTGCAGAATACGGATCAGTCCAGTGGAAACCCGATCGGTTATCAGCAATTCCTGCAGGGCGACGGCAAACCGGTCACGATCGACTTGCACCCTTGCCTGGCATTCGATGCCGGTGTCTACGCCACCGGAACCCTGAGCGACGACGTCCACGCCACTGCGGTGGATTACTCTTATGTCACCACTACCACCGACGCCAACGGCATCGCCCAGGTGAGCTTCAGGGCTATCGCCCCCGGCTTCCCGACCTTGCGTTTTTTCGTCAAGGATGGCGACAGCGATCCGGTCATCCCCTTCAGCTTCCCGCTGCCCCAAGCCTACATCGACTTCCTCGCCCCGCTCCGCGTCCTACCCTTGGACGTGCAACTGCAACAGGACTTCATCAACTACTGGAACACCGTCTACCAGGATCAGAACGCCGCAACGCAGCTGTGGGAGGGTTTCCTCTACCCACGCATCCTGCAGACCTTCTATTACCTGTACCCCATCATGAACAAGTACATGCCGCTCAACTCCCAGGCGCGCGTCGAAGGCGCCATCGACCAGTTGATTGTGCTGATCAGCAAGCCCTACCAGGAAGAAAGCACGCTCGCGATGCCCATCACCCGTGACATGTCCCAGAGCCGCCGTGCGGTATTGGAGCTGTGGGCCCAGAAACTGGTGAAGCGCAACTATCCGCCACAACAACTCAAGATGAGCGATTACGACAACCTCTGAGCTTGTGTGGGAGCCGAGCTTGCTCGCGATGAAGGCACCTCGGTCTTTCGAATGACCGCGTTATCGTTCATTGCGAGCAAGCTTTGCTCCCACAGGCTCCCACAGTGTCACCCGGTACTTTTCAAAGGAATGACCTATGAAAACCAGTATCTTGACCCGCCTATTGCTGTTGATCCTGCTGTTCAGCCCACCACTGTTCGCCCAGGACAGCGGTGCCGTCTACTTCACCATGGGCGTGCATAACACCGAAGGGTGCAACGAACAGAACGGCAACTGCATCGCCAAGCGTGTCCCGGGCGAGCCTTCCGATCCGTTTTTCCCGGCGTTCTGGATCAGCGATTGGACCATGTACCGGGTGATGCACAACTACGAAAAGAACCCGCCGCCCTACAGCAATCCCCCTTCCACCCTGACCCCGGCGGACTACACCGTCTCTCGCGGGACCAGCTATTACGACACGGCCTATATTCCGGCCGATGGCGACGGCTTCGGGGCGATGATGGAGCACTATGAGAAGTACTGCCTACCGATCTTCCCGATCAAGAACAACAACTACACCTGCTCCTTCGTGTCCCTGGGCAACAAGGCATACTTCCTGACCTACCCGCAGGATCGCCCCAAGGACATGCCGGCCTGCTGCATGTTCTCGCCGATGAATCATCCGCCGCGGCAAGACTTCATCCAGCACCTGCCCTACAGCGCCGAGCGCAGCAAGAACCTGGACGGTAGCGTGCAAGCCTACGCGCTGGACCTTCAATCGCCGCAGGGTCCGATCCTGTTCGGTTATGCCTTCTACAAAAAGATGTCGGGGCAACCACCCTACCGGCAGCCTCAATCATTCTTTTTCTCCGGTGACACCAGTGTCGCCAATGCCCCCATCGTCAGCCAGAACTACACCAACTTCCGCATCGCCAAACCGGACCCTGCCCAGACCTGGGCGCAGGTGGCTGCGATGTGCCCGGCGAATCCACCGCCCTGCCAGTTGTTCGAGCCACCGGCTTCACAGAGCAACGGGCAAAAGGCGCAGTGGAACAAGCTCATGCAGCGCAAACCCTGACCAATGACGAAGGATCGCCATGAACACTTCACTCCGTTTCACCCTGGTACTACTGGGTCTGGCCAGTCTTCCGGCCCTGGCCCTGGAGCAATCCCAGGAACAAACCATGCCACGGACGCAGGCCTCGAACCTGAATTGCCAGCCCCCCAGCACGGCGCCAGCGGCCAACGCCAGCCAGGACCTGTTCGATCAATACAGCTGGCAGTTGTTCATCGCCGTGAACTGGCCCGCCCAGGCGGGGCAGCGCGGTGATCCCGACTGCAGCAAACAACCGGGAGACCCTGGCTACACCGTCTGGCAGACCTACAAGACCGTGGAAGAAACCTTCCTGCCACGGGGGGCCGATCCAGGCCCCTGGAACACCCCGCAGCTTGCCAAGAGCCTGGGCATCATCAACATCGCCGCGCTGAAGAACAGCTCCCAGGTGAATGCCGTCGACCAGGCCGTCGGCGGCTGGCTGATCGACCAGGCCGGCAACCCGACCTACTACGACATCTCGGCCAACGAGACCTCCTACAACTACATCGTCGCCAACCAGTTCTATAACGCCGATGTGGTTTCCAAAGCCAACAACATCAACTTTCCCTATGGGGTCATCGAGGTCAAATCGAGCTGGCGCATCCTCACCCCCCATGACAATGCCAGCCGCTACCTGACCATGCTTGCGCGCGTGGCCACGTTCGACGACCAAGGCCAGCGCACCGGCGTCACCGAGGCCTACCTGGGCCTGGTGGGGCTGCACGTCATCACCAAGGTGAACGGCTATCCGCAGTGGATCTGGTCGACCTTCGAGCAGATCGACAACGTTCCGCCCAAAACACTGGTGAACGGTGTATGGGTCGACCAGCCGACCTCCGGCACGGCCTATTCCTACTTCAACCCCAGCGCCCCGGCAGCCACGCTCAACCAGTCGCCCTGCGACTGGCAGACCCAGGGCGCGCACCTGGTCTGCGTGCCCAAGCCTGGCACCACCTTCCAGACCCCGAACCCGTTGAACCGGTACACCCCGATCGCCGAGATCACCAACGAGGTCAACGCCCGTTACCGCAGCGACCCGGACCTGCAACGCAGCGTGCTGAAGTACTACCAACTCATCACCACCCAGCGCCCGCTGATGCCGGACAACCCCAGTAATCCACTGGGCCAGCCGACCCCCGCCCTTTCGGCCAACGTGACCATGGAAAGCTACATCCAGCCCAACAGCAGTTGCATGAATTGCCACTCCATGGCGACACCGGTCAAGAGCCCCTACAAATCCGACTACTCCTACCTGTTCAAATTCGCCAATTCGCCTGTCGGCAAAACCATCAAGGACGAGGAATAACTCATGAGCATCCTGAACGGACCACGGCTGAATTTCTGGGGCGGTATCCGCACGGACGTCAGCCTGCCGAACAACTCCCCGACCATTCCCTACGACGGCAACGACGACTGGCCGCTCTTCGACCTGACCACTTCGACCCTGGCACCGAGCGCCGAGTCCTACACCGACGACCAGTTGAACAACATGATCAATGCCCCCACCGGCAACTACTACACCGCCGGGGGCTGGAATCACTATGGGCAGCATGTCGTCGACATGCAGAACGCCCTGATCAGCTCCCAGGGCATCCCCGGCAGCATCAACACCACCGGCGACCTGGTGGGCCAGCCCGTCTACCTGCTCGGTTCGGTGGACCCGGTGACCGGCCAGGGGCCCGTTTCCGGACCGATGATGGTGGACCTGGACCCCACCTCCTCAACGACCACCCAAATCTTCGTCGGCGGCCTGCAAATCGGTGGCAACGACAACATCCAATTGCTGATCCGCAGCAACACCGTGTGCAGCAGTTTCGACGTGGCGGGACGTGTGCTGCTGCCGGCAAAAATGGATGCGCCGGGCTCTTTCCACGCCAGCGGCACGTTTCAACTGACCTTCCCCTTGAGCAGCATTGTCAGTTGGAACCAGAACAGCAGCGGCCTGCGCTCGATCATCCAGGCACCGGGGGCGACGGGCATCGTCCTGCGTTTCGTCATGTTCGAAATGTGCCCCACGATGACCACCGAACAACTGGACGCCGACTATGCCGCCGGCCGGTACACGCCCAACCCGAGCATCGGCAGGGTCATCGGCACACTGGCCCCGGCCTTCGCCGACGAGCCGCTGAACTGCCAGCCGGGCCGGCAACTGGTCAACCAGAGTACCGGCAATGCCGGCTATGCCGACCTGGACAACACCGGTTACCTGAGCATCGACATGGTGAACGTCATTCCGAAGGAAACCTTCCGGGCCGTCAGGGACGATATCACCAGCCCGATCGGCCCCAACGCCAATTACGGGACCGTGACCATCAGCGCCGGCTCCACCACCCTGACGACCCTGGAGCCGACCAGCCGCTTTTTATTCGATTACTACGTGTATGGCGGCATCGTCGACCTGCCCCTGACCGCCGACCAGCTACAGGCAGTACGGACCTCTGCCTTGGCGATCAACGCACCGGGCAAGGTCGCCGGCACCACATTGCAGGCCACCGAGTCGACCTATCGGATCTATGCCGACCAGCGCAACGTCTACCTGGAGGACTACCCCAACGGCCTGTCGATCACCCTTCAGGTCAGGTACCTGGGCGGGGCGGTGCCCAGCACCACCGAAATCGGTCTGCAGGCGGCGGCCCCCGCGGTCTATGATCAACCGCAATACTGGGACTTCCTCGACTTCCCTGATTCGTTGACCGTCGACAGTGGCCAGCTTTCCGTCAGTTTCCCGGTCACCCTCAAGCCGGGCAGCGCCGCTCAAGCGGGTTTCGTCGCCCTGACCTGCACGGCCAATGGCCTCGACAGCAGTGCCTACTTCACCAACTTTCGCAAATACGCCCAGACCGACTTCGGCATTCCCCAGGGCACCACCATCACCTGGCCGCTGATGTACCCCAACGTGCTGCGCTTTCACTACCTGGCCTTCCCCGCCATGTCGCGCTATATCCCGCTGAATCAGCCCGACGCCGTCATGGGCGCCAAGAACCCCATCCTCGCCCGCACCTCGGACGCCTACAAAGGCACCACGCTGTTCATGCCCGTGGTGCGCTCGATGTCGCCCTGCCAACGGGCGTTGCTGCGGGCCTATCTCACCGGTGAACCGTGGCAGCCGCCGCAATGACCGTATCCCCTGCTCATTCACGGAGAAAGCCTATGCCCGTTCCCCTTCAGATCCCCGCGCACCCCGGGGAAAACCTTCGTCCCAGCACCCTGGTCGCCGAGGACCTGCTGAACCCTCGCGGCCTCTGCCTGCAAGCCGATGGCAGCCTGCTGCTGACCGAAGCAGGCTCGGGGTTGCCCGACCAACCCTTCAGCGGCCGTATCAGTCGACTGCGACCGGATCCGCAGCGGCCCGGCACCTACCTGCCCCGCGAAACATTGGCGCATGGCTTTCGCGCCATGAACATGCAGGCGCGCATGCTGCGTGATGAAATCATGGGGGTGTCGGACATCGCCTGCGGTGACGGACGCTGCCTGGTCAGCCAGACGGATTATGTCGCCGGTTCCAAACTGCTGGACCTGCAATTCACACCGCCCGAGCCGGTGTTCCATAGCCGTGGCAACCTGAATGCGCTGTGCTACCACCCGACCCGCCACAGTTGGCTGGCCGTCAAGCCCGATACTAATCAGTTGGTGGAGTTCGTCACAGGCCAGGAAGAGCGCGTGCTGGCCCAACTGCCCGAACTGGATCAAGGCCAGGAAGCCGTTCCCGTGACCCTGGTGTACGAACCGGCGACAGACGCCGTGCTGATCAGCCTGTTCTCGGGCGAACTGCACGGCGACCCGAGCCGCAAGGGCATCGACTTTGCCGAGAAGGCCGGCCAGGTGATCCGGGTCTGGCCGGACAGCGCCAGGATCGACATCCTGATTCGCGGCCTGCAACTGCCCACCGGGCTGGCGCTGCGCCCCAACGGCCAACTGCTGGTGCTGGAGCTCTGCGAGCGCCTGCAACAACCGCTGCTTCCCGACTGGAACGGCGAACCCCTGCATGGCGGCTTTACCCGGTTCAGTGGGCGGCTGCTGAGCTGCGACTTGCAAACCGCCCAGGTCACGGTGCTCGCCCGCGACCTGGACACCCCTTCCAACCTGTGCCTGTTACCGGACGCGGTACTGGTCAGCGAAGGCATGGGGCTAGTCGGGCGGCCACTGCCTACGCCAGATGGAAGCGTGGTGCCGTTAAACGGCAGGCTTCGTCGGGTGCAACTCTGAACAAGCACTCAAGACAAAGGCAAAAAAAACGGTGCTTACCCTAATGCCAGTCAGTTAAGGATCACACGGGTTTGAGGCTTAACTGATCGGCATCAGGCGCCAGGGCCGCTTTTGTGGCGAGGGAGCTTGCTCCCGCTGGACTGCGCAGCAGGCCCAAGGCTGGCGACACCATTGAATCTGGCATTACCGGGATTCAGGTTTTAGGGCCGCTTCGCGCCCCAGCGGGAGCAAGCTCCCTCGCCACAGGGGGCTGTGGCGCTGCAACTGATTTTTTACCAGCCGCTACCAAGTGTTTGTATCCGGGTTGATTCATTCAGATAAATGAAGCACCCGGGCTAATGCCAGTCAGTTAAAGGATCACATGACACAAAACCTGTGGGAGCAAAGCTTGCTCCCACAGTTTGAGGCTTAACTGATCGGCATTAGCGCTTACCCTTTCATGGGATAAGCGCCGTTTTTCTTGACTCAGCCAGCAGTGACCGTCATGCCACCATCCGCCATGACCACCGAACCGACGATAAAGCTGGCACGGTCCGACGCAAGGAACGCAACCACCTCGGCAATTTCTTCCGGCTGTGCGGCTCGGCCAATAGGCGCAGCTTCACCATGCTGGGCAAGGAACGCCGGGCCGTCCTCGACCACGTCATTAAGGATGTTGGTGACCACATCGCCAACGCCGACCGCATTGACGCGAATACCATCCTCGATGACTTCCAGCGCCAGGGTCCGCGTCAGTTGTGCCAGGGCACCCTTGGAGGCGGTATAGGCGGCAATGGTCGGGAAGGCAAAATAGGACGCGTAGGACGCTATGTTGACGATGGCCCCCGACTTGTTCGGCATCATCGCCTTGACCGCTTCGCGTGAATGCAGGAAGGCCGCGGTGGCGTTGACCGCCTGGATGCGCTCCCAGTCCTGGCGCGTCATGTCGATCACCCGCTTGTTGATGATGATCCCGGCATTGTTGACCAGGATGTCCAGCCGGCCGAACTGCTCGACGGCCAGGCCGACGGCGCGCTCGGCAGCGCCATCCTCGGTGATGTCGGCCTCCAGCGGCACCAGCCCGGGACGGGCCAGCTCATGGACGGCGGGGTTGATGTCTTCCGCGACCACCTTGGCGCCGCGGGCGTGCAGCAACAACGCGATGGCCTTGCCGATGCCACTGGCGGCTCCGGTGACCAGTGCAACCTTGCCTTCGACTTCCTGGGGAATGCTGTGTTGGATATCGGTCATGATCGCTCTCCTGCGTGAGCGGGCCGACGAGACATTCGCCGGCCCGGCGCCCGTGGGCGCTGTCGTTATCGACGGCTTCACTTTCTCGCAACGGCGACTGCCGGGCTTTCGCAGGCTTGCTGGGACTGTCGGGGTTTTGCGCGAATCTGCCCACACAGGCTCAATCCCATTGCCGGTGGCATAGGCCGAAACTCCCACCCCGCCTGGGAGTATCAGCCGATACGCAATAACGCCGGGCTTGCCCATAGTTGCGGTCATAAGGTCAACGGTCAGACCTCGATGACCGCATGCTCTGGAGAAAGTCATGACTATTCGCGAGCAAGACTCAGCACTGCTGAGCGATCCGGCCTCGCCATTCACTGCAACCGCCAGCACCGATCTGGGGGTCGTAGCAACCGGCGTCGACGTAACGCTGGATGAAACCGCCAATTTGCAGAACGGCACCGCCACGCCGAGCCCTGCAACAGACGCGGATGATAACGACATTCTGGTCGCCTCCCTCCCCACGGCCTTCGCCAGTCGCCTGACCGCGCTTGGCACAGGGACCGCGACGGGAGCCGCCTTGAGCGGGTATACCGGCGCCGTGGGCGACACCGGCAGCGATGCGTTCACGGTCAACGCCGCGCCTGGAGCAAGCATTACCAATATCAGCTTCGTCGGCAGCACCGGTGCGCCGCTCGACGGGGTGGACAGCGGGCTGGATACACTCAATGGCACCAGCATCCTGCTCTACACGGACACCAACGACAATATCGTCCTCGGCCGGGCCGGCGGCCCAGCCGGCGCAATCGTCTTTGCCGCCTACATTGAAGAAACCGCCACCGGCGGCAAGATCTGGACCGTGCTCTACGAACCGCTCCAGCAACCCGTCAATACCAACCCCGACGATGCCGTCAACCTGCTGGACAAAGTCTTCATCGGCGCGAGCCAGGACCTTGAGTTCAGCCTGGCCAACGCCCCCTCCGGCCAGAACCTTTTCCTGATGTTCACCACGGCGAACCCGACGACGACGCTGGTCGACGGTGTCCTGCGGATCAACGAGCCCACCATCATCGCCACCGGCAAGGACCCCGCCGACCAATCCAGCGGCGCCAATATCACCACGGGCGATACGATCAACACCAGCCAGGCCGGTGGGCCCACGACCTTCGGTACCAATAACCAGATGATCGTGGAACAGGAAGGCATCCGTTTCACCTTTGTCACCGGTGCCAGGCAGGATGTGACCATTCCCAATCTGGACCAGACCGAAGCGGACCTGGAATCCAACATCGACTTTACCGACGTCTTCAATACGAAGATGGCCAACTTCGATGTCGTGCAGTTGCAGGCCGGCAAGACCGCCGTGGTAAAAATCAGCGCGTTCAGCACCGCGGCTGAATCCGGGGTGAATTTCATCAACGGCTATACCGGTGACACCCCGGTTGCGATCAGCAACGTGCGGGTCACCAACATCAGCACCGGCGCCGTCATCGAGAACTCGGACGGCTCGGCCAATGATGCGGGCATCGTCATCAGCTTCGCTTCCGGCGTTGCCACCATCACCGGCGTCAAGGCCGGCTACCAGATCGAATACACCACCACGTCAGATCACAACCGTGTGCTCATCGAAAACGGCGCGGCCCTCGATGCCAAGGGCACCGACCACGCCGACTTTGACATCGGTGGTTTCACCCTGGTCCAGGCGTCCACTGCGAAGACCGAGATCGGCTCCAAGATGATTTTCGAAGACGACGGGCCGAGCATCAGCACCACCGGCACCGAGCCAACCCTGACGGTGGACGAGACGCTACTGGGCACCAACGCTACGCAGAACTTCGCCGCCAACTTCACCTCCGCCTACGGCGCCGACGGTGCCGGTACACTGACTTATGCGCTGGGCGTGGTTGCGGGTGCTTCCGGGCTCACCGACACGGCCACGGGCGAGGAGGTCAACCTCTCGCTCAACGGCGCGGTTGTGGAGGGACGCACGGCCAGCACTAACCTGTTGGTGTTCACCGTCAGCGTGGCCGCCAATGGTGATGTCACGCTCGACCAGATCCGGGCCGTGGTGCACCCCGACACCACCAATCCCGATGACGCCAAGAGCCTGACCTCGGACAACCTGGTCACGCTGACCGCGACCAAAACCGACAAGGACGGTGACAGCGTCCAGGCGACGCTGAACATCGGCCAGAACCTGGTGTTCGAAGATGACGGGCCGAGCATCAGCACCACCGGCACCGAACCAACGCTGACGGTGGACGAAACGCTACTGGGCACCAACGCCACGCAGAACTTCGCCGCCAACTTCACCTCCGCCTACGGCGCCGACGATGCCGGTACGTTGACCTATGCACTGGGCGTGGTGGCCGGCGCTTCCGGGCTGACCGACACGGCCACGGGTGAAGCGGTCAATCTGTCGCTCAACGGCGCGGTTGTGGAGGGACGCACGGCCAGCACCAACCTGTTGGTGTTCACCGTCAGCGTGGCCACTAATGGCGATGTCACGCTCGACCAGATGCGGGCCGTGGTGCACCCCGACACCACCAATCCCGATGACGCCAAGAGCCTGACCTCGGACAACCTGGTCACGCTGACCGCGACCAAAACCGACAAGGACGGTGACAGCGTCCAGGCGACGCTCAACATCGGCCAGAACCTGGTGTTCGAAGATGACGGGCCGAGCATCAGCACCACCGGCACCGAGCCAACGCTGACGGTGGACGAAACGCTACTGGGCACCAACGCCACGCAGAACTTCGCCGCCAACTTCACCTCCGCCTACGGCGCCGACGATGCCGGTACGTTGACCTATGCACTGGGCGTGGTGGCCGGCGCTTCCGGGCTGACCGACACGGCCACGGGTGAAGCGGTCAATTTGTCGCTCAACGGCACAACGGTAGAAGGCCGCACGGCCAGCACCAACCTGCTGGTATTCACGGTCAGCGTGGCCGCCAATGGCGATGTCACGCTCGACCAGATCCGGGCGCTGGTGCATCCCGACGCCACCAATCCCGATGACGCCAAGAGCCTGACGGACAACCTGGTCACGCTGATCGCGACCAAGACCGACAAGGACGGCGACAGCGCCTCAGCGACGCTCAACATCGGACAGAACCTGGTGTTCGAGGACGACGGCCCTTCGGTCGCGTTCGGCAACCTGATCGGCACCGGCAGCGTGCTTGCGCAATACGGATTCTGGGAGAAATCGGCGGGGGCCGACGGGCTGGGAGCCGCGGGCCTGGACATCGCGCTGGTCAATGGCCAGTTCACCCTGGTCAGGCCCGACGACACGACCACGACCGGGACCGGCACGCTCGTCGAGCAAGCACCCTCGCCGGATGCCAATGGCGCGTACCATTTCGCCGGGACGTTGACCGGTGACTTCGACAACAACGCCGCCACCGCCGATACCAGCGTCGACTACACGCTGACCGCCTATGCCAATGGCAGTTATGCATTGGACCTGGTGCAAGGCTTCAGCTCGACCATCGTACGTAGCAGTGCCGACGGTTCGCTCGACGCCGGTGGCCCGGATCCGGTGCGCACCTTGTTGATCCCTGAGACGAACAATCCGACCATTCCTTCGGCATCCGAAGAAATCGTGTTCTTCTCCGCGAAGGCACTGGCCTCCACCACGGATATCCTGACCGGCATTGGACTCGGAGCCCCCGACCCCACCGAGGCGGCCCTGCAAACCACGCCACTGCCGTCCTACATCGACCCGACGGCCATGAACGTCAGCACCTCCGGCATCGGCGTCGGCAACAACCTGCTGCAAGGGGACAACCTGGCGGCAATCGGCGCGGCCGATGAAAGCTTCGTCATCAACCCGGAGAGCCTGGTAACAGGCATGAAAATCTTCATCGACAACTCGGTGGCCGGCTACAACACCGCGACCGAGGATTTGTACTTCCGGATCTATTATGAAGACGGCACGTTTTCCAATCTCACCGAGGTCAACACCTTGACGCCCGAAGCAGGTGGCCAGGTGTCCTTCGAAATCGAGCGCGAGGGCACGGCGATGATTGATGCCGTCCAGCTCACAATGGGCCGTGGCGCGATCAAGATTCCGGTCATCCAGTTCATCCAGGAAACCGAGAACCTGGCCAGCGATGTGCAACTCTCGTTCAACGCAACGCTGACGGACAAGGACGGCGATACCGCGACCAGTGCGTTCGACGCCAACCTGTTCGCCAACAACGCAGCCGATGCACTCTTCGACTACACGCTGGTGGGCACGGGCGGCGAGCGTGATGCCTTCAACGTCGATCTGACATTCACCGAGAACCAGTACCAGGTCACGGGCTTTGATGTAAGCCAAAACCTGCGGGACACGCTGGTGCTCAATGGTGACCAGAGCGCCGTTGTCCAATCGATCGATAACGCCGGCGCGGACAGCATCGTGACGGTCGCCGAGTCTGGCGGGCAAATTACGACCATTACGTTGGTGGGCGTGGACCTGCAGAGCAGCGACGTTGTCTTTGGCAACGCCTGAAGCATCGCGTGCGTGAAAGATGCGAGGATGGCCTGGAAACCATCCTCGCATCACTTTTCATACCTTCCCTGATCATGACAAAACCAGCTCCCCCCTTTGACGGCAGGCATCGAGTCTTACAGACAAATACCCAGTAACAAGGAGCGCCAGTCCTGAGGCTACGTCGTCTTGCGCCTTTGCCTACAACTAAGCCAGAATCCGCCCGCTTGTGCGCCTTGGGGCCGGGCTCTATCGTTTCCTGGTCGCTGACGAATCAGCGGTCGGGTTTAGCGACCCGAACCATAGGCACATAAGCAACCATGCTTCATTGCGGGATCTAACCGCAATTACGTCATGGCGGCTGTATGTAGGAGACCTTCGGGTCTGCCGGGTGCCTATGTCCGGTTCGCTAACCTGCGTGCAGTCGCCACCATTCTGTTTAGCGACAGGTCTTGGCGGCTCCCATTCCCCATAGGAGCGTCATCATGTTCAAAGCCACACCCAATCCACCGGAATCAGACCCCACCTCTTCCTACTCAAGCCTCGATCCGGAAAAATTCCACGAAGCCACCGAGCGGGCGCTCGATTATTACTTGAAGCCGGAACAGGCCACACCCAAGAAAGGCCGGCCAACGCCCCAGCTCTTCACCGTTGTCGATGACATCGACACTGAAAGCCTGCTCGCCAACCTCAGCGAAAACCTGGCCTCAGCAACGCCATGATCAGCGACCTGGCATTCGATCTTGAGGGTTCTCGCCGGCATGTTGCGATGGGTATCCAGCAAGTGATTGAAGTGAGTGAGCTGCTGGCGAATCGGGCGCTGGATATCGCCGATCCACGTTAACAACTCGCCCCAAATCGAAAGGGTTGGCGGGCACTTGTAGACGCCTCGACTACAAGGCCGCCAACTCGCTCCCACAGATCGGTCAATCCAACTCCACCCAAGTGGACTCCGGCGGCTCTTCGCTGTTGGTAAGCCCATGCTTGAGTGCATACATCAACAGGTCGATGCGGTTGATAAGATCAAGCTTCTGATAGATGTTACTGAGGTGATTGTGCACCGTGTGCTCGCTGATACCCAGGCGCTCAGCGATGCTGATGTATTTGGCAGACGGGTCCCCCACGATGGCACGAATCAATTCCTTCTCGCGCAGCGTCAACCGAGCCTGTTTCGCCTGCTCCAGATTGCATTGTGGGGTTGCATGGCCGATGGCGGCATAGCCGGAAAGCCCACCGGCCCAGGCCCTATCCATTCCGATATCGCGATGGTGCACCTTGACGATGGCCTGGATGATCGACTCCGTCGGGTCTTCGGCCAACACGATACCGCGTGCGCCCGCCTCTATCGCCTGGGCAACAGGAACGGCCTCATACAAACCCTTGAGCACGAGCACTTTCATCTGCGCGCTGCGGGTCAGCCCGGCAACCACTTCCAGAGGGTTCAGTGCGTCGGGAAAGAAACTGAAGAAAATCACGTTGGGTCGCAACTGATCGGCAAGGTCCAGTGCATGGGTATAGGTCGAAGCCTGACCGCTCACTTCCATCTGCGGCTTTCTGGCGTTGATCAAGTCATGAAGCCCCCGGAGGACAAGGGGACGACAATCGACCAACATCACGCGGATGGGTGCTCTATGATCCGGTCTCATAGCGCTACCCCCCTCGCAAGGCAAGCCAGGATGTCCGCTGGATGTTCTGATGGGGGTAGTGTGCATTTCAAGAAGTCGGGAGAAACCATCGAGACAACCTGAATAGGAATAATTATCAACAGCTTACACATGATAATGTGCCCCTTTCGAGCTCGTAGGCTGAGTCTAGGCCAGCCCAGCGCGCCACAGGCGGCCCATCAGCCAGCCGTCGGCCGAGGCTTGGCGCCGACCCGTCTGCCCACACTTCCCGAAAGTGAAAAAAACACTCGCTAAATCAGCTCGTTAAGCCAGGAGCAAGGCATTGGCAGCCTGTATGAGGCCGAGAGACAATCGTCAATTAATCGACGAGCGGCATGCACTTACACATCTCAATAAACATGACGTCAATATACCGTCAAAAACCTGCTCCGAATCAGCCAACGGTGTGCTGCATGGGCCTATCCCGATCAACGAAAGTCCTGGCCAACGCTGCCAGAACTCAGCCAGCCATTCACATTCTCGATACCCTCGGCCGGTGGTTTTCCCGCCCAGCGGTTCAGGATCAGCACGTTGCTGAGAAAGTCGTATTGGGTCTTTAGCAAGTCGCGCCGAGCGCGGAACTCATTGCGTACACTGGCCAGGACATCGACGGAATTGACCATCCCGTAGCTCAGCGCTTTCTCGGCAGCCACCCTCGATAACTGTGCCGATTCCAATGCCAGCCGGTTCGCACCGATTTTTTCGCCATTGGAATTGGCGGTCAGGTAGGCGTTGGTGATCTCCTTGACCACCCGGCGCCGGGTCGCCTCCAACTGTTGCTCGGCAACCACTTGATCCTCGTAGAGTCCACGGACCCGCGCCGAGGTCGAGCCACCGCTGTACAGCGGCACCTGGAGACCTATCCCGGCGACATAACTGTCGGTGCGGGGGGCCAGGGAGTTGTTGTAACCCTCATTGGTCTGTTGGGCACTCAGGTTCAGGCTCAGCGTCGGATAGTGCCCCCCCTTGCCGCTGCGCAACGCTGCCCCCGCCGCTTCGACGCCGCTTTCGTTGGCCTTGAGCGCCGGGTTGAGTGCCATGCCATCGCGAACCCAGGTCTCCAGGCTGTTTGCCGAGACTTGCAACTGAAGGTCTTCACGAATCCGGTTGAGGCGCTCCTTGACCGGCCGGCCAACGATCTCCGCCAGTGCCTCGCGACTGAGGCTGACCTGGTTGCGAGCGTCCAGTTCCTGGGCCGTGAGCAGATCCACCCGGGCCTTGAGATCGAGTTGATCGGTGATCAATGCCAGTTGCTTTTCGTACAACGCATTGATCCGGTCCAGGCTCCTCTGGGTGGTTCGACGCTCTGCCCGCACCAACTCCAATTCATCCTCGGCCGCCAGCGCGGTGAAGTAACGCTGGGCCAGCTCCACCGAGGCTTCGGCCTGGGTTTCCAGGGCCTGGGATTCGGACTGCCGAGCCAGGCTCTTGAACTTCTGATAGTTCTCCCACGCAGCTTTGTTGTAGAGGTACTGACGCAGCACCAGGCCGTAGCTTTCGCTATCGAAACTGCGCTGCACCAGGTCGCTTTCCTGGTGAATCCGGTTCGACCCGGCGCTGAACGACAACTGCGGCAAGAGCGCGCCCATGGCCTCGCGCTGATGCTCCTGGCCCGCCTTCGCTTGCGCATAGGACGCCACGATCTGCGGATCCTCCAGCCGTGCCTCGCGATAAAGCTGCATGAGGTCGGTGGAAAACGTCGAGGCGTTGACCCCGGCGGGCGTTGCAGCCTCGGTTTGTGCCAGGACCGCACCCGCGGCGAGCATCAATACACTGCCTAGCAGAGCTGCCGACGCAACCATGGTCATTCCTCGATCATCGATTGAGAAAGGGCATTGCGAGCCGGCTGCATCAGATACTGCAACAACGTGCGTTGCCCGGTGATAATCAAAACGTCCGCCGGCATGCCCGGCAATAATTTGCGCTCACCCAAGGTGCGCGCACCCGCCTCGGTTACCCGCACCCGAGCCAGGTAATAGGCCGTCCCCGTCTTTTCGTTGGTCATCCGGTCTGCCGACACGCTGCTGACCTCGCCTTCGATCACCGGCGTGGTGGCGCTATTGAATGCGCCGAAACGGATATCGGCACGCTTGCCGATGGCGATGCGATCGATATCCACCGGTGCCACCTGGGCCTCGATGACCAGGTCGGACACCGAGGGCACGATATCGAGCAGTGGCGTCGCCGGACGCACGATCCCGCCAATGGTGTGCACCGACATGTCGATCACCATGCCCGCCTCGGGCGCCCGGATGACGATACGAGAGAGCCGGTCTTCCAGCGCCGAGGTTTTCTCCTTCAGGTCGTAGATCCGGGTCTGGACCTCGGCCAGTTGCTTGACGACGTCAGCATTGAAATCCTTGTCGACCTGCAGGATCTGCAGTTGTGTTTCGTTGATCTGCAGGCGCGTCCGGTCAATGGTGGAGCGGTGATCGGCGACCTCTGAACGCAACAGCCCCAACTTGCGCTCCTGTTCGAGCAGGCGCTGCTTGTCAACGAACCCCTGTTTGAGAAGGTCGGCCAACTCATCGATTTCACCGCTGTAGGATTTCTCCAGATGAACCTTGGAACCGACCATCGATTCCAGCCCCTTGATCTGCTGGCGGAACTGGCCAACGCGCTCGCGCAGCACCGCGATCTGGCCCAGTCGTGAACCTTGTCGAGCGCTGAATACCCGGGTCTCGCCCTGGCGCGCCTCCATGCCCCGCACACTGTCGGGATCGGCGATGTCACCAAAACCGATCATCGGTAAACTGTCGCGCTCGGCGATAAGCCTCGCCTCCATGGCCCTGGCCGCGATCAGTTGGCCGCGAGCCATCTCGTACTCGAAGCGCAACTGGGCGTCATCGAGAATGATCAGCGGATCGTCACGCTTGACGATGTCGCCATCGTGGGCAAGCAGTGCTTTGACGATGCCGCCTTCAAGGTGCTGGACGGTTTTTCGATAAGCCTGCACGGTGACCACGCCTGGCGCATACGCGGCGCCGTCGAGGGGCGCGATGGCCGCCCAGGTGCCGAACACGCCGAAGATCACGCCGATGATGACAACGCCCAGGCGACGAATCTTGTGATCGGATGTCGGCAGGTCGGCGAAGCTCTCAATTTGACGACTGGGCACCATGGGATTCATTGGAATCACCCTTGCCGGTATCGACCGAAGCCGTGCCGGTGCTTGCGGGCACGGCTGGCATCTGTGCCTGCTGTCGCTGCGCGTTAAGTTCGGCCAGGACATGCTCGCGTGGCCCGTAGAGACTGATAATCCCAGCGTTCATCACCATGAGCCGATCAAGCTGCGACACGATGTTGGTCCGATGGGTAATGACAAACAGCGTCGCGCCGGTCTGCCTGAGCTGCTGGATCGCTGCCGCCAGGGCGCGGTCACCGACGTCATCAAGATTGGAATTGGGCTCGTCGAGAACGATCAGCCGTGGACTGCCATACAGTGCCCGGGCCAGTCCGATGCGCTGGCGCTGCCCTGCCGAAAGCATGAGGCCCTCGCTACCGATGACAGTGTCGTAACCATCGGGAAACTGCAGGATCATCTCGTGAACACCCGCGATCCTGGCCGCCTGGATCACCTTCACCGAATCGACTCCGGCGAAGCGAGCGATGTTTTCGCCGAGGGTGCCTTCGAACAATTCAATGTCCTGGGGCAAGTAACCGATATAGGGCCCAAGCTCATGCTTGTCCCAAGTGCTGATGTCGGCGCCATCGAGCCGAACCACCCCGTGCTGCGCCGCCCAGACACCCAGCAGCGCCCTGGCCAGGGTCGACTTCCCCGCCGCACTGGGACCGATGACGCCCACCATGCAGCCGGCAGGCGCGCTGAAACTGATGTTCTTGAGGATCGGCACCCTGGACCCGGGGGCCGCGACAATCAGGTTCTCGACCTGGACATGCCCCTGGGGCGCCGGCAAGGACATGCGCTCGGGTTGGGCCTGCTGTTTATCGAGGATGTCGTTCAAACGGCTGTATTGAGAACGAGCGGCGATAAATCCCTTCCAACTGCCGATGATCAAGTCGATGGGGGCCAGCGCCCGCCCCAGTAACACAGACCCGGCGAACACCAGGCCGGCCCCTACCTGATGGTCCACGGCCAGGTACGCCCCCAGCCCCAGCACCAGCGATTGCACAAGGATGCGAAAGGTACGCGACAGCGTGCTGATGATCGCCCCGCTGTCGCTCGCCGCCGATTGCAACAACAGCACGTTGCGTTGACGCCGTCCCCAACGATCCATCAGGGTCTCAAGCATGCCCATGGATTCGATCACTTCGGCGTTGCGCAGGCTCTTGGTGGTGTAGAGCGTCGCGCCAATGTGCTCCTTGTTGGCCTGGGCCAGTACCGGCCCCGTCAATCGTTCGTTGACGAAGGCGAGCACGAGCAACAACAGCGCGCTGCCCGTCGCGACCCAGCCAAACCAGGGATGAAACAGGAACATCACCGCGATATAGATCGGCAACCAGGGCGCATCGAAAAACGCGAACAAGCCGTTACCCGAAAGGAACTGCCGCAAGCCGGTCAAGTCATTGAGCGACTGGGCCGAGGCATCCATGCCGCCACTTTCCAGGGCACGTTTGAAACTGGCCCTATAGACCTGGCGACTGAGCAGCACATCCAGCCGGGTGCTGACCCGAACCATGACACGCGAACGGATCCATTCCAGCGAACCGAGGGTCACCAGCAATGCGGTCATGATCAGCGTCAGCATGGTCAGGGTCGTCAGACTTCCGCTGGTGATCACTCGCCCATAGACCTGGAGCATGTAAAACGTGGGTACGAGCATCAGCGCATTAATGAAAAAGCTGAAAAACCCGACAGAGATGAAGCTGTCCCGGCAGGCTTTCAGTGCCTTTTTCAGGCTGTTTTCAGGTGCGCTTCGCATTGAAACCCCCTGCTCGGGTAACCCTCCTCTGGAGCTTAGATCATGCCTGACAACGGCGTGTAGCAATTGCCCAGATTGTTTGTGAGGGCATATCCAACACCGCCGATTGATACGACTTCAAATTGGCGAGACAGCCGGGCCCGGTCGTACAAAACACTGTTCCGTGACGGGTCGCCCCCATTGCTGTCCTTCTTGCTCCAGTTCCAACTTGAAACCGAAATCCTCGTACAGCTTGCGGGCAGCTTCGAGCCCCTGGAACGTCCAGAGGCTCGTTGAACTGAAGCCCCACTCGTCACAGAACTTCATCGCTTCAGCCAACAGGCGTCTGCCGGCGCCCTTGCCTCGTGCCGAATCATCCAGGATGAAGCAACGCAGTACCGCACTGCCGCCCTCTCCTTCTCCGTCGATGGCAATCGAACCGACCACGCGTTCGCCATCCAGGGCCGACCAGACCTCATTGCGCGGGTTGTGCAAACGCCCCATCAGTTGCGCCATGTCCGATGCCACCAGGCTTTCGAACAACTGGCCGAAGTTCGAATGCCTGGAGTAATAGTCCGCATGCATTTGCACAATGCGGCCAATCACGCCTGGACGATAGCCCCGGGCAATCTCCAACGGCGCCGGCGCAGGCGGCTCTGTACCGAGTCGATGAGCGTGCAGCGCAACGGCATAGCTGGCAATCCCCGCGCTCACGATCTGACACTGCTCGCTGGATAAGTGAGACATGGCCGCGACAACCTGTTGGGTGGCGAACGCATCGATGGCTCGAAGGGTCTTTTGCCCCTGCGTGGTGAGCCGCAGTCGCTTGGCTCGGGCATCCTGTTCATGGGCAATTTCTTCAATCTCACCGGCCTCGACGAGCTTGCGAACCATCCGGCTTACGCTGGATTTTTCCAAGCCAAGCAGCTCGACAAGCTCACCCGCCGTCAGGGATTGGCGATGGCCGAGTTCGACTATTGTGTGCACCGACGACGGCGGATAACCCGTCGCAGCCAGCGTGGCGTGCATGAACCCCAGCTCCCGCACCATGAGACGCGACGCCGAACGGATTTTTTCAATCAGGTCTGGTGGGCACTGGTTCACGGGGGACCTCGGACGCAACGAGCCATTAGTTGTATTGCACAACTAAAGACCCATCCATGCGTCCAGTCAAACCTTGCGGTGCATCCCGGATAACTTCAAGACCTTCCAGGCCCAATGGCATTGCCGCCCTGCTCTACAGATTGCTGGGCCAATCAACGATAACGCCAGGGACTTATAGAGGCTCTGCGGTCTGGATGAGCGAGTTCAGCACCAGCTTGATTTCAACAGCTGGGTCTTTATGCCCTTGCAATATCAGGCCTTCCGCCAGGGCGGTGAAGGTCTTGGCAAGCGCGGCGTAGGCCAGCGGCGGCTTCTTGCCGGCATGATTGAATATGATGGTAATCAGCTTGCCCAAGGCCTCGCTGTTTTCCTCATGCAAGTCGTAGTAATGCGGCGAGAATTCTTCATCGCGCAAGGCGATCAATTGCAACTCGGCATCGAGGATCGCACAGCGGGTATTGTTCTTCAGCGTATCGATATAGGCATTCAAGCCGTGGCTCAACTGTTCCGCCGAATATCCCGATGCCAGGGTCGTACTCAGTCGCTCGATCTCAACTCGCTTGAAGCGTTGAGTCAATTGCAGCAGCAAGTCCGATTTACTTGAGAAATTTGAGAAAAAGGCGCCTTTGGAAAAGCCCGCCTCTTCGGCGATAACGTTGACGCTGGCGGCATGAAAGCCCTTGCGGATCATCAGCTCAGTGGCTGTGTCGAACAATTTGTCTCTTGTTACTTGCTGGCTCTCTTCTCGACCTAGTCTCTTTTTAATCACGCCCTCGGCTCCTTTGGCCAAACAAGATAGCTATGTGTGACTGAATGCAACGAATCGATTACTCACTGTACGGAACCCGTTTTCGCCATCATATCTTATACGCGCCTTGTTCAATCATTTACATTTTAACTTTCAAAAAATGCCATGTATGTGCCATGTAGTTGGAACAGCCGCAAAGGCACCCTAGATGGGGCTACAGGCCCCAGTTTTTGCCGGATAGGCGTGACTCACAGTCTTCGTTTCGCGCCCCTTGATGAGCCCTTGCCGTCCCTTTGAGCGGCTCAAACCGGATATTTTCCTGCCCTCGAGCATGCACCGGAACCTGAAAAAACGCGCACGAAGCCCAATGCAGAGCCATCAGCTCGTCAATTCGACGAAATACCACTTGATTTTCAGATACCGAATGGTTTTTACTTGCGCCGTTGGTGGAGCCCAACGCCTGATCAGCGCATCGAGTCAGTGACACCGCTCTCGATGCAATGCCAGGTCACCTCACAGGAGCGGGATTTTAATGGAATATGCCTTCGTTACAGGCGCTACTGGCCTGCTCGGGAATAATGTCGTTCGTGCGCTGTTAAAGCGGAACATCAAAGTAAAAGCGTTGGTTCGTTCCGTAGAGAAAGCCAGGAAACAGTTCGGCAACCTGCCTGTGGAGTTCGTCGAAGGCGACATGCTTAATGTCGAGGCCTTCGCCCATGCCCTGCAAGGCTGTGACGCCCTGTTTCATACGGCGGCCTATTTCCGCGACAGTTACAAAGGCGGGAAACATTGGCAAAAACTGTATGACACCAATGTGACCGGCACCGAGCGCTTGTTGCAAGCCGCTTATGACGCCGGTATCCGTCGTGCGGTCCACACCTCTTCCATTGCCGTATTGAAGGGCAATCGGGATCAAGTGATCGATGAAACCATGTCTCGCAGTGAATTGGAGGCTGACGATTATTACTTGAGCAAAATATTGTCCGAACAGAAGGTCCAGCAATTCCTGGCGCAGCACCCGGACATGTTTATCGCCATGGTCCTGCCAGGGTGGATGTTCGGCCCCGGCGATATCGGCCCTACTTCCTCAGGACAGTTCCTGCTCGACTTTGTCGGACAGAAATTGCCCGGTGTACTCCCCGGAAGCTTTTCCGTTGTCGATGCCCGGGATGTGGCCGAGCATCAAATCGCGGCCATCACCCGTGGCAGGTCTGGAGAGCGCTACCTGGCCGCCGGCAATCACATGGACATGAAGAGCATTTTCCAGGCGCTGTCCAGCGTCAGTGGCATAAAAGCCCCAGAGCGAAAAGTGCCTCTGTTCATGCTGCGAATCATCGCGCTTATCTATGAAGGTTACTACCGGATCACAAAAAAACCGGTGCTCATCAGTACCTCCACGGTCAAGCTCATGGAGCAAGAACAAGGCCGCACTCATTTCAGCCATAACAAAAGCTCAAGAGAATTGGAGTGCAAGTTCCGCCCTGTTGCTGAAACCCTGACCGATACCCTGGATTGGTATCGGAATAACAACTACACAGATGCTTAATTGAAACAATTCATATATAGCCTGCCTCTGTAGTACTTTTTTTGACTAGCCATACATCCAAGGATTGAGAGAGGTTGGTAAATGAAAAGCCTTTCATATAAAGAAGGTTTTCTGCATCGCTTTGTCGGTTTTTCGGAATCGTTTCCCGAGCAAGTTGCTATTCGGCATCTGGACACGGAAGAAGATACCGTTACTTACCGCGAGTTGCACATCAAGGCTGAACAATGCAATGGCGCTCTTACAGCGCTTGGTGTATTGCCTGGCGACAAAGTAGCGCTGGTGCTGCCCAATGGGGTGGCATTCATCGCTTACTACTTGGCGATCATCGGGCGAGGCGCCATTCCGGTCATCCTCAACTACAAGTTGACCCCTTTCGAAATGGCCAGTGTCGTCAGCCTCGCCAGGCCGACGCTCGTGGTCACGACCGAAACGCTATGGGTGCAACACAGTGAGGTGTTCCAGGCTGACAACGGTGTCAGGCACTCCCTGGTGCTGGACGGTGGGAGCGAACCGTCATCGTCCCTGCCCGCCAACGCAACGGCCATCTCTCAACTGCCTTGCCAGGTCGAACCCTTGTTGTTGCCCGAGGGTAATCCGGTCGTCTCGGTCCAATTCACCTATCGAGGCATCGGCAGGCCCCTGGCTGTTTCTCACCGATATCTCGACCTGACGCAATCGAGCGACGGGCTGCATGAGCACTTTCATCTGCAAGGCGTCGGCTCCGTTCATCTGGTGACGTTGCCACTGTATGCCATCTTCGGCCTGTCCGTGATGATGGTGTTTCCCTTGAGCGTGGGCGCCACCCTGCTGATGACCAACACCCTGCTCAACCGAGACCTCGCTGAAGTCCTGTCCGAGCATCAGGTCACCTTTGCCTGCCTGGTGCCCGATGTCATTCGCTACTTCAATACGCGCCTGGCCAAACGCAAAGGCGCGCTCCTGCCGTTGCACCCGCAGTTGATGATTTACTCGGGGGGCAGCCACCTGCCGGCCGATGAAGCCGAGAAGCTGGGGAAGTTGCTGGGGTGCAATCCGGTGCTGCAAGGCTATGGCTTGACCGAAAGCATGCCCGTAATCGTCCAGAGCTCGATTGGTGCGGTCCACCGTGGCGCCATGGGCCAGCCGATCAGCGGTGTGGAACTGCGCATCGTCGATGCCCAGGGCCAAGACGTAGCGCCGGGGCGTATCGGCGAATTGCTGATACGTGGCGCGATGGTGATCGACGGCTATAACGATGCCGAGGACACCAATGCGCGGTTCTTCCGCGATGGCTGGTTCCACAGCGGTGACCTGGTCTGGCAGGACGACGATGGCCATGTGTTTTTCTATTGCCAGCGCCTGCGAATCTCGAAGATCAAGGCGCAGATGGTCGACCTGGTGGAAATCGAATCCGTCGCCCTCAAGCACCCCGGCGTGGTGCGCGCCAAGGCCTATATCGTCCCGGACCACAAGGAAGTCAACGTGCTGCACCTGTGCGTCGAAGGGACTGGCGAGCTGAGCCAGAACGCACTGTCCACCCTGCTTTCGCGCTACCTATCGGGCTTCAAGCTGCCCAAGACCATCGAGATTACTTCTCTCAAGGAAGAGGCACATGCACGCTAACAGCACACAACCGGTCCTGGCCGTTTTCGACTTCGACGGCACATTGACCGACCGGCACACGTTCTGGCGCTACATGCGCTTTATCGTGGGCACCCGCTCGTTCTGGCTGCGGATCATTCCCCTGCTGCCCAAGATGCTCAGCGTGATCGTCGGCATCACCCCGCTGATGCAAGCACGGCTGGCGTTCATCGCCTGCTACCTGGGCGGCCTGTCGGTGGAGCAAGAACGCGAACATGCCAAGTATTTCATCAGCGAGCTGCTGCCGCTCTGGCTCAGGCCCGAGGCGCTGCGGCGGCTGCAATGGCATCAGTCCATGGGGCACGTCACCGCGCTGGTGAGCAATTCGCCGGAAAACTACCTGATCCCCTGGGGCCAGGCCGCGGGTTTTGACTATGTGTGCGGCACCCGCCTGGCAACGGCAAAGAACAAGCTGACCGGCGGGATATCCGGTACCAACTGTGTAGAGCGAGAGAAAGTCACGCGGCTCAAGGGCTGCTTGAGCAACCTTGATGATTTTTACATTTATGCCTACGGCGACTCATCGGGCGACGACGCCCTGCTCGGCATTGCCAACTCTCCCTTCTACAGAAACTGGTACTGATCGATGAACACTCTGAGCACGTTGGCCCCCAATCATTTCAAGCGCCCTGGCAGCGCCCCGACCGTCATGATCGTCGGAGCCGGTCCTGTTGGCCTGTCCCTGGCAATCCTGTTGAAGAAATGGGGCGTGTCGTTCCGCATCATTGAAAGGAACGCCGGCCCCTCGACGGCGACCAAGGCGATGGCTATCCATTCCCGGACCCTGGAAATCTTTCGGGACCTGGGCGTTGCCGAGCAAGCCATCAGCGACGGCTTCACGATCAACCAGTTTTCGGTGCAGTCGAACGCCAAGCGGGTGCTGAACTACAACTTCTCCTACCTGGACGCGCCCTATCCCCTGCTCCTGAGCCTGCCACAGCCGCAAACGGAGAAAATTCTCCTGGAGCGGCTCAGGGAGCTGGGCGCCGAGGTGGAGTGGAATACCGAACTGGTGGACATCGAAAACCTGCCGGGTTCGGTGCGCATGACGCTCAAGCATGCCGACGGCACCGACGAACACTTCACCAGTCGTTGGGTAGCCGCGTGCGACGGTGCTCGCAGCAACATCAGAAAACGCCTGGACATGACGTTCGAAGGCTCGTCCTACGACCGCTTCTTCATGCTCGCCGATGCCGATATCGAGTGGTCCGGAAGCAAGGATGAGGGCGCATTCTTCCTGGGTGCGCAGGACGGTTATGTGGCCGTTGCACCGATCAGCGCTCAATCGCGTTATCGGCTGTTCATCGAAATGCCCTACAACCTGCCACCAGAAGGCGAGCGCCCGTCCTTGAGCCTGGAGAACTTCCAGCGCTTGTGCGAAGGGCGCGGGCAAAAGATGACGCTGTCCAACATTTCATCGACCACCATCGCCTCTTTCCAGCATCGCCGCGTGCAATCGATGCAACAAGGTTCCGTGTTTCTGCTGGGGGATTCGGCGCATATCGGCAGCCCCATCGGTGGGCAGTGGATGAACCTGGGGGTTTCCGAGGCCTATAACCTGGCCTGGAAAATGGCCTATGTCGATCAGGGCCTGGCGAATCCGTCCTTGCTCGACAGCTACAACGAAGAGCGCTACCCGGTTGCCCTGGAAGTCGAGAACACCGCACACCGGCTGACGGGGCTGATTACGGTCCGGCGTCGCGCCCTGGTGTGGCTGCGCGACAACGTCCTGCCGCTGTTGAGCAACCGCAAAAAGGTCCAGCGTAAACTGCCGTCGATGATTTCCGGTCATCAATATCACTATGAGAAAAGTGACTACATTCAAGAATCGCTGACGAAGAAGCAGCGCAAGAACTGGAGCAAGAAAGGGAAAAAACCCGAGTTCCAGACCGCAGCACCTCGCGCCGGGCAACTGGCGCCCGATGTCGAACTGTGGCAACTGCAAGGGATGCCGACAAAACGCTTGATCGACTTGTTCCACGGGACATTCACGCTGTTGATTTTCAGCGCGGCCGATCAGTTTTCGCCGTTGTTGCCAGGCTACTACACGCTGGCCAAGTCGGTGGAACAGGACTACCCAGGCATCAAGGCCTACTGCGTGATCGACGCCCTGAGCAGCGCCGGCCTGCCGGCTTGGCATTCGACGTTGCTGGACCCCGATTGGCGACTGCATAAGCGCTATCACGCCAAGGAAGGCACGATGATGCTGATTCGTCCTGACGGCTATATCGCTTTCCTCGGCGCCGATGCAATAACGCTGATGACGTATCTGAACGTAAGGTCCGGGTTGCTCAAGGGCGCCAGGAAAACAATAACTTGCGAGACCGACGCAGTGGAACTCCAACTTTAAGTCGCTCCATGGCTACTGCCAGTTTGATGATTTGATATAAACAAGGCCCTGCCCTGGGCCATGATTTTTGATCTTTCTTACTTATAGAAATATCGACCGACTTGGTTAGGAGAACTTTATGCGCTTGCAACTTAACGATGTTGTGCAGGAATTCATCGTATCCAATGGGAGAATAGCCCATAGCTATTTCTCTCTTTCCGAAAAGATTATTGATTCACTGTGCGAATCCAATGTCGCCAAAGAAGCAATATTGCTGCGACTCCTGGAACAGGCTGAAACAGTCACTGCGCATTATTTCAATGCTCATCAACAAGTCCTTGAGGGCGTATATGCCAATGGGACCGAAGCAGCTGTCAACCAGAGTGCTCCCGTACTGGAGCCGGTTCACTTGAATCCGACCATACTGGCGCCGGCACCTGTCGTCGAAGCCGTCGAAGAGACAGATGCACTTAGCTACGGGCAATGGTTGCGTGCCGAAATCAGCACCGTCACCGGCTTCCAGCCGCAACAGATCGACTTCGATCAGAGCTTCGAGAGCCTGGGGATCGACTCGCTGGGGCTGGTCGATATTTTCGAATCCCTGGCCCAGCACTTCCCGGAAAAGAAAGACCTCACCTCGCAGCTCTTCGATGCCCCTACCCCGACCGCCTTGCTGGCACGGCTTGAAGCCGATCCGCAGGCACCCACGGTGGATGTCCAAGCATGGGTGCTCGACCAACTCGCGGCCATCACCGGCTTTACGGTTGAGCAGATCGACCCGTCACAAAGCTATGAAAGCCTGGGCCTTGATTCGCTGGTGCAGTTGGACTTCCTGGAGTCGGTAGTCGCCATGTGGCCACAACTCAAGGCGCACAGTTCCGAGCTGGCCAACGCCAAGCTCCCGCAGGCAACCATTGCCCTGATTCAAGCCGCCCTGGCCGATCCAACACCGCAGGCAGCGCCTGGCGTCGAGCCTTCAGCTGCCACGACGGACACTCAGGGGCAGGAAGAAAACCTGCTGCTCAATGCCCTGTCTCCGTTGATCCCGGACGCAGCGCAGTCGATCGACATCCAGACGCCGTTCGCACAACTGGGCCTCAACGGCTTTGCCCGCGAGGCGCTCTGCCAATCCATGGCGCAACAGTGCTCTGCCAGCGAGTTTGCCGGTGAAGCGCTGATGTCCCGTCGCACTCCTCAAGATGCCTTGTCGCTGCTGGCCAGGTTGAGCTGAGCCCAGCAGCAACAGGAATGGAATCCGGGTGATCGAACAGGTCACCCAGCATTTTGGCGATCAGGGAGACAGGTATGAGTGGCGCAGTAACAACAATGGGCAATTTCTGCTTCAGCGCGATGGCAGGCGAGTTTCCGGGGGCGCCGTCCACGGATGCGCTTTGGCAGTTGCTCTGGCAAGGGCAGATCGCACCGATCGAATCCATGCCGACACGTTGGGAATTGGACAAGGCGTCGATCTATTCAACCAAGGCCGGCGAGAAGGATCGCACGTACCTGGACAGCGCTTTTTGCCTGACCGATGACGCCTCGACCCCGTCACGGCACGAAGGACGACAGGTCGCCATCGGCAAGAAAGTGCTCCAGACGTTGCTCACCCAACTCGCCGGACAAGGCTCGGCGCTGAGCAGGGAGCGCACCGCGCTGGTGGTCGCGACCTCCTGGAGCGACGAGAGCTATTTCGTCACCGGCGTATCCGGAAAAACCGACACGCCGTCGGGCTTTACACCGGGTGAGCAAGTGGCGGAACTGGCGGCGGCCTTTGCCTTGGGTGGGCCGGCGTTGTCGGTAGACACCGCGTGCAGTTCGTTCCCCTATGCCTTGGATATGGCCCAGGCGCTGGTCAACAGTGGCCAGGCTGACAACGCGATTGTCATGGCCCTCAACACCGTGCTGCCACCCGCGCTGTTCCTGGGTTTCTCGCAGTTGACGGCTTTTTCCGCCCGCGCGCGGATGGAAGCGTTCGGCCAGGACGCCGACGGCATCGTGCCGGGCGAATGTGCCGTAGCCTTTCTGGTCGAACCACTCGCCCAGGCCCTGACAGCGCAGCGTCGTCCCCTGGGCGTGCTGCGCGCCTTGGGCATGTCCGCCGACGGCGCCGAAGGCTCGGTGTTTGCGCCAGGCAAACAGGCCCAGTACTCGGCCTACCAACGTGCCTATCGCGGCCTCGATCCACGCGATGTGGACTACATCGAGACCCACGGCACCGGTACACCGCTAGGGGACGCAACGGAGTTGGCCTCGCTCAACAGCTTCTTTGCCCCCCATCGTCCGGACGGCAAGAAAATCATCATCGGTTCGATCAAGTCGGTCATCGGCCATCCCCTGGCCGCTGCCGGAGGGGCCTCGCTCGCCAAGGCCTTGATGATACTGCGCCATAAAGGCATTCCCCCGCAGCCCGGTTACCGCCCCAGCACCAAGGTCGACGAGACCTGCCTGCGACTCGCCACCCAGCAGGTACACCCCCTGGAGGATCATCGATCTGCACTCCGGATTGGCATCTCCAGTTTTGGTTTCGGCGGCGCCAACGCGCACCTGGTGGTGGATGAATACATTCCCGACAACCACTCTGCCGCCCCCCTGACCGCCCCGGCGGGCGCCAGTGGCGTGGTAATGCTCGACCTTGCCATTGTCGAGGCTGAAGCAGCGCTGGGCAGCCACCGTTCCTTGCAGTCATTCCAACAGCAACTCGATCAACCCGCCGCCCCCTCGGTCATGTTCCCTTATGGGCGCTTCGTTGATTACACCCCGGCGCCCGGTCAACCGTTGCTGGGAAAATTCCTCGCCCAAGACCACGTTATCGATATCGATGGCTTTGGCATGGGTCCCAAGCCATTGGCTCATGTCGACCCGTTCAAGCTGTTGATCACCGATCGCGTCAATCATCTGCTGCGACGTTTGCCAGGCGTGGCCGGTTCGCCCGGCACTGCGATGGTCATGTGCTGCAACATGGGCGGCGAGCGCTTCAGCAATGCCTACAGCAGCGCCCACAACTTCTACTCCCGGGCGCAAGGTACGGCACCGGGCGTCGAGGTGACGGACGTGGCAACCATGCTGCCGAACATGTTGTCCGGCTACCCGGCGCAGATTTTTGACTTCAAGGGTTTCCATCAGACCCTGGTCGGCACGGCGGGACTGTTCTGGCAAACCCTGCTGGCCTCGCCGCAATGGTTCAACGATGGCATCACCACGCTGCTGCTCGGCGCAGGGCGTTTTTTCAGCGGTGAAATCGAGGTCGAGCGCGCCCGGAGCAACACAATCACGCAAGGTGAAGGACTGGGGCTGATCGCGCTGCGTCGTTATCAACCGGATGCCGCTGACAAACCCTTGCTGGTGATCCGCGCGGCGGTCCTCGCCCACGCTGCCGACTCGTTGGAAGAGGCTTGCCAACGGCTGGGCAAAGCGCCGAGCGACTATCCGAACGTTGACGTCTGTGAGTTGCAGCCTGCTGCGACGCCTGCCAGCGGATCGCTGCAGGAGATGACCGGCTTCCTGGCTGAAGCCAGTGGCATCGAGACCCTGCTGGCGGTGATGTTGAAGGGCACGACCCATTCGGTGATCGAGGTGCGCGATGCCGGCAAGACGGTGATGTGGCTGTTTACCGAAAAACTTCGCCAATGGAGTCCGGCGGCGGCCGAAGCCAGCTCGCCCATCAAGCATCCCTTCATGTTGCGCTTTGCCCATTCGTCATCCCACGAACTGCAGCAGGTCATCACGCCAGCCCGGCCTGTCAGCGTGGTTCGCGAACCGCAGAACGATGGCGTCGACGTGCAGCAACTCAGCGACATGCTCACCAGCACCTTGCTCTCCGGGCTGCGGGTGCGGGTTCGCGCCATGGAAAGCCTGTTCGCCCTGCACCGTGGCGACACATCCCAGCGCCCGACACGCTGGCAGCGCCGCGCGGAACATATCGTGATCGCCAACGCCCAGCGCAGCCCACAGTCGCTGCACGCCCAGCTCGTGGTGGATGAAGCGCACCCGTACTTCTTCGATCATCCCTTGGATCACATCCCGGGCATTTTGCTGCTCGAGGGCGTGCTGCAATTGATCGAACTGGCGATGCCCCCTCTGAGCGGACGGGTCGCCTACATCAAGACCCTGACAATCAAGTTCCAGCAATACGTACAGAAGCAAGGCGTGATCGATCTGCACGTCGAGCAAGGCCAGGATCCCCAGGTGTTCAACGCGAAGGTCATGCAGGCCGGGAAAGTGATGTGCACCTGCGTCCTCGGGATGGCCTACAGCTCGGCGTTCGAGACATCGCCAGCCGGCGAATTCACCGCCACGCCGTGCCGTAACAAGGCCCTGTTGCACAAGGCCAGGGAGGAGAACGTCATCGTCAGTGACATGAGCGGTGTCGCCCAGGGCCTGAGCGTGGACACGCTGAAACTGCCGCAGGAGCACTTCTTCCAGGCAGGTGATCCCGAGCACTATTCGATGGTGTATTTCCTCGAAGTCGCTCGCCAGTGCTACATGCAGATCGCCCACAGCCATCTGCGGATTCCACTCAACACCCCGATGAATCTGCTGGCCTTGAGCTTCACCCTGGATCGCCCCATCCCCAGGAACAGCCCGCTGTCATTGGCGCCGCAAGCCGGCTTTGATGCGGCGCTCCAGGCATTCAAGACCAACCGCATCTATATCGACCTGTTCAACCGGGGTGAAAAAATCGGTCAAGCAAGTATTACCGCCCAGGTGCTGAGTCAATCCGCACCGGCGGCCTGAGCATTGAATGGATCTGCCCTCCGCATGACCGTGCCCCCCACAACCAAGGTGTCGCCGTGAACGATGTCAAAGTGCAAGTCATAGTCAAATCGCCCCCTTCTGAAATCTGGAAGATCTGGAGCAATTTTGCAGAAGCGCCGTTATGGGATACCGACGTTCGCCAGTGTCAGCTCGACGGCCCTTTCCAGGCGGGGACACGCGGCAAATGTGTGCTCAAGAACGGCTTGAACATGCCACTGAAACTGGAAGCCGTGAGCCTGCACGAAAGCTATCGCAACAGTGCACGGCTGCTGTGGATCGACCTCGAATTCGATCATCAGATGCGCAGGCTTTCTCCCGACGAAACCCATGTCATCCATAGCGCGAAAATTTCCGGGCCGTTGAGTTTCCTGTACCGCGCACTGCTGCGCAAAGCGTTGACCGCAGCGATGACCACGGCACTGGACAACCTGTGCACGCTGGCTGAACAACGGGCCATCGCCACCCCAGGACACGAGAAAACCGCGACGCCTTTGCACCTCGTGTGAATGCCTCCCGGAAGCAGGCGTGCAGAACACGCCTTCCCGGGCTCGCTTTGCTTACTTATCGATAACAGCACATTTCGGATCTAGCATGAACCTACAGAAAAACACCCAGTATCTGCTCATGGCAATCGTTGGCCTGGGGGCTATTGCCCCAGCATCGAGTTTCGCCGACAACCTCGGCCCCTATATCAGTGGCATGGGTGGCGTGAACTGGGTCTCCAAACAGGACCTGACCCAGAACAACAATGATTTCGTCGAGATGGAATACAACCAACCGCTGCACTCGGGCTACGCCACTGGGCTGGCAGTGGGCTGGCGGTTCCCGGTCGGGCTACGGCCCGAGGTGGAACTGAGCTACCGCCGCAACACCCTGGACCAATTCAATAACCGGATCTACGAGGGCGGGAGCAGCATCGAGGGCAAAGGCGAAGAGGAAGCCAGCAGCCTCATGGCCAACCTCTGGTATGACATCCCGAACCTGCCTGCCCCCTTGAGCCGGTTCACACCCTATGTGGGCGGTGGCCTGGGCTACGCGGTGCTGACCATCAAGGGCCTGGAAGCCGGTGGCGTCGAGTTCGGCGGCACCCATCGTGACACCGTCTCGGCCTGGCAACTCGGCGCAGGCGTCGCTTACGAGCTGAGCGAGCACTGGTCCATGTCCCTGGATTACCGCTACTTCAAGACCGGCGAAGCGAACTTCGGCCAAATCCAGGGCCTGCCCCCGGCCGATGTGGAAACCGAATACAACGCCCAGTCCTTGATGCTCGGCCTGCGGTACTGGCTGTAAGCGCTAGACGGATCGGCGCCTGGTCATGGCCTGGTGTCGATTCGCAAGCCCCCAGGCCGGTTGTACCGGCCATCTCAACGCTCGAAAAAAATCGGCCGGCGCTGTTCGAAATCACCGTTGGTCGGGATGTACCAAGCCGAAGAAGCCCTAAAAACTTTGTGGTCTAGTATCAACTCAGGTTCGGCGGGAGATTCCCAATGTCGTTGGCTGAAGAACGCAAACCTGAACGCCGCAAGGAAACCCGGCTGTTCCTTTTCCTTGTCATCTGCCTCTTTCCGTTACTGTCGGTCGCCATTGTCGGCGGCTACGGTTTCCTCGTCTGGTTTTTCCAAATGCTGTACGGCCCACCCGGCCCTCCCAACTAGCGAATGGCGTTTTCTTGAAGGCTATTGGAGCCAGCTCATGGACGAAGCCCTGCATATTGCCAGTCTCATCGTACTTGCCCGACCGGAGTTGTTCGACGCGGTCAAGGCCAACCTGCGGCTGTTGGATGGCCTGGAACTGCATCATGAAAGCGCCGCCGGAAAACTCGTGGTGGTGCTTGAAGCCCGACACGAAGACCAGATCCTTCAACGCATCGAACAGATCAACCAACTGCCGGGCGTACTCAATGCCGCGTTGATCTACCACGAACTCCTCGAGCCCGATGGAGAGACCAAATGAGCCTGACCCGCCGAGCATTCGTCAAGGCCCAGGCCGCTGCCATTGCAGCCGCCGCTGCCGGCCTTCCGATCGTGACTTCCGCCAGCAACCTGGTGACCGAAGCCGATATGGTCACCCTGAACTGGAACAAGGCCCCGTGTCGCTTCTGCGGCACCGGTTGCAGCGTGATGGTCGCGACCCGGGACAACCGCGTGGTCGCCACTCATGGCGACGTCAAGGCCGAAGTCAATCGCGGACTGAACTGCGTCAAAGGCTATTTTCTTTCCAAGATCATGTATGGCGTCGACCGCCTGACCCAACCGCTGTTGCGCATGAAGAATGGCCAGTACGACAAGCAAGGGGAATTCCAGCCAGTCAGTTGGGAGAAAGCTTTCGACATCATGGAACTGAAGTTCAAGCAAGCCTTGAAGGACAAAGGGCCCCAGTCAGTGGGCATGTTCGGTTCCGGGCAATGGACGGTCTGGGAAGGCTACGCCGCCAACAAACTGATGAAGGCCGGTTTTCGCACCAACAACATCGACCCCAACGCCCGCCATTGCATGGCCTCGGCGGTGATGGGCTTCATGCGCACATTCGGCATGGATGAGCCGATGGGCTGCTATGACGACATCGAAGCCACCGATGCCTTCGTGCTCTGGGGTTCGAACATGGCCGAGATGCACCCGGTGCTCTGGAGCCGCGTCACCGACCGCCGCCTGAGCCAACCCCATGTGAAAGTGGCGGTGCTGTCCACCTTCGAACATCGCAGCTTCGAACTCGCCGACATCCCCATGGTGTTCAAGCCACAAACCGACCTGATGATCCTCAACTACATCGCCAACCACATCATCGAAAGCGGCGCGGTCAACCAGGACTTCATCAGCAAGCACACTCGGTTCGCCAAGGGGGCCGAGGACATTGGATACGGCCTGCGCCCAGACGACCCACGGGAGAAGAAAGCCGCCAATGCCGCCAAGGCCAACACCTGGACGGACATTTCCTTCGAGCAGTACGCTGCCTTCGTCAAGCCCTACACGCTGGAGCGAACCGCCAAGGAGACGGGGGTACCCGCCGAGCGTCTGAAGAATCTCGCCGAGCTGTATGCCGACCCCAAACGCAAGATCGTCTCGTTCTGGACCATGGGCTTCAACCAGCATACCCGTGGCGTCTGGGCCAACAATCTGATCTACAACATCCATCTGCTCACCGGCAAGATCAGCGAACCGGGCAACAGCCCGTTCTCGTTGACCGGCCAGCCATCGGCCTGCGGTACTGCGCGGGAAGTCGGAACCTTCTCCCACCGGCTGCCGGCCGACCTGGTAGTGACCAATCCCAAGCACCGAGCAACCGCCGAAAAAATCTGGAAGCTGCCCGCCGGCACCCTCCAGGAAAAGCCAGGCTTCCATGCGGTCGAACAGAGCCGCATGCTCAAGGACGGCGTGCTCAACGTCTGCTGGACCCAGGCCAGCAATAACATGCAGGCCGGACCGAACATCATGCAGGAAGTCCTGCCGGGTTGGCGCAACCCGAACAACTTCATGATCGTCTCCGATGTCTACCCGACCGTTTCAGCCCAGGCCGCCGACCTCATCCTGCCCAGCGCCATGTGGGTGGAAAAGGAAGGCGCCTTCGGCAACGCCGAACGCCGGACGCAATTCTGGCACCAGTTGGTGAGTGCGCCGGGAGACGCCAAGTCGGATCTGTGGCAGTTGATGGAGTTTTCCAAACGCTTCACCACCGATGAAACCTGGCCCGCCGAGTTACTGGCCAAGGCGCCTGAACTCAAGGGTAAGACCCTCTTCGAGGTGCTGTTCAAGAATGGTCAGGTCGACCAGTTCCCCGTCGACCAGATGGAAGCCGGCTACAAGAACGATGAAGCCAAGGCCTTTGGTTTCTATCCGCAAAAAGGCCTGTTCGAAGAGTACGCCCAGTTCGGTCGCGGCCACGGACATGACCTTGCCACGTTCGACCGCTACCACAGCGAACGCGGTCTGCGCTGGCCGGTGGTCGAAGGCAAGGAAACCCGTTGGCGTTACCGCGAGGGGCTGGACCCATACGTGGAGAAAGGCAGCGAGGTGCAGTTCTACGGTTACCCGGACAAGAAGGCGATCATCTTCGCCCTTCCCTACGAGCCGCCCGCCGAATCCCCGGACGCCGACTACCCATTCTGGCTGTCCACCGGACGCGTCCTCGAACATTGGCACACGGGCACCATGACCCAGCGCGTCGAGGAACTGTACAAAGCCGTGCCGGATGCGCTGGTCTACATGCATCCCGATGATGCCAAGGCCTTGAAGGCGCGGCGCGGCAGCGAGGTGAAGCTGATCAGCCGACGCGGTGAAATCCGTGCGCGCATCGAGACTCGCGGGCGCAACAAGCCGCCTCAAGGGTTGGTCTTCGTACCGTTCTTCGATGCCAACAAACTGATCAACAAGGTCACGCTCGATGCCACCGACCCGATCTCCAAGCAGACCGACTATAAAAAATGCGCGATACGCATCGAGCTGGTCAGCGTGGCCTGAGGAGAACCGTGATGTTTTTTCGAAACCTGCCGTTGCTCCTGCTTACTGTGATCGGCGTGGCAATCGCCGCTGAAATCGATTACCCACTCGATGCACCCGCGCCGGATGGCCGCCGTCCTGGCGGCACCCTGACCCAGAGCATGCCTGCGCCACCCATTGCCGAAGATGAAAACAAGGACCTCAAGCGCGAGCGCAACTACCCGGACCAGCCGCCGACCATTCCGCACACCATCCGCGGCTATCAGATCGACAAGAACGGCAACAAATGCCTGTCCTGCCACAGCCGCGCCAACAGCGCACGGACCCAGGCGACGATGATCAGCATCACCCACTACATGGACCGTGACGGCCAGGCACTGGCAGCCGTGGCACCGCGTCGGTACTTCTGCAACCAGTGCCACGTGCCGCAGGCCGACGTAAAACCATTGGTGGGAAACAACTTCCAGACCATCGACAAAATCCTGCAAGACGACGCAAACGCCGCGCAAAAGCCTTGAGGAGGCAACATGAAAGCACTGTTCGCCCTGCTCAAGGACTATTGGGGTGTCCTGCGTCGTCCGAGCATGTACTACAGCCTGGGCTTCCTGACGCTCGGCGGTTTTATCGCCGGGATCGTTTTCTGGGGCGGCTTCAACACCGCGCTGGAGGCCACCAATACCGAGACGTTCTGCGTCTCCTGCCATGAAATGCGCGACAACGTTTTCGTCGAGCTCAAGGATACGATTCACTACACCAACCGCTCCGGTGTACGCGCCAGCTGCCCGGACTGCCACGTGCCGCACGAATGGACCCATAAAATCGCGCGCAAGATGCAGGCGTCGAAAGAGGTCTGGGGCAAGATTTTCGGCACCATCGATACACGCGACAAATTCCTCGCTCTGCGCCGCGAACTGGCCGAACACGAGTGGGCCCGGCTCAAGGCCAACGACTCTCGTGAATGCCGCAACTGCCACAACTTCGAATTCATGGATTTCACCCGCCAAGGCAAGCGTGCCGCGTCCATGCACTCGACGTCGCTGGCCAATGGCGAAGCCACCTGTATCGACTGCCATAAAGGCATCGCTCACAAGTTGCCTGACATGAGTGGTGTGAAGGGCTGGTGAGCGATTGCCATAAGCTTCGCAAGCTGCGGGAACAGGGGATGTGCGTCTGCCACGATAATCCGGCAAATCTTCTGACTCGAACGCGTCGTTCATCGCGCCTCAAACTGCATCTTGACGACTTCATTGATTCGCTGCGCAACGCCATTGGCCGGCGGCGTGACTGATCGGATCGACTGACCACGGTAAGGTCCGTCCGCAGGAAACCAATTCTGCACAACCACGACGTTTTTCGGCTGCGCAGCGGAAGCCGAACCGGTAGAGATTTCATTGGTGAACTTGCAGGTATCAAACGTACCGAGGGCCGTCTTGATCGTTTCACGACCGTTATAAGTCAGCTTCTCGACGACATCGAACTCGATCGTCGCCCCGGCGCTCACGGCTTTGTTTTTGTAGCTGACGGTGACGGTCTGCCCGGGTTGCAGATCAATCGGTGTGGAAGCGGGAGGTTCGTAGGTGGTGGTCACCAACGATGCCCCGGCGCCATGGCGATCACCATAACGAATCAGTCGACCGTCCTTGATCTCGGCGAAAGTGGTCGTCAGAAAGAACGGCGCGTTGTTCAAGTACGACGTGTGCACCGAAGCCACCGGATTGGCGTCGGCAAATGCCTCGCGCCCCAACGTCTCGGTTTTGCCGCGACTGATGGCCGATGACAGGTTGTCACGGCTTTCATACTCCACCACTGTCCCGGCCTGAAAGTCCACTTCGTTGGTACAAGCCGCAGAAGACGTTGCACTGGCGGTCGAGGCCGACGCATCGGCGCTAAAAGCCCCCCAGCCACTGACGGCAAAGGTCGAGGCGGTGACCGCCGTTGCCAGGCATTTGCGCCAAGCCGGATTGACGTTGGACTTTCTGGCAGGTGTGCTTTTCAAAAAACAGATCCTTGTCCCAATGTGCTCGTTGCGATCGATCGAAAAACCGATAACGCTCATAGGTTAGGGACGAGTGCCGAACGGTGCTATAGCGCAAGTGTGCTATAGGCTCTGCCCTTGTCTGGTCCATTATTCAGCCTTGAAACCCTATCGGAGGCTCGCATGACCGAATCACTGGAGCGTTTTATCCAGGCGCAAGCGTCTACCTATGACCACGCCTTGCTGGAACTGCAGCGTGGCCGCAAGGAAGGCCATTGGATGTGGTTCATCTTTCCGCAATTACGCGGCCTGGGTGTCAGCGAGAACGCCACTTACTATGGCCTGCGCGGCATCGACGAGGCGCGTGACTATTTGCAGCACCCGCTTCTGGGACCGCGACTCGAACGCGCGACTCGTGCCGTACTGGACTCGGGAGCCGCTTTGGAGAAACTCCTCGGGACCATCGATGCCATGAAGTTCGCCTCCTGTATGACGCTTTTTGCAGCGGCTGCGGGCGGGCAATCCGTGTATGCCCAGGCGTTGGAGGGTGGGCTGGAGGTCGACTCAAGGACACTGGATCTGCTCAAGGAGCAGGAGAGCAGGAATGTCTGATTACGAAACATGGACGCTGGCAGTACACGTGGCCCAATGGCGCTCCTGCGCGGATTAACGTTCTAGATCGACAACACAAAGCGGCCTCCGCCCTCGATTTCCTCGCCACCCGACAGCGCTTCAGGCACGAACCCGCACCGTTCAAGGACCTTCCTTGAGCCGACGTTGCGGAGGCGGTGAACGATCGCTCCCCACGCTCCGCGTGGAAT
>NZ_JBAMDJ010000038.1:0-63170 GCF_036961705.1 Pseudomonas sp. 3JA
AGCAGGCTGTGTACCCACTGCGCTGCCAGTCAGGCCCAGGCCACCGCCAGCAGCCCTGCCCCGAGCACCACGCACAACGGTGAATAAACCCAGGTGTCGAGCCTGGCGAAGGTCGAGCCCTTGACCTCCTTGAAGAAACCCACCAGCTCCGACTCGCCAATGGCCCGGGCGAACATCAGCAAGGCAATCGCGCTGATCAGCCACTGCAACGCCCGATGAGTGACCGGCTGCGCCAGCAGGCCGACCCGCAGGCAGACCAGCAGCGCCACCATCAGCAGGGCCAGGGCCACCAGCAAGGTCAACCAGCCTGAGGGATCGAACGCCGGTCGCAGCGCCTCCCCCTGCTTCACCGGCACCTGAGGCACCACTGCCTTGGCCGCCCACCGCCCACCCAGGGCCCAATACATATGAATCAAGCTGATGGTCGCAAACACTGCGACCAGCGACCGAGCCAACACAAGCGTCATCTCGCCAGCCTCCTGAAAAGAGTTGAACAATCATCCTAGCTGGAATTTGGCATTTCGCTGGACGGGCGTAGGTTGCCAGTTTCCAGCGAATGACTCATTGCCCAGGATCAAGAGTTCAACCTGCTGGCGCACGAGCCCTCCTACAGGCCCGCGGAGACCTTATCTGCCACTTCCTTGGGCAGCCAGGCCTGCCAGACCTGCGGATGTGCCTTGAGGAACGCCTCGGCGGCTTCACGGGGTGGGATGCGTTTCTCGCTCATGTCGGCCAGGGCCTTGTTCAACGGCTCGATGGGCAAATCGACCTTGCTGAAGAACTCGGCAATGTCCGGGTATTGCTTCTGGAACGGCGCAGATACGCCAATCGACAGTTTCGAGGCCAGTGAGCGGGTCGGCTTCGGGTTGGGGTTATCGGCGTCGGTCAGGGTTTTCCAGGCCTCGGCATCGAACGGCGGCTCTTGCAACTGCACCAGCTTGAAGCGCCCGAGCAGTGGCGTGGGCGACCAGTAATAAAACAGAATCGGTTTGCCCCGGCGGATCGTCGAGCTGATTTCCGCATCCAGCGCCGCCCCCGAACCGCTGCGAAAATTCACGTAGCTGTCAGACAGGCCATACGCCTTGAGCTTCTGTTTGTTGACCACCTCGGAGGTCCAGCCAATGGGGCTGTTGAGGAAGCGGCCCTTGTCGGGGCTCTCCGGATCCTTGAACACATGCTTGTAGCGCGCCAGGTCCTCGACACTGCGCAGGTCCGGCGCCAGGGGCTTGATGCCCTTGGCCGGATCCCCCTTGATGACGTATTCGGGCACCCACCAACCTTCCGTCGCGCCTTTGACCGTATCACCCAAGGCGACCACCTTGCCTTCGGCCTCGGCCTTGACCCACACCGGGCTGCGTCCGGCCCATTCCTCGCCGATCACCTGGATGTCGTTATTGGCCAGGGCGGTTTCCAGGGTGATGGTGGTGCCCGGCAATGTGTCGGTCTGCAACCCGTAGCCTTTTTCGACGATGACTCGCAGGATATCGGTGATCAGGCTGCCACTTTCCCAGTTCAAGTCAGCGAAGTGAATCGGCGCTGACGCGGCCAACGTCGGGAATGGCGAAACCAACACAGTGAAGGTGGCCCAGGCAGCCAGCCACTGTCGAACTCGTTTCATGCTTTTAACCTCGTACCAAACACAGCAATGGCTGAACGGCCCTGCGTCACCGAACGCAAGCCTCTGAATAGTTCAGTCAATTGACTGTAGCCGAGGTTCCAGCGATATCTCGTTAAAACTGTAACCGGTCCAGGGCGACCGAGGCCCCCGCGCTCACCGGCACTGCCCGTCTCACTCGCTGGCCTTGAACGTCACCAGTTCACCCTTGCGCCACTTGGCGGCCTTGGCGGTGACCGCCTTCAGGGTCTTGGTCAAGCCTTCTTGCAGTTGTTCGTTGGCCGCAAACACGGTCACCACGCTGTGGCCTTCCTTGAACAGGATTGCCTGACCACCGGGGGTCGTGACGAAGGCGTAATCACCGAGGCCATAGACCGTCAGCTTGATTTCGCGAAAGCGGATTTCAAACTTGCCACCTTCGCGGCTGGGCAATACCGCTGCGCGAAAATGATCACCAACCTTGAGTTCGAGCCTGGGCTTGTCATCGACCACCAGGGCCGACTCGGTGTCGATTTCGGCGACATAAATACCTTCGGCGGTCTGCTCGGTGATGTAGACGAAACGTGACTGGAAGAGTTTGACCAGTTTTGCCCGCAGGTCACCAAGTACGAATAACGCATGCATGTCGAGATTACTTACTGCCAAGGAAACATCCCCATCTTTGAAAAAGGCCCGCCCCTCGGAAAGGACGGACCACGAGAACCCGTGCCGACTGTAACGTCGCAATGGACCTGTAACTGAAATTCGAAGTGAACGGCGCGCCCTGTCCCGGGCCGAGAGCAGACTATAGGTTGCCGCTCTCGCCGTCTTTCCCGGGGGGTCGCCAGAGGCTGAAGGAAAAAGCCACTCTGAGCATCGGAAAAGATGGGACTACTAACTTTAGGGAAATTTCTCACTTAAAAAAGCATTTTTCTGACATCGAGCCCAAAAAAAATTGCTTTAGATAGGCAAGCCGTCCACACGGTGCTGCCGATTCTAGAGCAGCCAGAGGCGTGGAGACTACCCAAACTGCTCGGCAATTCGTCGGTAAACCATAGAAAAGGAATTCACATGGCTACTTTCACAACCCTGATCCAACCTGAAGCCCCTTGTGTCGTCGAGACATCCGACACGTTCGACAGGGTCGACTGCCTGCCTGTCTCGTTGATTCAACCGCGTTACCGGGTCGTCCTGGCCGGCAAGTGCTTTTTCCATATTGAGGAAACATCCACTGGACGTGTAAGAGGATTCCGCACCGATCATAACGAGGCCTGCCACCTGGCCAGGCGTCTGGAACGAAGTGCCTGAGCTCATATACGCCCCTTCATGACTTAACTCAGCCGCCGACAGGCAACTGCTGCCATACTGCCTGCCCGCGAAGACCGTCACCCATTGACGGATCGCGCACCCACACCATGACTTTTGAGAAGGCGCGACGTGACGGAATTTGATATCGGCGAATTTTTTATCCGGGGCGAAGCCAGAGAGGTCGAAGGCGAGTTCCAGGCCGTCATCGTGATGCGCGCCAAACCGCCCCTGACCACGGTCAGTTGGCACCAAGTGGAAAAAGATCGCTGGTTCAAGACCGCGGAAATTGCTGCCGAGGCCGCCCGGGAAGCCGCCAGGGCGCTGAAAGCCGCAGTGGATGAAGGGGCCTTGAAAGCCTGAGTCCGATCGAACTCCTGACCAGTGCTTGCCTCAGATAAAGGGAAGCAACCGAGGCGCCATGACGGCGCCCGCCCAAAGGAGAACCCCATGGAACAGCCTTCGCACGAACTCAGCACCCTGTTCGACCAACTCGGCCTGACCTCGGACGGCAAAGCCATCGACGATTTCATCGTGGCACACCCACTGGCCCCGGAGGTCAAGCTGGTGGAGGCCGATTTCTGGTCGGACCAGCAGAAAGACCTCTTGCGCGAATGGCTGCTCGCCGACGGTGAAGAGGCGGTGCTGGTGGATCAGTTGAATGTGCGGCTGCATGACGGTAAATAGCAGCCAGGACTTTTGGCTGTGGCAAGGCACCTGTAGCAGCCAGGACTTTTAGTTAAGTACAAGACAGCTCTTGTGGCGAGGGAGCTTGCTCCCGCTCGACTGCGCAGCAGTCGCCCCGGAGTACTGCCGGCTCGTGTCTCCGGCTGCTGGCTGCATCCAGCCTTTTGGGGCTGCTGCGCAGCCCAGCGGGAGCAAGCTCCCTCGCCACAGGGCCTAGCGCGGCTTCTCGGGTTTGTAGCCCAGCCGCAAACCACCCCAGTGACGCCCCTTGAGCATGATCGGCACGGAGAGATCGTGCATCAGTTCTCCCGTGTCGCGGGTGTAGGTCTGCAGCAACACCGGCTGTTGATGGCTGCCGCAGCGAATCCCGGTGCGGTCGGAGAACTTGCGCTTGGTTCGGTTATTGAGCGTGTCCACCTGTGGATCGCCGGTCAATGGCTGGCTGAAGACCTTGTTATGGGTGGGCACGTAGCCCTGCTGAGTGCAGGCAATCGCGAACACCAGGCCCTCGTGCCGGGCCAGCAAGGGTTCCTGGATCGCCGGCAGCACCTGATCGGTATAGCGGTCGAAACGGGTCTGGTATTTGGCAGGCTGGGTGTTGGGGATGGGCTGGTAATTACGGTCGAACAGATCCTCCAGGCTGACACGGCCCTGGTCGACGTCCGCTTCGAACTGCGCGGCGATCTGGCTCGCCCCTTCCCGTGCCAGGTCATAGACCCGTTGGTGATAATCGTCGAGGCCCACTTGGGCCAGGCGTTCGCTGATGGTTTCGGCCTGGCCTTCCATTTGCACCGCCGCTTCGGCCAGGCGCTGGGTCTGCTGGTCGCTGATGGACAGGTCGCCGCGCATCTGCTCGATGGCGTGGAACAGGCTGTCGAGTTGTTCGCGATTGGTGTCGGTGCCTTCGGCGATGGCGCTGACCTGGGTTTCGACGCCGGCGGCGAGCCGGGCGATGTTTTCCAGGTGTTGGCCGGTGTGCTCGACCTGCTGCACGCCAATGTCCAGGTCAGCGGCCAGTTGACGGATCTGCTCCACCACCTGGGCGGTGCGTTGCTGGATGTCGGCCACCATCACCCCGACCTCGCCGGTCGCCGCCGCCGTGCGCCCGGCCAGGCCACGGACCTCATCGGCCACCACCGCGAACCCACGGCCATGCTCACCGGCCCGCGCGGCCTCGATGGCCGCATTCAATGCCAGCAGGTTGGTCTGGCTGGCGATCGACTGAATCACCAGGCTGACCCGCTGGATTTCATCGCTGCGCACACTCAAGGCCTCGATCAACTCACGGCTGTCGTTTGCGCGCTGGCTGAGCTGGTGCATGCGGCTGATGGATTCCACCAGCTCGCTGCGCCCGGCCACACTGCTGCGATGGGCCTCGCTGGCGGCGCCCAGGGCTTGCTGGCTGAGTTGCGAAGTGGCTTGCTCGGTGGCGATCATCGATTCGGCATTGCTGACGATTTGCGCCGCCGCATCGAGTTGCGACTGGACCTTGCCAGCCAATTGCTTGACCGAATAGGCGACACCGGCCGCCGACAGCGCGTTATGGCTGGTGGTGTAGGACAGGTCGCGGGTCAGCTCGGCCAGTGTGTCGGTCGCGGGTGCGGGCGTCGCGGCCACGCGCGAACGCAGGCGCGGCAACCAGACGATGAGCATGACCAGCGGCAGGCCCAGGTACAACGACCAACCGCCCAAAGCCATGCCGCACAGCAGCAATGCCAAGGCGAGACTCTGCAAGGTCGGCGTCAGCCAGCGCGCCGTGCTGTTTGTCTCAGGTACCGAGGCCGGCACCGCACCCGCCAGAGATCCGTCTGTCGCCATGTTCGTCACCCACGCTTCTCGTTGTTATGAATGCATTAAACGCCACTACAGAGCCATTATCCATGGTCCATTAGTCGCGTTCTTTGCAGCAGATCAACGGGAGTAGACGTACGGGCACGGGCGAAAGCAAAAGATCGCGGCCTTCGTCAAAAGGTCGCGATCTTTTTTTGCAAAAACGCGAATCAGGCCTGACGCTGGTGCTTGTCGATCTGTTCGTGACGTTCCTGGGCTTCGATGCAGTACTTGGTGGTCGGGCTGATCAGCAGGCGCTTGAGGCCGATCGGCTCGCCGCTGTCGTCGCACCAGCCGAAGCTGTCGTCGTTGATACGGTCCAGGGCCTGCTCCAACTGAGGCAGCATGCGCTGGTCGCGATCGATGGCGTTGACCAGCCAGGTACGCTCTTCTTCTACGGAAGCAGCGTCCGCCGGGTCAGCCGGGGTGTCCAGGCTCTCAATGGCGATTCGGTTCTGTTCGATGCGCTCGTGGGTTTCGACTTTCATGTTCTGCAACAGCTTGGTGAAGAAAGCCAGCTGCTCGGCATTCATGTAGTCATCCGCCGGCATGGCCAGCAACTTTTCCTTTGTCATTGATATCTCTATAAAAAAACGTGCATTAAGGCGAATTATGGAGCGTCCCGCAGCGCAGCTGCCACGCTCATCAGGAAGGCGCCGTCTATTCCAAGCGCCACCCGGCACTCAATTTACGAGGGGCGGCAGTCTAAGGCCGAGTCGAGGCCTCAGCAACTGAAAACATAGGGAAAATGTCCGACAACCCCTTCAAATGTTCTCTGACAGGCTTTTGGCAGTCATCGGAGTGCGTTTATAACAAGAAATTCGGTGCAATAGCTGTATTAAGAAGACAAATGGCAACGCCACGCGGGTCAGGCGTGGCGCTTTGTCGCAACGTCCCGGGTATCAGCGCTTGAGTTTGCGCTTGTTGCGGTACTGGTCGATGACCACCGCCACCACGATAATCAGTCCCTTGATGATGTCCTGAATGTAGGCATCGACACCGACGAAGGTGAAACCGCTGGCCATCACCCCAAGGATCAACGCCCCGATCACGGTGCCGGTGATGCGCCCCACCCCGCCCGCCAGGCTGGTGCCGCCGATCACGGCCGCGGCAATCGCGTCCAGTTCATAGGACATGCCCATGCCCGCCTGCCCGGTCGCCGCCCGCGCCGAGGCCACCACGCCGGCCAACCCGGCCAACAAGCCGGCAATGCTGTAGACGATCACCAGGTGACGCTTGACGTTGATGCCCGAGGTGCGCGCCGCCTGCATGTTGCCGCCGATGGCGTAGGTGTATTTGCCGTACTTGGTGTAGCGCAGGGCGATGTGGAAGATCACCGCCACCACCAGGAAGATGATCACCGGCATGGCGCCATGCCCGATGGCGGTATAGGAATCGGACAACATGCTCACCGGCTGGCCTTCGGTGTAGTAGCGCGCCAGGCCACGGGCCGAGACCATCATGCCGAGGGTGGCAATGAACGGCGGAATACCGGTAATGGCGATGATGCTGCCGTTGATCGCCCCGGCCAGCAGCCCCACGCCGAGCCCCGCCACCACCGGTATCCACACCGGCAAGTCGGTCAAGGAGGGAAACACCGCCCGGGCGAAGTCCGAGGTCTGGGCCAGGCTGGCGGCGATCATCGCCGACAGCGCCAGCACCGAGCCGGACGACAGGTCGATACCGGTGGTGATGATCACCTGGGTCACGCCGATAGCCAACAGGCCGATGATCGACACCTGCAGGATCATCAACACCAGACGCTGGGAGTTCATCAGGAAGCTCTGGTCGCGCATGATCCAGCCGAACATTTCGAACACCAGGCCGATGCCGATCAGCACCAGGAAGATACTCAGCTCCGTCGGCAGCCGCCGGCGCGCCCTGGCCGGTGCGGCCGTGGGTTTGTTTTCCAGTATCGCGTTCATAGCCATTCACCTTTTTTGTTCTTTGGCGAGGGGGGTTGTTCCCTGCCGGGAGGTGTGGCGCCCCTGGGACAGGGCCGCTTCGCGGCCCAGCGGGGATAAATCCCCTCGCCACATGTTGCTCGACGTTATTAAGTTGAACGGGCTGGCATCAGGACAGGCCCGAAGCCAATTGCATGACCCGTTCCTGGGTCGCTTCGCCGCGGTTGAGAGTGCCCATCAGGTCGCCTTCGTGCATCACCATCACCCGGTCGCTCATGCCCAGTACTTCCGGCAGCTCCGAGGAAATCATGATCACCGCCATGCCTTCGCTGGCGAGGTAGGAAATCAGTCGGTAGATCTCGGCCTTGGCACCGACATCGATACCACGGGTCGGCTCGTCGAGGATCAGGATGCGCGGGTTGGTCATCAGCCAGCGGGCCAGCAGCGCTTTCTGCTGGTTGCCGCCAGACAAGGTGTCGATGCACTGCTCCAGCGACGGGGTCTTGACCCGCAGCTTCTTGCACATGTCCTCACACAAGGCGCGCAGGGCTTTTTGCTGGATGAAGCCGTTGCCCACGTAATGGGGCAGCACGGCCATCTCCATGTTTTCCAGCACCGACAGGCACGGGAACAGGCCACTGAGCTTGCGGTCCTCGGTCAACAGCGCGAAGCCTTTCTCGATGGCCATGTGCGGGTCGCTGATACGCACCGGTTGGCCGTCCAGCAGGATTTCGCCGCCGGTACTCGGGGTCACACCGAAAATCGCCTCGGCCACGTTGGTCCGGCCCGAACCCATCAACCCGGCGATGCCGAGGATCTCCCCGGCATGCAGGTCAAAGGAAACGCCTTTGAAAATGCCGTCCAGGCTCAGGTCGCGCACCGACAGCACCAAATCGCCGATGGGTTGCTCCCGCACCGGGAACAACTGGCTCAGCTCGCGCCCGACCATCATCGAAATCAGGCTGTCGCCGTCCATGCTGTCGGCCCGTTGCAGGCCGATGTAGGCACCGTCGCGAAACACCGCCACTTCATCGGCGATGGCAAACACCTCGTTCATTTTGTGGGTGATGTAGATGATGCCCTTACCCTGGGACTTGAGGTCGGCAATGATCGAGAACAGGTGGGCGACTTCGGTCTCGGTAATGGCCGAGGTCGGTTCGTCCATGATCAGGATGTCGGAGTCATAGGAGACGGCCTTGGCAATCTCCACCATCTGCCGCTCGGCGATGCTCAGGTTGCCCACCTGCTCTTCAGGGTCGAGCTTGATGCGCAGGCGCTCCAGCAGGCGGGCGGTGCAGCGATGCATTTCGCCATGGTCGACCATGTGCAGGCCGTTGAGTTGCTCGCGGCCGATCCAGATGTTTTCGGCGATGCTCATGTGGGGCATCAGGTTCAGTTCCTGATGGATCATCGCGATGCCGGCCTGCAACGCCGCGAGCGGCGTGTCGAATGTCACCGGTTTACCGCGCAGACGCAGTTCGCCGGCGTCCGGCTGGTAGATACCGGCGATGATTTTCATCAAGGTGGATTTGCCCGCGCCATTCTCGCCCATCAGGGCCAGTACGGAACCGGGGCGTACCCGCAGCTGTACATCGGACAGGGCCACCACGCCGGGAAAGCCTTTGCTGACATTGACGACTTCCAGCAGATACGGTTCATCAGGTATTACGTCCGGCCGGAAAGTCATCGCCGGGGCGCTCGAAGCAGTCGCTGAAGCGAACATGATCAGGTACTCCCTCGGCAAGGTCGGCGTTGCAACCTTGCCTGTTTATTGTTGTGGTGGGACCGGTGCGTCAAACGTCACTTGAACTGACCGACGTTTTCCGGCGTGATCAGACGATACGGCACCCAGACGGACTGTTCGACCGGTTGTTTCTTGACCATTTTCACGGCTGTATCGATCGATCCATCGGCCTGGCCCTTGGCGTCCTGGAACACCGAGACGGCCATGTCGCCCTTCTTGATCGCGTTCAAGCCGTCCGGTGTGCCATCGACCCCGGCAATCAATACGCTGCCTTTCTTGGTACCCGCTTGCTTGAGGGCCATGGCGGCGCCGATGGCCATCTCGTCGTTGTTGGCCACCACCGCCTGGAACTCGCGCCCCTGAGTCAGCCAGTCGTTGACCAGGGTCATGCCCTTGTCCCGCAACCAGGTACCGGTCTGCTCCTGCTCGATCTTGATGTTGGGGTACTTGGCCAGCACGTCCTTGACGCCCTTGGTGCGGTTGGTGGTGGAGTTGTTGGCCAGGTCGCCCAACAGGATCACGATGTCGCCCTTGCCGCCCATTTTTTCGGCCAGGTATTGCATCTGCATGCGACCGGCCTCCAGGTCATCGGAGGCAACGGTGACCACGCCTGCCGGCAGTTTCAGGTCGTCGGGACGGCGATTGACGTAGACCAGCGGGATACCGGCGGCGACGGCGGCCTTGGTGATGCGTTGGGTCGCGGCGGTGTCCACCGGGTTGACGATGATCGCGTCGACCTTCTGACTGATGAAGCTTTCCACCTGGCTCAGTTGCTTGACCACGTCACTGCGGGCGTCTTCGAACTGCAGGGTGACGCCGTCCGGCAGGGACTTGGCTTTCTTGTCCATGGATTCACGCAGGTAAGTCAACCAGGTGTCATCGAACTGGGACATGCTGACACCGATCTTCAAGTCCGCCAGGGCAGCGCCGCTGGTGAGCATCAACGACAGGGCCAGCGAGGCGATACGGGTCTTGGTCTTCATGAACGGTCTTTCTCCACTTTTTTGTTGGTTTTATGGATAAGGCGTAGCGGATCAGGAACGGGGCAAGCGCACGATGGGCGCGCCGGGCATGCAACACACAACAGCGCCCTTGCGCTGGATGCACAGGGATTCGAACAGGGGAAGGATTGCGGACAGGCGCAGCAGAGGTGACAGGTAAAACGCAGAGCGGCTGAAGGTTTTCATCGACGGTACCTAGCTGTGTTTCTTGTTTTTGTTTCGTCCTTCATCCGTTCAAGGCTGGCTTGGCGGGAGGCGGACAGGATTGTCGGTAACCTGGAATCGACTTTATTGGAAAATATTTTCCATATCAACTGATTTTAGAATTTTATTCGTTTTTTATTCCATGACCGACAGGCGTGGACAACCGCACCACTTCGCCCTGCTCGGCACTCTGCCTGGCAGCATCAAGGATGCGCGTGGTCGCCAGTGCATCACGGGCCTCCACCGGCAGCGGGCCAGCGCCCTGCAATGCGGCTTGCAGGTGTTGGTAGAACGCCAGCCAGCAGCCACGCTCCGAGGTCACCCGCTCGCGCTCGGTGCCGTGTTCGAACCAGCCCCAGCGCCGATGCTCTTCAGCGCCCCAGCGTTCGCCCTCGGACGCCGGGCTCAAGCCCGCCAATGCCTGGGCTTCCTGCCCGTCCAGGCCTTCGACGGTATAGCAGCCCTGGGTGCCGTTGACCCGAAAGCGCGGGCGCGCTGCGTTTTGCACGCAATTGCCGCTCAAGTGGGAAATCACGCCGCTGGCGTGGGTCAAGGACATGAAGAAGCCGTTGTCGAACACTTGGTCCGGCTGCCGGTAGTCCAGCTCGGCGTAGACCCGCACCACCGGCCCGAACAACTGCAGCGCCTGGTCCACCAGATGGCTGCCCAGGTCCCGCAGGAATCCACCGCCGCTGCCCTTCCCCACCGACGTCGGTGAATAGCGCTCGACACTGGATTCAAAACGAATGACCTGGCCCAGGGCACCGGACGCCAGCAGTTTGCGCAGGGTCAGGAAATCCGAATCCCAGCGACGGTTCTGGTACACGCAGAGCGGTACCTTGCGCCGTTCGGCCGCCAGCACCATGGCCTCGGCTTGCGCAGCGTCTTGGGCGAAAGGCTTATCGCTGACCACTGCCACGCCGAGTTCGATGGCTTGCATCACCACGGCTGGGCGACCGTCCAACGGCGTGGACACCACCACCGCATCGACGCCGGCCGCCACCAGTTGTTCGAGCGTGTCGAAGGCCTGGACGTGCGGGTAATCACTCGCCAGTTGCTCGCGCCGCTCGACGGACCGGGTCACCACGCCAACAAACGTAGCCCCCGGCAGGCTGCTGATCAGCGGCGCATGAAAAAATCGTCCGCCCTTGCCATAGCCCACTAGTCCGATTCGCATGAAAGCTCCTTAGGTCACGGTTGGAATGCACCCTGTGGGTTAGCCGTAGAAACGCGGGCGCTCGGGCAGGTCAACCTTGATGATCTGCCCACTCTGCTGCGCCTGGATACAGGCATCCGCCGCCACCGCTGCGGCGAAGCCGTCCCAGGCCGACGGCCCGCCCACCTGCCCGGTGCGCACGCCGTCGATGAAGGCCTGCAATTCGACGTCGTAGGCCGCGATGAAACGGTCCTTCCAATCCATCAGGATCGCATTCGACAGCTTGGCGCCGCTGCGCAGTTGCACCTGGGACGGTTCCGGCAGCTTGGCGATGCCGGTCTCCCCCACCACTTCGCACTGGATGTCGTAGCCGTACTGGCAGTTGACGAACACTTCGACGTCGATGCGCGTGCCCCGGGCGGTTTCCAGCAGGACGATCTGCGGGTCGCGCAAATGGGCCAGGGCCTTGCTGGACTTGCGCGGAAACACCACCTGCACCGACACGTAGTCATCGGCCAGCAGCCAGCGCAACACATCCAGCTCATGGATCAGGGTGTCGGTGATCGCCATGTCGGTCTTGTAGTTTTCGCCCACGCTCGGGTTGCGGTGGGCGCAATGCAGCATCAGCGGTTCACCGATCTGGCCGCTGTCGATCACCGCCTTGAGTGCGCGATAACCTTCATCGTAAGGGCGCATGAAACCGACCTGCACCAGGCGCTTGCCGTGGGCGATTTCAGCCTCGACGATCTTGCGGCAGCCTTCGGCCGTGACGGCCAGGGGCTTTTCACAGAACACCGGTTTGCCCGCCGCAATCGCCGCCAGCACGAACTCTTCGTGGCTCGGGCCCCAGGAGGTGACGAGGATCGCCTCCACGTCAGGCGCCTTGATCAATGCATGACCGTCGGGGTAGACCTCGGCGGTCAGCTTGAGATCGGCAACGACCTTGGCCGCTTGTTGCAGGTTGATGTCGGTCACCGCCACCACCTGGCTGTTGAGCAAGGTCTGGCTGCAACGACGGATATGGTCCTGGCCGATGGCCCCGGTGCCGATGACGCCCAGCTTCAAAGACATGTAGAGAACTCCTTTCGTATTGTTGGGGCAATCAGTATTGACGGGCCTTGGCCAGCCGTTCGTTGAGGGTCTTGGCGACCGCATCGGTGCGGGCGCTGGTGGACACTTGCGCCACGCCGACCCGCCACCATGACAGGTAGCTGTGAATCATGGTCTTGGGCAGGACCTTGATGTCGATCAGGGTGGAGACCGTCTGCAGGCGCGCATCGGCGAGGGCCGCGTGCAGTTCGTCGAGGGTCTTGACCCTGTAGGTCTTGCAGCCATAGGCCGCGGCACTCATGGCGAAGTCCACCGGCACGAAGGCGCCGTCGAGCTTGCCGGTGTCCGGGTTGCGGAAACGGAACTCGGTGCCGAAGCTGTCCATGCCATTTCCCATCTGCAAATTGTTGATGCAGCCGAAGGCCATGTTGTCCAGCAGCACCACGTTGATCTTGCGGCGCTCCTGGATCGAGGTCGCCAGTTCCGAGTGCAGCATCATGTAGGAGCCATCGCCCACCAGGGCGTAGACCTCTTTGTCGGGCTCGGCGAGTTTCACCCCCAGCGCCGCATTCACCTCGTAGCCCATGCACGAATAACCGTACTCGACGTGATAGGTATTCACGCCCTTGCTGCGCCAGGCGCGCTGCAAGTCGCCGGGCAAGCTGCCGGCGGCGGCGACGATAATCGCATCGTCGGCCAGGGTTTCGTTGAGGGTGCCCAGCACGCGGCTCTGGGTCAGGCAGGAACCGGTGAGTTCGATGAATTCGCGAAACACCGCCGGGTCCATGTGGTCGTCGATTTCCGGCAGGAAATCCTCGGCTTGATAATCGGCCTGGTAGATCCGATCGACCTCGGCGTCCAACTGGACCTTGGCGTCGGCGATCTGCCCGCCCCATTCAGCGCGATAGTCGCCCAGCGCGGCGGACAGCGACTCCAGGCCCGAGCGGGCGTCGGCCAGCAGTTGCACGCCGTCGAGCTTCAAGGCGTCGCAGGGGCTGATATTGAGATTGAGGAACTGCACGTCCGGGTGCTGGAACAACCATTTGGAGCCGGTGGTGAAATCGCTGTAGCGCGTGCCGATGCCGATGATCAGGTCGGCTTTCTTGGCCAGCAGGTTCGCCGCCAGGCAACCGGTTTCACCGACGCCGCCGACGTTCAGCGGATGACTGGACACCACCGCGCTCTTACCCGCCTGGGTCTCGGCGAACGGAATGTCGAAGCGCTCGGCAAAGGCCTGCAACGCCGCATTGGCCCCGGAATACCGCACGCCGCCGCCACAGATGACCAACGGTCGGCGCTTGCCTTTGAGCAGCGCCAGGGCGTCGCCTAGCATTGCCTCGGTGGCCGGGCGACGGTCAATGCGATGGACACGCTTTTGCAGGAAATAATCCGGGTAATCGTAGGCTTCGGCCTGCACGTCTTGGGGCAGCGCCAGGGTCACCGCGCCGGTTTCGGCCGGATCGGTCAGCACGCGCATGGCATGAATGGCGGCAGTCATCAACTGTTCGGGGCGGTTGATGCGATCCCAGTATTTGCTCACGGCCTTGAAGGCATCGTTGGTGCTGATGCTCAGGTCATGGAACTGCTCGATCTGCTGCAGCACCGGGTCCGGCTGGCGACTGGCGTAGACATCGCCGGGCAATAGCAGCAACGGAATGCGATTGGCTGTTGCGGTGGCTGCGGCGGTCAGCATGTTCGCCGCGCCGGGGCCCACCGACGAGCTGCAAGCGTAGATCTTGCGGCGCAGGTGCTGCTTGGCAAAACCGATGGCCGCGTGGGCCATGCCCTGTTCGTTGCGGCCCTGGTGGACCACCAGGTCGCCGCTGTCCTGCTCCAGCGCCTGACCCAGGCCCAGCACGTTGCCGTGGCCAAAAATGGTAAAGACCCCGGCGACGAACTTGCTCTGGACGCCATCGACTTCGATGTACTGGTTATCGAGGAATTTCACCAGGGCCTGGGCCATGGTCAGTCGTGTTGTGGTCATGCGTGCACCTTTTCAAACGCAACTCGGTCAAGTGTGGGAGCGAGCTTGCTCGCGATAGCGGTGTTTCAGGCAGCTCAGATGTTGAGTGTGCCGCCGTCATTGCGAGCAAGCTCGCTCCCACAGGGGTTCCATCGTTCAGGGAATCGGATCAGGCCTGGCAGCTTTGCAGGTGATCCATGCTCGCCCCCAGCGCCTGACGGATGTCGGCCAGGTCATGGACGCTCTCGGCGAACGGTTCGAAGGACAGGTAGCCCTCGTAGCCACCGGCCCGCAGCGCCTCGATCTGCACGGCATTGCCCAGGATGTCGGCCTCGCCCACCAGCACCCGGTGGCCGTCACGGATCGTCGCCAGCGGCGCCTGGGCATCCTCGACGCCGGAGATGTGCACCAGAGCGGTCAGCTCGGGGAAGAATTCCTGTTCACCGGCCAAATGATGGTGAAAGGTGTCATGCACCAGGCGGAACACATCCAGCCCGCCAATGCTCTTGATCGCTTCCACCGCCGTGCGCTTGCGGCGCAGCGCGCACTCTTCGAAACCCAGGGGCTCGATGAACCCGTAGATGCCAAAGGCCCGCAGAATCGGCGCCAGTTCGCTGAGGGCCGTACGCAGCCCAGCCGCGCGTTCAGCCTCGCTGCGTGGGTCGGCGCGGTCATTGAGCGGGCACATCACCAGGCCCTCGGCGCCGCATTCGCGGGCGTAGTCGGCCAACCGCACGGCCTGGGCGCGGCGCTCTTCGTTCCACACGTCAAAGGGGTACAGGGCGTTGATCGACAGCACCTTGATGCCCCTTTCCTCACACAACTCACGCACACGGCCGGGCGGCATGCCGTCTTCGATCTCGACGCCCTTCAGATCGTTGCGGATCTCGATGGCATCGGTTCTCAACGCCAGCGCCAGGTCGATGAATTCGGGCAGCGACAGACGCGGGGCAACCATTCGGTTCAGGGCAAAACGCAGGGGCTTGTTCATTGTTATTCTCCCTCCGGCAGTCATTCAAAAGTGAGTTATTGAGCAGTCGGCATGCTGAACTCAGGCCCCTTGGCAATGCTGTCGGGCCAGCGTTGCATCACGCTTTTGTAGCGGCTGTAGAAACGCAGGCCTTCTTCACCGTAGGCATGGTGATCGCCGAACAGCGAGCGCTTCCAGCCACCGAAGGAGTGCCAGGCCATGGGCACCGGAATCGGCACGTTGATGCCCACCATGCCGACCTTGATGCTGCGGGCGAACGCCCGGGCGATGCCGCCGTCACGGGTGAAACAGGACACGCCGTTGCCGAACTCATGGGCGTTGATCAGCGCCACCGCCGTGGCGAAATCCGGTACGCGAACGATCCCCAGCACCGGGCCGAAAATTTCTTGCTGGTAGATGCTCATCTCGACGGTGACCTGGTCGAACAGCGTCGCGCCGACAAAGAATCCCTGCTCGGCTCCGGGCACCTTGAAACCACGGCCATCGACGATCAGCCGAGCGCCCTCGGCCACGCCGGCGTCGATGAAGCCTTCGACCTTGGCCTTGTGCTCGGCGGTGACCAGCGGCCCCATGTCGGTGCCAGGCTGCTGACCGTTACCGATCTTCAGTTGGTCGATGCGGGGCAACAGCTTGGCAATCAATTCATCGCCCACGTCACCCACTGCCACGGCAATGGAAATCGCCATGCAGCGCTCACCGGCCGAGCCATAAGCGGCACCGATCAACGCATCCGCCGCCTGATCAAGGTCGGCGTCGGGCATGACGATCATGTGGTTCTTGGCCCCGCCCAGGGCCTGCACACGTTTGCCGTGCGCCGTGCCCTGCTGATGGATGTATTCGGCAATCGGCGTGGAGCCGACAAAGGAAATCGCCTCGATGTCCGGGTGCTGCAACAGCGCATCCACCGCCACCTTGTCGCCCTGGACCACGTTGAACACACCGTCCGGCAAGCCGGCTTCGGTCAGTAACCGGGCCATCAGCAGGCTGGCGGACGGATCGCGCTCCGAAGGCTTGAGGATGAAGCAGTTGCCGGCGACCAGCGCCAGGGGAATCATCCACAACGGCACCATCACTGGGAAGTTGAACGGCGTGACCCCGGCGCAAACGCCCAAGGGTTGACGCAGGTTCCAGTTGTCGATGCCGCCGCCGATGTTGTCGCTGAAATCGGTCTTGAGCAGGTTCGGCGCACCGCAGGCGTACTCGACGATCTCGATGCCGCGGGTGACTTCGCCGTGGGCGTCAGACAGCACCTTGCCGTGTTCGCGGCTGATGATTTGCGCCAGCTCGTCGTGGTGCCGGTCCAGCAGTTCCTTGAACTTGAACATCACCCGCGAACGACGCAATGACGACTGCTCGGACCAGGCCGGAAACGCCGCCAGCGCCGAGGCCACTGCCGCGTCGACGGTGCCTGGCTCGGCCAGGGCCACCCGGGCCTGCACCGCACCGGTGGCCGGGTTGAAGACATTGCTGAACCGCGTGCTGTCGTGGTCCTGCACCTGGCCGTTGAGGTAATGGCCTACTACCGGGGCGTCACTCATTATTCTTGTTCTCCGTGCGAATGTTGGAAATCAGAGGTCCAGCAGCCAGCTGTGCTGCGGATCGTTATGGAACTGCCAGACCCGCTTCGGGCCGGCCATGACGTTCAGGTAATACGACTCGTACCCGTAGGGCACGCTGACCGGGTGGTAACCCTTGGGCACCACCACCAGGTCGCTGTTCTCCACGGCCATGGCCTGGTCAATGCTGCGGTCATCGGTGTAGACCCGCTGGAACACGAAGCCTTGGGACGGGTTGACCTGGTGGTAATAGGTTTCCTCCAGGAAGCTCTGGTGCGGCAGGTCGTCGGTGTCGTGCTTGTGCGGTGGGTAGCTCGAGGAGTGCCCCGACGGTGTGCGCACTTCCACCACCAACAGCGAATGGGCCGGTTCGCTGTCCGGCAGGATGTCGCAGACATAACGGGTATTGGCGCCCTTGCCGCGCACACTGCGCTTCATGCTGTCCGGACGGATCAACCGTGGGCCGTATTCGTTTTGGGCCGAACCCGGTGCGGCACACACGGCAATCTGTACATCGCTCAGCGCGGTGACCTGGGCCTGGCTGCCGGGCGGCAGGTAGGCGGCATAGGGTGATTTGTCCTCGAACACCGACTGGCGATCACCGAGGTTGTCCCAATCGAAGGCCCCCTGCCCCGGCGCTTCGCCCTTGAGGCTGATGCGCCCGCTGAGCAGCACCAGGCACAATTCCTTGTCATCGGCGGCCACCGGCAGGGTTTCGCCCAGGCTCAGGCGGTAGGCGGCGAACCCGACATATTCCAGCTCACCTGCCGGCAACTGGACCATGGTTCGACCGCTGGAATGGCTCTTGATCAACAGGCTCATGACGGACTCCTTTCTTGCAGCAAGGCACGCAGCGTGTCGTAGCCCTTCTTGGCGTAGGCATAACTCGGCGCCACGGCGGGGTCCTGCTCGGCTTCCACCACCAGCCAGCCTTGGTAATCGGCGGCCAGCAGCACGTCGAGCAACGCGGCGAAGTCGATGTCGCCGTCCCCCGGCACGGTGAAGGTGCCGTTGATGATGCAGTCGGGGAAGCTCCACAGGTTATTGCGCGCCAGTTGCACCACCGGTTTGCGCACATCCTTGAAGTGCACATGGCAGATGCGCTCGATGTGCTTGCGCAAGACCTGCAGCGGTTCGCCACCGCCCATGTAGCAGTGGCCCGAGTCGAACAGCAGGCCGACTTCGCTGCCGGTCAGGGCCATCAGCTTGTCGATGTCTGCGGGCGACTCGACATAGGCGCCCATGTGGTGGTGATAGGCCAGGCGTACGCCTTGGGACAAGGTGAAGCGCGCCAGTTCGGTGAGTTTGTCGGCGTAGGCTTGCCAGGCTTCATCCGTATGGAAACGCGGGCGCTCGATCAGCGCAATCCGCTGGCCCTGGATGGAGTCGGCGACTTCCCCGTACACCAGCACCGTCGCGCCGTTCTGTGCCAGCAGCTCGACGTGGCTGGCGATCGCATCGATCTCTTCGGCCGCCGAACGCCGGGCCAGGCGGCTGGAATACCAGCCGGAGACCAGCGCCAGGTCATAAGGACGCAGCACATCGCCGACGCCCTTGGCGTCCTTGGGGAATTTGCCGTTGAGTTCAAAACCTTCGTAGCCGATTGCCTTGCCCTCGCTCAGCGCCGTGCTCAACGGCGTCTCGCCGCCCAACGACGGCAAGTCATCGTTGCTCCAGGAAATCGGGTTGATGCCAATTCGAATAGCGGGCATGGGCTGCACCTTTTATTGTTGTCTCTAAATGTTCAACCGATCACCTGTGGCGAGGGAGCTTGCTCCCGCTCGGCTGCGAAGCAGTCGTCAACCTGTGGATGCGGTTTGCCTGTCGAACCTGGGCTGGCTGATCGGGACTGCTTCGCAGTCCAGCGGGAGCAAGCTCCCTCGCCACAAAAAGCCCTGCATTACCATCACGCACGGGCACTGCGCCAGGCCTCGATCAATTCCACAAACCGGCCCTGCACCTGCCGGATCAGCGTTTCATCATCGATTTCCCCGGCCAGCCAAGCCCGGCTCGGTTCCTGGAAGATCGTGCGGCCCACGGCGAAACCGCGGCAGGTGGTGCTCTGGCTGGCCTGGCGAAAGCCTTCGGCCAGGGCGGCGGCCGGGGCATTGAGGCCCAGCAGGACCACGCCGCGGCAATACGGGTCGCGTTGCTGGATCAGCTCATCGAGCTGTTTCCACTCCTGCGCGCTCTGGGCCTCGATCTTCCACCACGCCGGGAAAATACCCAGGTTGTAGAGGCGCTTGAGGGCGCGATAGAGCACGTCCGGGTGGGGTGACGGATGATCCTTGGGCGGAATGACTTCCAGCAGCAATTCATGGCCGCTGACCTGGGACGCCTTGTACAGCCCCATCAATTGCGCTTCCTGCTCCAGGCGCAGCAGTGGTTCGTCATCAGGGTGAAATTGCACCAGGCACTTGATGATCTGTTCCTGGGGCCAGGCGATCAGGTTGCTGCCAATGGAGCGCCCATGCTCGAACGCCAGCGGCCGCGAATTCTGTACCTCCACCGGTCGCGCCACCCACCAGCCACGTCCGGTGGCAGCGTTCAGCGAGTCCTGGCCGAAGCGTTGGTCGGCCAGCAGGCCGACGTCGGCCTCGATGCCTTGGCGCTGCAGGTCGGCTTCAACCCGCTCCACCGCCTGGATGAACAGTTGCTTGAGGTCACCAATGCAGTTCAAGTCGCGACCGCCCTTCTGGGCCAGCTCCACCAGTTGCCAGCGATGGTCGAAGGCAAAGATGAACAATTGTTTCCAGGTCTTGCGCGGCACGCTGACCTGATGCAGCCGTTGCAGCACCGCATCCTGGTCCGGCCGGGTAATCGGCACCGGGCTCTTGAATAAATAGTCGAGCTCGGCCCGGGTCGGCATCGCCGGGGCACAGGCATGGCGCGACACCACCAGGCCGCCGCAGGCATTGGCCAACTGACAGCAGCGCTCATCGCTGGCGTCCTCCAGCCAACCGGCGAGGAACCCCGACATGAATGCATCACCGGCGCCCAGTACATTCAAGACCTCGACCCGGACACCAGGGTAAAGGGCGCCGTCTTCAAGGCGGGCCGGAATGGCGCCATGAATCACCGTGCAACCTTGCGCGCCAAGCTTGACCACCAGGGTCGCCGCCGTCAGCGAGCGCACGGTGCGCAAGGCGCTCAGCAGGTCTTCGCAGCCGCCGGCGATCAGGAATTCTTCTTCGGTGCCGACGATCAGGTCGAAACGCGGCAGGATGCTTTGCACGTGCTGGCTGACCTTCTGGTCGGCGACAAAACGGGTTTCCCCATCGGCCTTGCCTGCCAGGCCCCAGAGCACGGGGCGGTAGTCAATGTCCAACACGCGCTTGACGCTGTGTTTCTCGGCGTAATCCAACGCCTGGATGCTGGCCTTGTAGACGCTTTCGGTCGAGAAATGCGTGCCGGTGATCAGCAACGCCTTACTAGAGGCAATGAAGGTTTCGTCGATGTCTTCGACGCGCAGCGCCATGTCGGCGCAATTTTCCCGGTAGAACACCAAAGGAAAGGTTTCCCGGTCCTTGATACCCAGCAGGACCATGGCCGTCAGGCGTTCGGGATCGACCTTGATGCCACTGACGTCGCAGCCTTCACGTGCCAGGGATTCCACCAGGAAGCGGCCCATGTGGTCGTCCCCGACCCGGCTCAACATCGCTGACTTGAGCCCCAGCCGTGCCGTGCCGAAAGCGATGTTGGCCGACGAACCGCCCAGATACTTGGCGAAGCTTGCGACATCTTCCAGGCGCGCGCCGACTTGCTGCGCGTAAAGGTCGACGCCCAGGCGTCCCAGGCAGATCACATCCAATTGACGCCCACTGGCAAAACGAGTCTGGCCCATGCTGGCTCCTGTTATTTTTATCAGCCTGCGCTTGTCGCCAAAACCGACGCCAGCGCTGTTGGTGAATGCAGACTAAAACGAGCGGCGGGCAATAATCAATAATTATTCTATAAATTTTTTACGTGGAATATTTTTTCCAATACGCTATGCCCGAACCGGACCAGACGCAGTGCATCGTTTCAGCAGTTGCCGCAACATTTGTCCGCCCATGATTTTCCCTGCGCCTACGCTGTAGACTGCGACCAGCCAACCTATTGTCGAGGGCCGGCCTTTTTTTCGGGCCGCCCTATAAGAACAAGCCAGAAGGATTTTCTATGACCCGCCCCGATGATCTGCCGGCGCCGTCCGAGAGCGCGTCCGACCCCGCCCTCTCGAGCCCACCGATCAATGCCGAGCGCCTGCTGCAACTGATCACCGATGAATACGAAAGCCTGCCGCGCCAGCTCAAACGCATCGCCAGCTACATGAGCCAGCAGAGCGACCGGATCATGGTCGACCGCATCAGCGACATCGCACGGGAGTGCGAAGTGCACCCCTCGGCCATCGTCAGGTTTTCCCAGCGTTTCGGTTTCAGCGGGTTCAGCGAAATGCAGGCGTTGTTCCGCGAGGCCTACACCCACAAGACCACGCCGGTGCAGAACTACCAGCAGCGCATCCGCAGCATGATCGCCAACAAGTCGCAGAAAGCCAGCGGCGGCGACCTGGCCCGTGAGTGCGTCAACGCGACCCTGTCGGGCATCGAGCGGCTGGGGTTGGAGCTGGATGACCAGGCGTTCGAAAAGGCCGTAGATCTGGTGGTCAACGCCGACAATATCTATGTGGTGGGTGTGCGCCGCTCGTTCGCGGTGGCCGATTACCTGGTCTACAACCTGCAACACACCAATAAGCGCATTCACCTGGTGTCCGGCCTGGGGGGCAGTTACCGCGAGCAGATGCGCAGCGTGCGCGCCAACGACCTGGTCATCGCCATCAGCTTCACGCCCTATGGCAAGGAAACCCAGCACTGCCTGCGCATTGCCCAGCACCATCAGGCCAAGACCCTGATCATCACCGACAGCAACCTGTCGCCCCTGGCCAAACGGGCCAACGCGGTGTTGCTGGTCAACGAAGGCAGTTCGTTCGCCTTCCGTTCGTTGAGTGCCACGTTGTGCCTGTGCCAGGCATTGTTCATCGCCGTGGCTTACCGACTGGAACTCAAGGTCGATGAAATCCATGAACAGGTCGGGTTCGAGGATTAACGCCTCACCCCACTCTATAAACCGCTGAAGGAGAAGCCATGAAACTGATCGGCATGCTGGACTCGCCCTATGTGCGACGCGTCGCCATTTCCGCCAAGTGCCTGGGGGTTGCCCTGGAGCACGATTCCGTTTCGGTGTTCAGGCATTTCGAACAGTTCCAGCGCATCAACCCGGTGGTCAAGGCCCCGACCCTGGTGCTGGACGATGGCTCGGTGCTAATGGACTCCACGTTGATCATCGATTACCTGGAGGCCTTGGCTGCTCCGGGGAAAAGCTTGATGCCGGCCGACCTTGGGCAGCGGCTGCGATCACTGCGCCTGATTGGATTGGCCTTGGCGGCCTGTGAGAAGTCGGTGCAGATCTACTACGAACGCAACCTGCGGGAGATCCAGCACGCGCCTTGGGTTGAACGCGTAGAAGGCCAACTGGCGGCGGCTTATGGAATGCTGGAGCAGGAACTGGAAAAACAGCCGTTGAGCACTGATGGCAAACTCGATCAGGCCGGCATCACTGTCGCGGTGGCCTGGAGCTTCACCAATCTGGTGGTGCCGGACCAGGTGCAGGGCAAGGCTTTTCCGTTGATCAGCGCGTTCACCGCCTATGCCGAAGGGTTGGAGGCGTTTGTCAGTACGCCGATGGAATAACGGATGAATGCGGTTTGTGGCGAGGGAGATTGCTCCCGCTGGGCTGCGCAGCAGCCCCAACCATTTGCCTGACACACCGAGTCGCCAGGTCTCAGGGCCGCTTCGCGCCCCAGCGGGAGCAAGCTCCCTCGCCACTGGGGACGGTGGCGATGGGCAGATTCGTGCATGTTCCCACAGTTATTTTCGGGTAACTGTGGGAGAGGTGTTCACCTCAGCTCCTTCATGGCTCCCCTTCAGGCCAGCTCCAGGTCCTTCGGCTCGACGACACTCGGTGCCACTTCGAAGCGATCCGCCAGGAACGGCGTAAGGTCCAGCGGCAGCGGTTCATTGTTCACCAGCTTGTCCAGCAGCACCCCAGTGATGGCCGAGGTCAGGATGCCGGTGCGGAAATGACCGCAGGCGTTGAGGTAGCCCTCCACGCCGCGCATCGGCCCCAGGATCGGCAATTCATCAGGTGACCCGGGGCGCAGGCCGGCCCAGGTTCGTTTCAGGTTGATGTCGAGCAATTGCGGGATACACCGCACCGCGCCTTGCACCAACCCTTCGATCTCCGGATAGGTTGTGGTCACGTCGAAGCCTTTGTCTTCGGTGGTGCTGCCAATGAGGATCTCACCGTTGTCTTTCTGCGCCACGTAGCAGTCGCTGGTGGTCAGGCAGCCGTTGAGGATTTTCGGCATGCGCTCGGTCAACAGGATCTGCCCCTTGACCGGTTTGACCGGAATCCGCACGCCTGTGGCCTGCTCACTCAGGTCCGCCGCCCAGGCACCGGCCGCGTTGATCAGGGTCCGACAGTTGAATGTCCCCGCCTCGGCGGTTTTCACGCCTGTCACCCGCGTGCCGCTGCGCAGCACCTCGGTCACGCTGGTGTTGAAGAACAGGTCAACACCGTTCTGCCGGGCGCCTTCAGTGTAGGCATCGGCCAGGCGGAACGGACTGACCTGGTGATCGCAGAGAAACTCCAGCGCTCCCAAGGCTTCATGGCTGACATTCGGCTCCGCCTCACGCAGGGCGGCCTGGTCGAGCCAGCGCACCTGATCGGCCAGATGAGGAATGCAGGCAACGATGTGCTCCGCGTACAAACGGTCTTCGTCGTCGTAGATCACGAACTTGAGCCCGGTCTGCTCGAACTTGAAATCCATGCCATGGTTGTCGATCAACTCGCGGTGCAACTGCGGATACATCGCGTTGGACTGCAAGGCGAAATCAAAGAACGACTGGGGCAGGATGTGCGGCGTGCTGGCGTCCACCGCCACCGCGGCGCCTTGGGTCTGGCGCTTGCGGTTGGCCGACATCATGCGAAAGAAGATCACCCCGCAGCCCAGGCCCACCGACTCACCAATGGCCCACAGGCCGCCCGCCGAAGCGCGGGTCGCGTTGCCGGGGCGCTTGGCGTCGATCAGGGCGACTTTCAGGTGTTTGCGCTTGGACAGTTGATAGGCACAGGAGGCGCCGATCACACCGCCACCGGCGATGACCACGTCATAGTGCTTAATCATGGGAAACGGCCTCCGTGCCAAGGTTCTGGAACGCTGAAAAGGGAATCGGATCGATGGGGAAACGCGGTCGCAGCCAGCCCACGTCGGCACGCCCGGTAGCCTCGCGCAAGCGGTCGCTGCAATAGCCGACGCACATCCGCCCCTGGCAATCGCCCATGCTCACGCGGGTGCGCATTTTCAGGCTGGCCATGTCTTGCACACCCTGCTCCAGGGCCCGGTCGATGTCGGCGCGGGTGGTGTGCTCGCAGCGACAGATCACCGTATCGGCGGCCGGCAATGCGGTTTGTCCGGCGCCACGCTGAGTGTAGCGATCCACGGCGGCGCGAAAGCGAATGATCCGCTCCAGTTGCGCCTGATAGCGTTCGCGGCGCGCCAGGGCCGTGGACGGATCCAGCACATTGCGTTGCATCAGGATCGACAGCGCCGCGATGCGTCCACTCAGCATGGCCGCTTCACCGCCGCGAATCCCGCCCATGTCGCCGGCCAGGTGAATGTGCGCTTCGCTGCTCTGTTGCCAGGCATCGGACACGGCCCGCAAATAGCCGTCGTCGCTGAAACCGTGCTCCAGGCCCATTTGCTGGCTCAATTGAGTCCGCGGGATAAACCCGTAGCCGACCGCCAGCGTCTGGGCCGGGACCTGTTCAGCGCGTTTGAGGTCGGGTTCCCAGCTTGTGGAGTAAGGCGCGACGGTAACGACGCTCAACTCTCCCTCGCCGTCAGCCTGCACCACGCCCCAGCCATAGCGCACGGGAATGCGATTGAGCTTGAGGTAGGCCAACATGCTCAGGCCGTCGAGGAACAGTTGCGGCTTGTTCAGCAACGCCAGGCTTTCCTTGGCGATCCGGCCGAACGCACAGGCCTCATACACACCCGCCACCGCCACGCCCGATGCGTGCAGTTGACAAGCCACCAGTGGCAACAACGGACCGGTGCCAGCGATCACCACCGGGCTCGGCGGCTTGACCACACCGCTCTTGATCTGCAATTGCAGGCCCCCGAGCATCATCACGCCCGGCAGGGTCCAGCCCGGAAACGGCACGCTGCGTTCGTGACAACCGGCCGCCAGCACCAGATGGGAATAGGCGACCTCGCCCAGGCGCTCGTCGGCATCCAGCAGCACCAGCGCCCGGAAGCCTTCGGCACCCATGACACGGCTGCTCAATCGCACGTCGATCAGGCCGGCGTGTTGCTGGAATTCACCGTGGAGTTTCTCCAGGGCTTCGCTGTAGCGCGGGCCGAGGTAATCCAGGCGCACGCCATCGCGCAACGGTCCGCGATACACCACGCCCCCCAGGCGCGGCGCTTCTTCGAGCAAGGTGCAGCGCACGCCGTGGGAGGCCAGTTCGATGGCTGCGGCCATCCCCGCCGGCCCACCGCCGACAATCACCGGATCGAGGTTCATGGCGCCTCCGTTTCGGTGATGCGGTTGACCCGGGTTTCGATCTGCATGCCGGGGCGTACCAGGGTCTGGCAGGCGCGGCGCTTGTGGCGGCCATCGATCTTGACCAGGCAGCATTGGCATACACCCATGCCGCAATAGGCACCGCTGATCTGGTCGTGGTCGTTGCGGGCCACCTGCCGTTGACCCAAGGACTGGATGACGGTGAGGACGGTTTCACCGTGGGCGGCGCTGACGGCCTGCCCGTCCAGGCGCACCGTCATGTCGGCCTGGGTCAGCGGCTGGATATCAAATTTTCGGCGTAGAAGGTCTTGAGGTTGAATCATATTGCTCTTCCTTGAAAGTTCTGTGGGGCGGGCTCCTTGCGGCACACCACGAGTATCAGTACCTGGCAGCGACAGCGCACTACCACAGGGCAACAGATACAACATGCTGGATCGCGCCGATTTATGTTAGGAGTTATTTGTGACCAGTTGTTGATCCACGCCAGTGAATCCGCTTTTCGGCTCATGAACTTTTTTTCAGAAAGCCGACAGGTATTCTTTGGCAGAATGCTGCGCAATAGCACCGACTTCCCTACACGGTACCGCCCATGAACCGCATCCTGACCATCGAAGACGACGCCGTGACCGCCCGTGAAATCGTCGCCGAGCTGACCCGCAACGGCCTGGACGTCGATTGGGTCGACAACGGCCGCGAAGGCCTGGAACGGGCGGTGAGCGGCGACTACGACCTGATCACCCTCGACCGCATGCTGCCCGAGCTCGACGGCCTGGTGATCGTCACCACGCTGCGCACCATGGGCGTGGCCACGCCGATCCTGATGATCAGCGCCCTCTCCGACGTGGACGAGCGGGTCCGTGGCCTGCGGGCCGGCGGCGACGATTACCTGACCAAACCGTTCGCCACCGACGAAATGGCCGCCCGGGTCGAAGTGCTGCTGCGGCGCAACAATGGCGCCCGCGAGCCGGAAACCGTACTGCGGGTAGCCGACCTGGAGCTGAACCTGATCAGCCGAGAAGCCAGCCGCAACGGGCAACTGCTCAGCCTGCTGCCCACCGAATACAAGCTGCTCGAATTCCTGATGCGCAACAGCGGGCAGATCCTCTCGCGCATGATGATTTTCGAGGAAGTCTGGGGCTATCACTTCGACCCTGGCACCAACCTGATCGACGTGCACATTGGCCGCCTGCGCAAGAAAATCGACCCGCCGGGCCTGGAACCGCTGATTCGCACGGTACGGGGTTCCGGCTATGTCATTGCTGAACCCCGCTAAGGGCTGGCGCTCCTCCAGCAGCCGTCTGCTGGCGCTGTACAGTTCGCTGTTCGTGATCTGGAGCGCGATCCTGATGGGGGTCATGTATTACGAAGTGTTTGGCTACCTCGACAGCCTGGCCAAGCACTCCCTGATGCAGCGCCAGCACCTGTTCGCCCGGATCCATGGCGATCAACTGGAAGATGCGCTCATGGCCAGCCTGACGCTGGACGAGCGCGGTGTCGACGCCTACGGGCTGTTCGATCCGCAACTGCGCCATTTGAGCGGGCCGATCCTGCGCGTGCCCGCCGACCTGCCCCTTGACGGCAAGATCCACATGCTCGGCGGCTGCGTCGATTCCGATGACCCCGGAGTGCCTTCCGACAGCTGCGACGCGGTGGCGACCCGGACCCAGGACGGTCGCTGGTTGGTCCTGGCCCGGGACAACGGCTCGCTGTTCGCGGTGACACGGATCATCCTGCACGCGCTGTTCTGGGGCGTATCGCTGACCGTCCTGCCGGGCATTGCTGGCTGGCACCTGCTGCGCCGCCGACCGCTACGACGGATTCGCCAGTTGCAGGCCAGCGCCGAAGCCATCGTTGCCGGCGACCTGACCCATCGCCTGCCGCTGTCGAGCCGGCGTGATGAATTGGACATGCTGGCGGCAATCGTCAATGCCATGCTCGAGCGCATCGAGCGCTTGATGAATGAGGTCAAGGGCGTGTGCGACAACATCGCCCATGACCTGCGCACCCCCTTGACGCGTCTGCGTGCGCAACTTTATCGCATCCAGCAACAGGCGCCGGACGGCTCGCCCGAGGCCTTGCAAATGGATCAGGTGATCGCCGAGACCGACACCCTGATGGCACGGTTTCGGGGGTTGTTGCGGATTTCCGAGCTGGAAGACCAGCAGCGGCGCTCGGGTTTCGTGCGCCTCGACCCGTTGCAGTTATTGCAGGAGCTGCATGACTTTTACCTGCCGCTGGCCGAGGAAGGCGAGCTGACCTTCATCCTCGAGGTGCCTGATGCGCTGCCCCTGCTCAATGGCGACCGGGCATTATTGTTCGAGGCCGTCTCGAACCTGCTGAGCAACTCCATCAAATTCACTCCGCCGGGCGGCACAGTGATCCTGCGTGGGGTCGATCAGGGCGACAGCACCCGCATCGAAGTGCTCGATTCGGGCCCGGGCATCCCCGAGGCGGAGCGCAAGGCCGTGTTTCGCCGTTTCTACCGTGCCGAGGGCAGCAGCCAGCACGGCGGATTCGGTCTGGGCCTGTCAATCGTCGCGGCGATCGTCAATCTGCATGGATTCACGCTGGAGGTGGGCAGCAGCGAACACGGCGGCGCGCGGTTGGTGCTCGATTGCCGGGGGACACTGTTGTAGGGAAACCGCACCTGTGTTGCTGCAGGGAACACTGCACCTGTGGCTCTTGAGCTTTTGTGGCGAGGGAGCTTGCTCCCGCTGGGCTGCACAGCAGCCCCTCTCAAGCTCACTCAATCAACCTGATCCACCGCGTCGCCGGGTTTTAGGGCCGCTTCGCGACCCAGCGGGAGCAAGCTCCCTCGCCACGGGGAATTGGGCACGGCGCGGGTTAGGGGAATGCCTCGAATCAGTGTCAGTTTCAAGAGCAAATCGGTTGGTCGACCGGGATGCTTTTGTGGCAGGGAGCTTGCTCCCGCTGGGCTGCGCAGCAGCCCCTCTCAAGCTCACTCAATCAACCTGATCCACCGTGTCGCCGGGTTTTAGGGCCGCTTCGCGCCCCAGCGGGAGCAAGCTCCCTCGCCACGGGGGGGGCCAGCCTTACAACTCGATCTTGACGGCCTGCGAAGCCCGGGTCGCCTTGGCGCGGGCGGCTTCGATGGATTCGTCGCGGGCCAGGGCCACGCCCAGGCGGCGTTGGCCGTTGACTTCCGGTTTGCCGAACAGGCGCAGGGCGGTGTCCGGCTCGCTCAGGGCGGCGCCGAGGTTGGCGAAAGCGGTCTGGGTCGACTGGCCTTCCACCAGGATCACCGCCGAAGCCGATGGGCCGAACTGGCGGATCAACGGAATCGGCAGGCCGAGAATGGCGCGGGCGTGCAGGGCGAATTGCGACAAGTCCTGGGAAATCAGCGTCACCAGGCCAGTGTCGTGCGGACGTGGCGAGACTTCGCTGAACCACACCTGATCACCCTTGATGAACAGCTCGACGCCAAACAGGCCGCGACCACCCAGGGCCTCGGTCACTGCCTTGGCGACGCGCTCGGATTCAGCCAGGGCCACCGGGCTCATGGCCTGGGGCTGCCAGGATTCCTGGTAGTCGCCTTTCTCCTGACGGTGACCGACCGGTGCACAGAACGTGGTACCGCCGACATGGCGCACGGTCAGCAAGGTGATTTCGTAGTCGAAGTCGATGAAGCCTTCGATGATTACCCGGCCCTTGCCGGCACGGCCGCCTTCCTGGGCATAGTCCCAGGCTTTCTGCACGTCGTCGGCACTGCGCAGCAGACTCTGCCCCTTGCCCGACGAACTCATCACCGGCTTGACCACACACGGGAAGCCCAGGGTTTCGACGGCCTTGCGATAGTCTTCCACGGTGTCGGCGAAGAAATACGGCGAGGTCGGCAGGCCCAGCTCTTCAGCGGCCAGACGACGGATGCCTTCACGGTTCATGGTCAACTGCGCGGCGCGGGCGGTAGGGATCACGGTGAAGCCTTCGGCTTCCAGTTCCACCAGGGTGGCGGTGGCGATGGCTTCGATTTCCGGCACGATGAAATGCGGCTTCTCGGCCTCGATCACCGCACGCAGGGCGGCGCCGTCGAGCATGTTGATCACATGGCTGCGGTGGGCCACTTGCATGGCCGGCGCGTTGGCGTAGCGATCCACGGCGATCACTTCAACGCCCAGGCGCTGCAGCTCGATTACCACTTCCTTGCCCAGCTCACCGCTGCCACACAACAAAACGCGGGTCGCGGTGGGCGACAAGGGAGTTCCGATACGGGTCATCTGAAGGTCCTCAAACAGGAGCGGTCGTCGAGGGTTGCACGCCGGGCGAGCTTCCCTTGGGGAGAAAACGCGGCATTTTACATGAACTGCGGGTTTTGGCTTCAGGTGGCGACGGTTTGCTTGCGCAAACGCCAGGCCATGATCAGCCAGACAGCCGTGACCCCGGCGAATTTCGAGAGCAGGGCGGTGATCACCACGGCAGGCGTCAGAGCGTCGATCAGGCCGAAGAAAATGAACGTGTCTAGCGGAATGCTCAGGGCCGAACTGATCCATAGCCGATCATGCAATGGGCGTTTGGTGATCGTGAACACCAGCCAGTCGATGCACTCGGACACGGCAAACGCCGTGGCACTGGCCAGGGCGATGGTCGGATCCGAGGTGACATAGGACAACACCAGAGCCACCAGCATCGCCGCGATAGCACCATGGCCGAAACGGGTCTGCACCATGTCCCGCAGGATAAACACCAGCCCGCCCCAGGCCGACCAGATGATGTCCAGGTGCGGCGCGGCGGAAAACGCGGAGTTGATCAGCACGACGCTGGCGATGTAGGCGATCAGGAAGAGCATGGGGGTACCTGGTGAAATGTCGTGCCAAATATTGAAGGATAGCGATATTCCCCGTGGCGAGGGAGCTTGCTCCCGCTGGGGCGCGAAGCGGCCCCAAACCAGGCAACCCGGTGGATCAGGTTAATTGAGTGGTCTTTGAGAGGGGGGCTGCTGCGCAGCCCAGCGGGAGCAAGCTCCCTCGCCACGGAGTTCTGTGTCGCTCAATGGGTAGTTTAGCCGCCGCCAATAGCTCATTCCTCCTCACTCCCCTCCGCCTTCCAATACCCTACAGCCTTCACGAAATCCTGATCCAACCCTTTCTCGTCCAGCAACACCTTGCGAATCTGCCGCGACACCTTGCTCTCGGTGGCGACCCAGGCGTAGAGCTTGCCACCGGGCATATCCAACTGCTGCACGGTGGTCAGCAGGTTGTCCTGGCGACCTTCGCGCAGCACCCAGATCACATGCACCTGCGCCGAGCTCTGGAGGACCTGCTGCTCGGCGCCGTTTTCCACTTCCACCACCACCAGGGCACGCCGGTTCGGCGCCAGGCCTTCGAGGCGGCGGGCGATGGCGGGGAGGGCGGTTTCGTCGCCGATCAGCAGGTAGCTGTCGAAGATGTCCGGCACGATCATCGAACCCCGTGGCCCACCGATGTCGAGGTACTGCCCCGGCGTTGCCTGGGACGCCCAGGTCGAGGCAGGGCCGTCACCGTGGAGCACGAAATCGATATCCATCTCCAGGGTGTCCAGGTCATAGCGGCGCGGGGTGTAGTCGCGCATTTCCGGCAATGCGCCCTGGGCCTTGCCGGCAGCGAGATTGATGCTTTCCAGCGCCGCCCGTTCCTCGGCGTTCTGCGGGAAAAACAGCTTGACGTGATCATCCGTGCCCAGGCTGACGAACCCGGCCAGTTCCGGTCCGCCGACGGTGATACGGCGCATGCGCGGGGTCAGGTCCTGCACCCGCAAGACCTCCAGGCGACGGCGTTTGACCTCGTGATTGACACGGTGAATGGTGTTTGGATCGACTGCTGTCATGGTGTTGACTCCGAAACGGGTGGACGGTCGAGGCCGTCGATGATGGCTTTGGCGGTGTCGTTGAGCAAGTCGCATACCCGCTTGATCTCCTCCGGGGTCCAATGTCCGGGGTGCTTGTGCAGCGCATGCCGCAGGTTATACACCGCTTCGTGGATTTGTGCGGGGCGCTCCTGTCCGCGCAGCGCGCGTTTGCCGGCTTCGATACGCCCCCTCATCCCATCCAGCGCCACGGCTTGCTCTTCAAGGGATAGACGTCCGGCGTCGGTCACTCTGTAGCATTTTTTCCCGTCCTCGACGCCACAGGTCACCATCGTGCTCATTTCCAGGAAGGTCAGGGTCGGGTAGATCACCCCGGGGCTGGGGCTGTAGGCGCCGTCGAACATATTTTCGATCCGACGGATCAGGTCATAGCCATGGCAAGGCTGTTCGGCAATCAGCGCCAGCAACAGCAGCTTCAGATCGCCAGAAGCGAAGACCCGTGGACCACGGCTGCCACGCTCACGGACTGCCGTGGGTTGTTCAAGTCCATCGTTCTTGGGAAGGGAATAAGTGACTGTCATATGCGCGCTCTCCATTCTGCATAAGATAAAACTTAGATATATCTTTATTTGAAGATATATCTTTGATAAGTTTCTGGAACTAAGATGTATTTTTATTCGCAAGGTCTTACTTGGGGTCGGAAAAAACCTTACATGAAAGCTCTAGGCACGGGGTGACAAGCATACGGGCTGCATACATTTGTAATGATTGAGTAGCGTGTAGGCTGGCAATGTGGGTTGTTTCTGACAGCCAAACTTCAACTTTATAAGAATCAGCTTCTTTTTCTTCGTGCTGTATGCGCGAAGTACTACACCGTTATGGGAAAGTGCCTGCTTATTTTTAGATAAAGAGAGCCGATCATGCCCCGGCGTTGAAGGGGGCAGGCCAAGCGGTTATTGGCCTGCAACTTTCAACCTTTCTCTTTATGTCAAGAACAGGTGTTAACAACATGCTCAAACAATTCGTATCCGGTACTGCTCTGGTCGCTGCTGCCCTGGGTTCTTCGGCGGCGTTCGCCCTCGACGATGCTCGTTCTTCGATCCATATCACGGCGAACATCCCGACCGAACAGTTCCATGTGCAGCCACGTGACCCGAACTTCGGTAAGGATGAAGTCATGAGCTACAACCTTGTCGCCGGCACACTGACTTCCCTGCGCCAGACCTTCGACGTGAAGAACACCAACGGTTCGGTCCATGCCTACATCGAGGGTGGCCCGGCAGCGCTGTACAACGGCCGTGACGCCATCGCCCTGACCACCAAGTTCAACGGCATCACCCTGACTGCCACCCCTCAGGAAGTGGTGGATGATGCAACCTCCACTCCAGGTACCCAGGCTGACATGACCATCGTCGCGGCCAAGCCACTGGATACCCAGAACGGCCTGTACACCGCCGACATGACCGTGATCTTCGACGCCGTGCCGCGCCCGTGATGCCGCTCGATGCCCGTTGAGGTTCGCCTCATTGCACGGGCATTGCCGCAGGCCGTCCGGCGCTCCCCTGCCGGGCGGCCCGCACCCGAAACGCCCTGATCGTTCGTTGATTATGAGAATCCGTTGATGTTTCCGATGACACCCATCGCGGGTGCCCTCGCGCTGTTTCTGTGCGCGAGTGCATTGGCTGCGCCGACTGCCCCCGGTACCACACCCAAGAGCCTGCTAGCCCAGGCCAAGGGTTTGCCGGCTGAGTTTGAATCGCACTTTTTCGATGTGCCTTTGGCGGTTCGTGTTGAACTCAATCAACAGTACCTCGGTGAAGCCATGGTGGTCTTGACGCGGGATGATCGTATTACCCTGCTCGAATTCACCGACACGCAGGATAGCTCGATAAAAGCTGCCGAGCGCGATCAATGGGAGCAGCATCTCAAGCAGGGACAAGGGCTGGGCGCTTGTGAAAGCCGCTGCCCGTCCGGGCTGCTGGCTGTGCATTACAGTCTGGAAAATTCATTGGTGTCGATCCTGACCAGGGACGTGGAGCGAGCCAACGAAACCAAGCGTTACCACGATCAGCCAGAAGGCGGCAGCCTCGGCCTGATCTTCAACAACCAACTGAATATCAATGGTGGCCAGGAACAGGACACTGGCGGGCGTTATGGCCTCAACGCCAGTTCCAGCGTGGGCAACTGGAGCCAGTCACTGGACCTTCAGCTTTCGCGTCTTGGCGGCCCGGACGACAAGCTGTACCACGCCGTCCACGAGCTTTACACCCAACGAGAGATGGAAGGGAATTTTTTCCGCCTGGGTTATTTCACGCCCAGTTCCGATGGCTTGAACCGTCAGATCCGTTCGTTCGGGGCCAACCCCGACACCGCGCTCGGCGTCATGTACGGTAGCTCCGACAGCCTGGTGGTGGAAAACCCCAAGCCCAGCGTCTACCCCATCTATGTCACCGCCAGCCGCCAGGCTTCGGTGGAGATTTATCGCAACGGGCTGCTGATCAATTCTCAGGCGGTCAGCGCCGGCTTGCAGAGCCTGGACACCCGGCCCTTGCCCGGCGGCATCTATGAAGTGGAAGTGCGCCTGATCGAGGACGGGCAAACCACCGCCACCAGCCAGGAGCTGGTCTACAAACCCAATAACTGGAGCAATTCCGAGGATCGCTGGCGCTACAACTTGTTCGCCGGACGCGAAACCAGGCTCTGGAGCAACTGGGAAGACCAACCCTCGGGTTTCACCACCGCGGGTGTGGGCTTCAACTACCTGCTGCATCCCCGGGTGATCCTCGGTGCCTCCACGCGCCAGGTGCAGGACAAACTGCAAGTGGGCACCTCGGTGGACTGGACGCTGGCCAGCAACACCAGCCTGTACGCCAACGTCTATCAGACCCAGCAGTACGGCACCGGCATGGACGTGCAAGGCCTGTACAGCTATGGCCATGGCAGCGTCGTGGCGAGCCACACCCGCAGCTGGCTGGACACCCGCAACACTTATGAAACCCGGCCGGACGGCACCCGCATTCGCCAGCGCAGCGTGTTCGTCGGTCAAACCAGCAACTCCTCGCTTTCGGTCAACCATCGCTTGAGCAACAAGACCTCCATCAATGGACGGCTGGCCTACAGCGAAGGCAATGTCCAGGGCACCGGGCTTGACCTGGGCTGGACCCAGCGCGGCAAGCTGCGTGGCAGCGATGCCAACTGGCGGCTGTCGGTGTTCGACCGCCCCGGTACGTCGAGCACCGCCGACCGGCGCAACCGCGGCGTCGACCTGAGCATCAGTGTCGCGTTGGGCGGGCCGGGCGAGTACTGGTCGGGCAGCATCGGCACCCGCACATCGCGGGACGGCGACCGCGACCACAATGCCTCTGTGACCTATCGCCGGGACCTGCAGGACCACGTCTTGCAAAGTGTCTCCGCCACGGCAATGGCCGACACCTATGGCGTGGGGCTGTCCGGCATCGGCAGTTTCATGACCGATTCGCTGTATGGCGACGGTTTCGTCCAGCGCTCGTCCTATAACGACAACCTCACCGGCGGCTTGAACCTGAGCAGCACCGTCGCCGTGGGCGGCCAGAAAGCCGCCTTCACCGGCCTGCCCCAAGGGCGCGGCGCGGGCCTGATCGTCGATGTGGAAACCGACCTGAACGATGTCGCCCTGCGTGCCGACGACTTGACCGGTGGCAGCACGACGTTGCACCCGGGCCGCAACTTCATCCCCATCACCGCCTACAAGAACAGCATGGTGACCTTCGACTTCGAGGGTGTGCATCCGCCGGCGGCCAATATCGAGCCTGCGCGGACCCGTTATCACCTGAACAAGGGCGGCGTGGATTACCGCAAGGTCCAGGTGATGAAAACCGTGACCGTACTCGGGCGCCTGGTGGACGAACAAGGCGAGCCGCTTCGGGGCCATCACGTGATCAACCACGCCAGCCGCGGCGTCAGCGAGGCGGATGGGTTTTTCTCCATGGAAATGAACGCCAGCTCACCCACCCTGGAAGTGCGCTACGGCAGCGAATTGTTCTGCCGGTTCCGCCTCGACCCGGACAACGCCAACCGCGAAGGCGATGTGTTGATGATCGGTGATTTGCGCTGCACGCCGGACACCCTGGCAGATAACTCGTTGGGCGAGACCGGCAAGGACCGGCAGCGCTCCTGATTCCTGATGTGTCGCGGGGAGCAAGGTGTGCGCCCCGCGTGAAGGTTCTTTCTCCAACTTGCAGGGATTCGCTTTGATGTATGAGGTTGTATAGATGAAACCCTTATCGGTAGCGGTGCGCAGCGTGGTTTCGGTGCTGTTGTTTGCGTCGCTTCTTGCTGGCTCACCCACGGCTAGTGCATTGACGCAAGAAATCAGTGCGATTTTTCGGCCTGATCCTTCGAAACCTATGGAGAACAAGTTCACCAATACCACGCCAGTTAGCGGGTTTTGCGCATCTAAGCCGTCGGAGTGCAGGGCGGCAGGAATTTTCAGCATTCTATTGCATGTCTCTGCCAATGCGATCGGCCCTATCCAGGCGGGTCATGAAGACCCTCGGCAAGGTGCGATGTTTAAAGTGCCTGCCAATTGGCGCCCGGTACAAGTTACTCATGTGGGTACGGGCGAAACAGAGGTTGTTGAAGTGCGCTGGGCCGGTGTGGGATCGCAACAATTTTTCCCCGAGAGTGATGTGGTCCAATTGGTCGGTGGAGATGTGAGTAGTTACAGAGCCCACCAGATGTTATGGACCGGTCGTGATTGGTTGTATGCGCCTGCGCCGTGTCAAAACACCGGAATCGCACGCTATACCGATAGGACCTACTCTTTTTTCTGGAAAACGCCGACGGAGGGCGTATGTACGAAAAGGGCCAATTATCTAATCCCTCAGGGAAGCATGAGATACGTCTACCTGGACTTCGCTTACGAACTGCGCACACCCAACCCATTGAAGATGTCGTCCGGCCAATACACCGGGTCGCTGACCTATAGCGTTGGTCCGGGACAGGACATTGACATGGGGGATGTGATGATCCCCACCGATTCGGCTATCACGCTCAACTTCAAACTTGACGTCGAACACACCCTCAAGGTCGAAATCCCCCCCGGCGGCAACCGCGTCGAATTGGTCCCCCAAGGCGGCTGGCAAGCCTGGTTGAACCAGGGGCAAAAACCGACACAGCTGTTCCGTGACCAGCGCTTCCACATCTCAGCCTCCTCCCGTTTCAAGATGGGGCTCGAATGCCAATACGTCAGCGGTAATACCTGCGCGATCACCGAAACCGGCAGCGGTCATGCCGTGCCGGTGGATGTCAGTGTGACCCTGCCCGATGGCTTGACGGACGCCGCCGGACAACCGGTCAACCGTCGTCAGCTAAGGCTTGATGGCAGTGGCACCGAACTGTTCCAGCCGGGCTTCTATGTCGATCGCCGCTCGGGAACCCTGCACTTCGAAGTTGGCCGCAGCCAGGTCGAAGCGATGCTGGACACCGGCGCCAAGGCGTATAGCGGCAACGTCACAGTGATTTGGGATTCGGAAGTCTGAACCCTGGGTTCGGTCAACGGCTGTTTTTCTCCGCCACGATTCGCTCTGCTACAGGAGGTTGCATAGATGAAGCTTTCGAGAAAACGGGCAAGCGGTATGGCTGCCGCGCTTGGGTTGGCCTGCGTGCCGGCTGTCCATGCCGCCACGGTGGACATCACCGCGCAATTCAGAGCGGACAGCGCCAAGCCTCACGAGAATAAGTTCGTCAATACCACTCGAAACAGCGGTTATTGCGAGCAATTCGTCGTGCTGTGCCAGTCGGCCGGGATATTCAGCCTGATATTGGGTACGGGCGCTTCAGGGGGGCCGATCCAGGCCAATCATGAAGATACCCGGCAAGGTGCGATGCTCAAGGCTCCGGTCAACTGGCGTACGGTACAGGTGACCCATTCGGGTACAGGCCATACCGAAACCCTCGAGTTTCGCGTCGTCGGCCTGGGCGGGGCGATCGGGCTGAGCCCCAGCCCCGCTGAGATTGTCGGTGGCGGCGTGAGTGACGAAACCGCCTACAACATGATCTTCGGCTCGACCTGGTGGCAAGCCCCGGCGCCCTGTGTGAGGCAGGGGGCGACCCTTTCCCACGCCTGGTTCTTCTGGAAGACACCGGTAGAAGACGCCTGTGCCAAACCGGCCCGCTACCTGATTCCACAGTTCGAATACCAGGGCCTGAGCTTTGCCTACGAGTTGCGCACGCCCAATCCTTTGCAAATGACAGGCGGCCAGTACCGGGGCTCGCTGACGCTCGGCATCGGACCGGGCCAGGATTTTGACTTCGGTGACGTCGTGATCCCCAACGATTCGGCGCTCACGCTCAATTTCACCCTGGATGTCGAGCATGTCCTCAAGGTTGAAATTCCGCCGGGCGGAAACCGGGTGGAATTGGAGCCTCGAGAAGGCTGGAAAGCCTGGTTGAGTAACGGCAGCAAACCGACCGTGCTGCTTCGCGACCATCAGTTCCGGATATCGACGTCTTCGCCGTTCACGATGAAGCTCGAATGCCGCTACATGGCCGGCACCGAGTGCGGTGTAACGGCACCGGGTTCCGAGATTTATTACCCGGTGGATGTCGATGTGACGCTGCCCGACGGCTTGACCAATACCAACGGACAACCGGTCATTCGCCAATCGGTGCCTGTTGGAGCCTTTTCCAATCCTGTTCGATTTCTGCCTGTCCGGTACATCGATCGCAAGCCCGCCACCCTGCATTTCCATATCCGCAGCAGCAGTGTCGCGGCGATGCTCGATCGCGCGCCCGACACTTATACCGGCGCCGTCACGGTGATCTGGGATTCAGAGGTTTGAAACGACGGCGTGCCGTCCGGCGGTGTTCGGCGAGCCCTATTCAGTCAGCAATGTGCAGTGAGTTGCGTTTAATACATGAGGTTAAGAGAAGTGATGAAGCATCTAGTGGCATGGGTTGGTTTTCTTCTGTTTTGCAGCATGGCCCAGGCCGGGCCGCAGATTGGTGTCGGGGTGGTCTACGACTATCTCGACGGCGACAAAAGCACCTACATGAAGCGGGTGTTCAACGGCGGGACGTCCACGGCGTTCGTCAAGGTCAACATCTTGGAGATCGTCTACAACGAGGACGGCAGCTACCAGGAATTGCCCCTGGAGAACCAGGCCGGCGCCACCTCCAAGGATGGCCTGATGGCCAGCCCGGCGCGGCTGATCGTGCCGGCCAACGGCATGCAGGGCACCCGGTTGCTGTTCATGGGCAACCGCGAAAAGGAGCGCTATTTCCGGGTGCGTTTCGTGCCGGTGGTGCCGGAAGTCGAGGATGAATTTGCCGTCAGCGCCGAGGAACGCGAAGCGTACAAGAAGGAGCGGGTGGCGGCAGGGGTCAAGGTCCTGGCGGGCTACGGCACGGTGTTTTTCGTACGACCCAAGAACACCCGTTTCGAGACGGTGATCGATGACAGCGCCAATCGCTACCTGATGCGCAACAACGGCAACAGCGTCGTGGTGATCGATGAGTTCAAGGATTGCGACGCGAAGACGGATAGCGACTGCCGCCCGACGACCAAGCACCACGTCATGGCCGGGCGCACGTTTTCCTTCGACAAGGAGGCGGGGCGTGAGTACCGCTTCACGCTGATCGAGGGCAGCAAGAGCCAAGCCGTCGAGATCAAGGGTTGACGGTTGTCGTCGCCGAACCGTCGCAGACGCCACAGGTAATCAATATGTCCAAGACACTGCTAAGCCCTCTTGCGTTGACCGCGCTGATGCTGCCCTGGGTTTCGGCCTGGGGAGCGGTCGAGCGGGAAACCTTCGAACTCCACGTGACCATCCCGACGGTCGATTTTTTTGTGCTGCCCCTCGACCCGCAACTGGTCCAGCGTGAGCAACGCCTACCGTTCAGCAACATCACCGGCGAGCTCGGTTCGCTGCGGGCGACGTATGAGGTGAAGAACACCACTGGCGGCATCGGTGCGCGCCTGGCCGAGGAGGCCTATTTATCCAATGGCCGCGAGCGGATCGACTTGCGGGTGAAGTTCAACGAGGTCGAACTGACCCTGGACTCGACCCAGGTCGTGACGGCGCTCGAAGCCAGGCCCGGACGCCAGGTGCCCCTGGAAATCGCCGCGATCAAGCCCGGTGATGGATACAGGTCGGGTGATTACTACGGCACGGTGCACATGGTGTTCGACGCGATTGCGCCCTGACTGGCTTTTGTGGCGAGGGAGCTTGCTCCCGCTCGGCTGCGCAGCAGCCGCAAAGATGGCAAGTCAGAGGTATCCAGTTGGTTGGAAAAGCGTGGGGCGGCTTCGCCACCCAGCGGGAGCAAGCTCCCTCGCCACAGGGAGTCCGCATGTCGTTTCATTACTCAGAAGAGGTATCAAACAATGTTAAAAAAAATAGTGCCCGTCACGGCCTTGGTTGTTGCGGCCCTGAGTCCTTCATGGGTGTCGGCGGCGGACGATGCACGCGCCTCTATCCACATCACAGCGAAAATCCCGAACAAGCAGTTCCATGTGCAGCCCCGCAACCCGGATTTCGGCAAGGATGAATACATGTACTACAACCCCATGACCTACAGATTTACGCCTTTGCGCCACATATATGATGTGAAGAACACCGACGGTTCCGTCCATGCCTATGTTGAGAATGGTAACAGCACAGGTGCCATCTATCTGAGCAACGGGGTGGATCATGTAAGCCTGAGGGCGGTATTCAACGGTGTACCTCTGGACAACCTGCCTCAGGAAGTCGTGGACGATGCCACGTCCACACCGGGCACCCAGGCGGAGATGCTAATCATGGTTGCGAACTCGCCTACTAGCCCACTCTCTCCCGGTATGTATAACGCTGACTTCACCGTGATCTTCGACGCGGTGCCTCGGGTCACCCGCTGATTTTGTGGTGAGGGGATTTATCTGAGGTGAAGGATTTCTCTCTGATGAAGGAATTTCTCTGTGGCGAGGGGATTTATCCCCGCTGGGCTGCGAAGCAGCCCTAAACCAGACAACTCGGTGGATCAGACAGATTAAGGTGACTGTGGGGCTGCTGCGCAGCCCAACGGGGATAAATCCCCTCGCCACAGGTATGTATTTCGTTTAATTACTCATAAGAAAATTCAGCATGTTTAAGGAAATAGTGTCCTTTACGGCATTGGTCGTTGCAGCCTTGAATCCTTCATGGGTGTTGGCGGCGGATGATGCACGCGCAGCCATTCATATCACGGCGAATATTCCGAACAAGCAGTTTCATGTGATGCCACGGGATCCGGAGTTTGGTAAGAACGAAGTAATGCACCTAAACCTGGTGACCAGAATGTTGTCTCCGGTGCGCCAGATCTTCGATGTGAAGAATACCGACGGTTCGGTTCACGCCTACGTAGAAGGTTCCACCGACCTTATTGGCAAATATCCGATTCCTGCTTTCGTCATGTTCAACGACGTTTTGCTGAACCACTTGCCGAGGGAAGTGGTGGATGACGCCACGTCCACGCCCGGTACAACGGCTGAGATGTACATCTACGCACCGTTCCCGGTTACTCCCATGCAGTCAGGTTTGTACATCGGGCAATACACCGTGGTCTTCGACGCGGTCCCTCGGGTTAGCCTCTGATCTGTATTTTTGTTTCATTACTCATAAGAAAAATTCAGCATGTTTAAGAAAATAGTGTCCTTTACGGCATTGGTCGTTGCAGCCTTGAATCCTTCATGGGTGTTGGCGGCGGATGATGCACACGCAGCCATTCATATCACCGCGAACATTCCGAACAAGCAGTTTCATGTGATGCCACGGGATCCGGAGTTTGGTAAGAACGAGGTCATGCACCTCAATACTGTGACCAGAATGTTATCTCCGGTGCGCCAGATCTTTGATGTAAAGAATACCGACGGTTCGGTCCATGCCTACCTTGAAGGGGATTCCTGGCTGCACGGTGACAAGTATCCGATTGTCACTGTTGTAATGTTCAACAATGTTCACGTGCAAGGAACACCGCAGGAAGTGGTGGATGACGCCACGTCCACGCCCGGTACGACGGCTGAGATGCGCATCTTCGCGCCGTTCCCGATTAGTCCCATGCAGTCAGGTTTGTACACCGGCCAATTCACCGTGGTCTTCGACGCAGTCCCTCGGGTCACCCAGTAACTCACCGTGCCACGGGGAGTCTCCACTTCGTTTCATTAATCAGAAGGAAAAAAGTATGTTAAACAAAATCGTGTCCGTAACAGCCCTGGTTGTTGCAGCCCTGAGCCCTTCGTTGGTATTGGCCGCTGATGATGCCCGCGCACCGATCCATATCACCGCAAACATTCCGAACAAGCAATTTCATGTGCAGCCACGCAATCCGGATTTCGGTAAAGATGAGTACATGTATTACAACACTGTAACCTACGACTTGAGCACCATACGCCAGACCTTTGATGTGAAGAATACCGATGGCTCGATTCATGCCCACATCGAGGGGGGCTCTTTTTTGTCCAATGGTCGCACGCGCATACCTCTGCGTGTCTTTTTCAACGACGTATTCTTGAACGAGGTGCCTAAAGAAGTAGTCGATGACGCCACATCCACGCCAGGGACCCAGGTGGAGATGTTTATCCATGCGAGTGAGTGGCCCATCTCTCGCCTTCCTGGCCTGTACACCGCGAACTTCACTGTCATCTTCGATGCGGTACCCCGTGTAACTCTGTGATTTTTTGTGTGGCGAGGGAGCTTGCTCCCGCTGGGCTGCGAAGCGGCCCCCCTGAAGGGCCTCGTAATCACTCTGATCCACCGCGTCGTCAGGTTTCAGGGCCGCTGCGCGCCCCAGCGGGAGCAAGCTCCCTCGCCACAGGAGTTATGGTTGGCTTGCCACCAACGGCTTGCACTGGGTATGACTACCCGGCTGCAAGTACGGCGAGAGAAACGGCGCCATGCCCTTGAGCACTTGCACCGGCAAGGCCGAGGTGAATTTGAAGTTCTGTGCCGAGGCCCCTGGGACAAAGGCGGTGAGTGTGCCGAAATGGCTGTCGCCGATGTAGAACACAAAAGTGGCGGTGCGGTTGATCGATTTGGAACTGATCACCCGCCCACCCGAGCCGATGGCTTCGATGCGGTTGTCGCCGGTGCCGGTCTTGCCGCCCATGGCCAGCGGTGTGCCGTCGGCCAGTTTGAAACTGCCGGCCACGCGTTTCGCGGTGCCGGCATCCACCACCTGGGACAGCGCGCCGCGCAGGGCCCGGGCCACTTCCACCGGCATCACGCGCTTGCCGTTATCCGGGTTGCTCACCAGCCGTGTCTCGTAGGGCGTGTTGACGGCAAAGTCCAGGCTGTCGACGCGCAGCGCCGGTTGGCGGATGCCGTCGTTGAGGATGGTACCCACCAGCTCGGCAAGGGCGGCAGGGCGGTCGCCGGAGCTGCCGATGGCGGTGGCCAGCGACGGCACCAGGTGATCGAACGGGTAGCCGACTTTCTGCCAGCGCTGGTGAATATCCAGGAAGGCTTCGATCTCCAGCATGGTGCGGATACGGCTGTCGCGGGCGCTCTTGTGCCGGCTCTTGAACAGCCAGCTGTAGACTTCCTGGCGTTCGAACTCGCTGGCCTTGACGATCTGGCTGAATTTGGCGTCGGGGTTATTCAGCAGGTAGCCCATCAACCATAAATCCAGTGGATGGACCTTGGCGATGAAACCCTGGTCCGGCAGGTCATAGGCGCCGGGGCCGTAGCTCTGGTAGAGCCGTTCCAGGCGTTCGTCGGTGAGCTTCTCGGGGTTCTTGACCGACTTGAGGTGCGAGCGCACGAACAGGTTGAAGCTTTCCTGGCTGTCGCCAGGAAAGAAGTAGCGGTGCACCGCCGCCAGGCGGATCGCCGTGGGACGCATGCCGTCGAGGAAGGTTTCCAGGCGTTGGCTGGTGTCCTTTTTCTGATACTTCTTCCAGAACCTGAGCAGGAACGAAGTGCCTTCGCGATCAGCGAACTGGGCCAGGTATTCCTGGCGGCGCGGGTCCTTATCGTCCTTGAGCAGCTCGGAACTGTTATTGGGGCCGGCATAGGTGGCGTAGCGCACCAGGTCGCGCATCAGGCGAATGAACGGCAGGTTGATCGACTCGCGCAGGGCGTCGCGCAGGGTCGGGTTGCGGCCGTTGTCCTCGTTGCGGAAGTTGTGGAAGGTGTGCAGGCCGCCACCGGTGAAAAACGCCTCGCCGGGGCTGGCGGAATAGGTGCGGTCCAGGGCCGCCTCCAGCATCTTCGGCAGGCTGCGGTCGGTGTTCTGGATCAAATAGTCGACGGCCCAGCGCGAGAGGCGATCCTGTTCGGCGATATCGGCCTTCTTCAACGCCGCCGGGGTCTGCTCGGCATACCGCTCGTGCAGCTCGGCGATGATCTGCAGGTACGTGGTGAGGACTCGCAACTTGGCGGTGGAGCCCAGTTCCAGTTTGCTGCCTTCATTGATGTCGAAGGGTTGGTCGGTGCTGTCGGTTTGCACCCGTACCCGCGAGCCGTCGGGGGTCAGTTCCAGCAGGGTGAAGCTGTAGCGCACCTGGGTGGTGCTGGTGGGGGTTAGCAAGCGTTCGCCCATCAGGCCGATCTCGGCAGCGAACGCCGGGTCGGCCAAGCGCTTGAGGTACTCGGTGGCCTGGGCCTGCAAGTCGCTTTGCAAGGTGCTGGTGGCGGAGAGGTCCAGGCGATCGAGGTCGTATAGCGGGCGATTGAGCAGCGTGGCAAGGCGACTGCGGGCGGCGCTGATGCCTTTGTTGGTTTCGTTGGGTTGCACGGTCGGGTCCTGGACCCAGTCGCGATAGCTGACCTGGCTCGCCAGGGCCGCCTCCGACAGTGCCGCATCGATCACGCCGTTCTGCGCCAACAGCCGGATATGGCTGTCGGTCAGGCGCGCCAGCTCTTCGTGCCCCTTGGACAGGTAATGGGACGGGCGGCGCTGGGCGATCATCAACGACAGCATTTCCCGCAGGGCCAGGCCTTTTTCCGCCAGACTCTTGGGGTCGTTGGCGGCACTGGACAGGCGTTCATTGGCCCGCTTGAAATCGGCGCCGTACCAAACCCGCAAGCCTTCAGCCATGCCATGCACCTCACCATGCCCGGGCACGGCGGAGAGCGGTACGCTGTTGAGGTAGTCGCGGATGATCCGCTGCCGCGCCTCAAGGGTTTGCGGGCCGGCCTGATAGGCCCGCACGCTGGCGGAAATCATCTGGCGGATTTTCTCCCCGCCCGACACGGTTAGGCCCTCGGGGGAGTGACGGTATTTTTCCAACTGCGTCGCCAACGTGCTGCCGCCGGCGGATTGTCCCGGCAAGCTCAACAGCTTGGCCATTTGCGACCAGGCCGCCATGGCGAAACGCGGCCAGTCTACCGCTGGGTTGGCCAAGGGCTGCTTGGGGTCGAGCAGGAAACGGTTCTCGATGAACAACAGGCTTTGCACCACTACCGGTGGGATCGCATCGAAATTGGCGTACAACTGCTGCGGATACTTGAACTGATACACCGGCGCGGCGCGGCAGTCAGTGATGGTCAGCCCGGCCTGGATCTTTTCGGCGTAGGGCACGAACAGGCCTTTTTCGACGTAATTCATCAAGGCCGGTGAGAAACGGGCCTGGGCCTGGATAACGTAGTCGCGCTTGAGCAACCGCGGCAGAAACTCCCCCAGCGAGCTATAGCCCAACCGCCGGTCGAACGGGCCTGCACCCGGGTAGATGATGGCATCGCTGGGCCCTGGTTGCACCGAATAGTTCAGCGACGCGGCGTACTTGCTGATTTCCTGGGCCTGGAAGCGCGAGGTGCGCATTTCCTTGGCCACCGCCAGGCCGACCACCACGACGATAATCAGCAACAACAACCAGAACGCCCGCCAGCCATGCCGGGCGCGGCGTTTTTTTTGAGGTAAAGGCGCTTCTTCCATACGTTCAGTCGGGACCACAGGTTCATTCGAATCGGTTTGCCACAAAGCGCCCATAGTCGACTGATCCATTCACGCAGATTGATCGGACTTGCTTGAAGCTTAGACGGTGGTTGGCGTGGGGGGAGGGGAAATTGTGGGCTGACGTCATTGCCGAGCTGACTGACTGATCAACTGGCTGACGGCTCTTGTGGCGAGGGAGCTTGCTCCCGCTCGGCTGCGCAGCAGACGCAACGGTGGCACGGCTGAGGCGTCTGCTTTGAGATGAAAAAGCGGGGGCGGCTGCGCCACCCAGCGGGAGCAAGCTCCCTCGCCACAGGTGCTCGGTGGTTTCAAGAGTGGGGGCGTCAGCCTTGGCTCAACAAACGATTAGATCCATGCAGTATCCCAATGCGGGTAGTCGCCAATATGCTCCACCAGCCCCGCGCGAATAGGATTGGCGGTGATGTAGTCGGCAGCGGGGCGAAGGGATTGGTTGTCGCGGATCGCGCAGTCGTGGAAGCCGCTTTGCCAAAAGGCGCCGGTTCTGTTCATGGCCCGGTTGATTGTAAGGGTGCTGCGGGATTTGATCGTCTGCATGACCTGAGAGAGTTGGGCTCGTTCCAATTGCACCAGCCAATGCAGATGGTCGGGCATTACAACCCAGGCAAGCGAATTGACCAGGCCTTGCTCATGGACCAGGCGCATTTCAGCAATCAATAGACGACCCAGTCGCAAGTCCTTGAAGATAGGCATGCGTTGATGAACGACCGCAGTGACGAGATAACCTCGTCCACGTTCCGAAAAGCGTCCATGACGCAGGCGATGAGAGTTTGGACGTTGAGGACGCATTCCTTGGCTTCCTATGATTGGGGTGTCCATTTATCGTAGTTTCGCCCACGATAATCCGACGCGCTGATGGCTGAGCGACTTTTCCGAAAACGCTGTAGTACCCGTGGCGAGGGAGCTTGCTCCCGCTCGGCTGCGCAGCAGACGCAACGGTGGCACGGTTGAGGCGTCTGCTTGGGGAGGGAAAAAGCGGGGCGGCTGCGCCACCCAGCGGGAGCAAGCTCCCTCGCCACGGTGGGGCGGTGGTGTCTGTAAGGCCTGTGCTAGAGCCATCCACCCATGCCCAGGCATGACGCTGCACCCTCCCTGTGCAATACTCGGCGGCGCTTTCGGAAAGGTCTGTCGTCCAGATAATGCATCTCCGGAAACACGGTTTCTACTGAGGTTTCTCCCTGAATTTCCCCGGTTTTACAGTGAATCTCTCTATCCCTGGCTTTTTATACTGCACGGCCCGCTGATCCTGAGGGCGCTGTTCACAGGACGGTCTGTCCACGAAACAGACCGGTTTCGGCAAAGTGGCAGGTTCATCGACCTGCGGCTTTGGAGACTCGGTGGTCAATCCAATAACAAGACGAGGTTGTATCCCTATGGCTGTCGGCAATCATCTGCCCCATGGCGAGACCGCTCAGGGTGGTCCGCTCAAACGTGAGCTCGGTGAGCGGCACATCCGCCTGATGGCGCTTGGCGCCTGCATCGGTGTCGGGCTGTTCCTCGGCTCGGCCAAGGCCATTGAAATGGCCGGCCCGGCGATCATGCTGTCCTACATCATTGGCGGCCTGGCGATCCTGGTGATCATGCGCGCCCTCGGCGAGATGGCCGTGCACAACCCGGTGGCGGGCTCGTTCAGCCGTTATGCCCAGGACTACCTCGGCCCGCTGGCCGGTTTCTTGACCGGTTGGAACTACTGGTTCCTGTGGCTGGTGACCTGCGTGGCGGAGATCACCGCGGTGGCGGTGTACATGGGCATCTGGTTCCCCGATGTGCCCCGCTGGATCTGGGCCCTGGCCGCCTTGGTCAGCATGGGCTCGATCAACCTGATCGCGGTCAAGGCCTTCGGTGAGTTCGAATTCTGGTTCGCCCTGATCAAGATCGTCACCATCATCGCCATGGTCATCGGCGGCGTCGGCATCATCGCCTTCGGGTTCGGCAACGATGGCGTGGCCTTGGGCATTTCCAACCTCTGGACCCACGGCGGTTTCATGCCCAACGGCGTGCAGGGCGTGCTGATGTCCCTGCAAATGGTGATGTTCGCCTACCTGGGCGTGGAAATGATCGGCCTGACAGCCGGCGAAGCGAAGAACCCACAGAAAACCATCCCCAACGCCATCGGCTCGGTGTTCTGGCGGATCCTGCTGTTCTACGTCGGCGCGCTGTTCGTGATCCTGTCGATCTACCCGTGGAACGAGATCGGCACCCAGGGCAGTCCGTTCGTGATGACCTTCGAGCGCCTGGGCATCAAGACCGCCGCCGGCATCATCAACTTCGTGGTGATCACCGCCGCGCTGTCGTCCTGTAACGGCGGCATCTTCAGCACCGGGCGGATGCTCTACAGCCTGGCGCAGAATGGCCAGGCCCCGGCCGGTTTTGCCACCACTTCGGCCAACGGCGTGCCGCGCCGCGCCTTGCTGTTGTCCATTGCCGCGCTGTTGCTGGGCGTGCTGCTCAATTACCTGGTGCCAGAGAAAGTCTTCGTCTGGGTGACCTCCATCGCCACATTCGGCGCGATCTGGACCTGGGTGATGATCCTGCTGGCCCAGCTCAAATTCCGTAAAAGCCTGAGCGCTTCGGAACGTGCGGCGCTGAAGTATCGCATGTGGCTGTACCCGGTCAGTTCCTACCTGGCGCTGGCGTTCCTGGTGCTGGTGGTGGGCCTGATGGCGTACTTCCCGGACACTCGCGTGGCGCTTTATGTCGGCCCGGCGTTCCTGGTGCTGCTGACGGTGTTGTTTTACACCTTCAAGTTGCAACCGACCGGTGATGTGCAGGGGGCGGTGCGCTCAGCTTCGTAAGTTGAGGGTGATGTAAAGAGAGCCTCGGTCAGATGATCGGGGCTTTTTTCTGCGCCACAGCCAACTGAACGACAGGACACCTGTTAGTTCTTACAGTAGACCGCACACCGACAGAACCCTAGATTAAGTCGCCTGAACCACCGTCCCGGTCGGGGGCATCCATGAAAACGTTATGGAAAGGGTTTTTCAGCTACTCCCTGGTGGGGCTGGCTAATATGCTGATCCATTGGCAGATATTTTTCGTGCTGCGGGTGGCGTTCGGTCTCAATCAAGCGATGAGTAATTTCACGGCCTTTTGCGTGGCGGCCTCATTCGCTTTTTATGTGAATGCGCTCTACACCTTCGAAGCCAAGACCTCAGCGTTGGGCTATGTTTTTTTCTTCGGCGTCATGGGGGCCCTCAGTTTCATCGTGGGTTACCTGGGCGATCGCTGGTATGTCCACGGCCTGCTGACGGTGGCGGTGTTTTCGCTGTTGAGCCTGGTGATCGGTTTCCTGTTGTCCCGGTTTGTGGTGTTTCGTGGACATCGCCAATGAACGTTTCGTTGATCGTTCCGGTATTCAATGAAGAACAGGCCATCAATCTGTTTTATGAAAGTGTCCGTCAGCATCCGGCGTTGAAAGACCACGCCGTCGAGATTGTATTCATCAACGATGGCAGCGCCGACCGGACCGCCGCCATCGCCCGCGATATCGCCCTGATGGACAGCCGGGTCCTGTTGATCAACTTCTCCCGTAACTTTGGCAAGGAACCGGCCCTGTTTGCCGGCCTTGAGCACGCCAGCGGCGAGGTGGTGATCCCCATGGACGTAGACCTGCAAGATCCCATCGACGTCATTCCACGGCTGATCGCCGAATGGGAGAAGGGCGCCGAAGTGGTGCTGGCCAAACGGCGTGATCGTACCTCCGACAGCTATCTTAAGCGTGGATGCGCTGCGCTGTTCTATCGGCTGCTGGATCGGATTGCCTACCCTCATATTGAACGGAACGTTGGGGACTTTAGGTTGCTTGATCGCAAAGTGGTGGAGGTGATCAAGACATTGCCCGAATATCAGCTATTCATGAAAGGCGTATTGTCATGGGCCGGTTTCAACACCGCCATCATCGAATACGACCGCGCTGTTCGCGCAGCCGGCAATAGCAAATTCAACGGTTGGAAGTTGTGGAATTTGGCGCTGGAAGGCATAACTTCGTTCAGTACGGTGCCGTTGCGGCTGTGGACTTATGTAGGCGGTTGTATTTCTATGGTTTCGATGTTGTATGCAGTGTACATGGTTTTAGGTAAGTTGTTTTTCGGAAACGATTTGCCAGGTTACCCGTCATTGATGACTGCGATTTTATTTTTGGGCGGTGTGCAACTTATTGGGATTGGGGTGCTGGGTGAGTATGTTGGACGAATTTATCTGGAAACTAAGCATCGTCCAAGATATGTAATTAAGGACGTGGTTGGCGAGACTAGATAAGTTGGTTAAGCACGTTCTGATTCATGGGGGTGGAGGCTATGGGGGGAGAGAGAGCGTTCAGTAGAGGTGAGGTATTTGGTTTTTTTATCCTTGCTTCTTTATTATATGTGTTTCCTATTATTCATGCCGATTACGCCTATATAGATGACAACTGGAGAGCGCTTTTGTGGGCGGACGAAGCTTGGAGGAACCAAGGCAGAGTGTTGGCTGAGGGGGTAACAAAATTTCTGGCCTTTAATAACGCCTCCATCAATATATTCCCACTTCCCTTGTTGATTGCTACCTTTGTACTGGCCCATGCGATGAGTTTGTTGACGTTCTGGTTCTTCTCTCGGCCGAGGTGGAGCGCATGTTTAGTCGTACTTCCTATCTTATGTAATCCATTTTTTTTAGGAAATATTAGTTATCAGTATGATGGGCCTGGAATGATGCTTGCGGTGGCGGCCGCTATTTATGCGTTGACCTGTAACCGCGGGAGTGTGTATTTGCGCGGGGCGTTGTCGGCCCTGCTACTGGCCGTTATGCTGAGCCTTTACCAACTGACGGTAACTGTTTTTATAAGTTTGTGTTTTGTGGAGTGTATGTGGAATGTGCGAAATAAAATACCTGCGCGAGTGGTGCTGCTCGGCTTGGGGCAGCGTGCGTTGCATCTAGCCTTAGGAGGATTTGTATATTACCTTACAGCCTTTCAGATGGTTGTTAGTTCGCGAGGGAGCTTTATACCTCTTGATCAGCATTGGTTTGAAGTAGTGAGTGGGAAGCTTTTGTTCTCGATGGAGAGGGTTTTGGAACTTGTTAATTCAGGTAATTTTTATTTTTCTATCTTGATTCTGCTTGTGGCTGGCATAGAGTTTATAAGGTTGGGTAAAAATATTTTTATATTAGAGGGTGGTCGAGGGGATAGGCTTCTGGTTTTGGCCGTCTATCTGCTTGTGATACCAGTACTGATAGTAGGTGTTCCTGGCGCTATGTTGTTGTTGGATGAAAAAAACATTTTTGCCAGAAATTTCTTGGGATTCTCTGGTGTGTTGTTTTTTTTGTTTCTGCTTAATTATGAGTGCTTGGGGCGTGTTTGGAGCGGGCTACGGTTGCTTTTAATTATTCCGGTCTTGTGTATGTATTCACTTTGTTTTGCTTATGGGCAGGTCATTGTTGCAAAGAAAGAGCTTGAAACAGCTCTGGCTACATTTATCGCCTATGACATTATCGCAACTGATGAACTGAAGCCTAGCAAAGTAATTTTCTTCATTGGACCCCGAGCGAATGGGAACTGGTTGCCTATGGGGCACCCAGCAATGAGCTATATGCCGGTATTGAGGTATATTTTGAGTAATGCAAGTGAGCTGTTGCATCCGCAGTTTTTTCCAAGGCTAGGTATTAATAATGTTGATGGTCGCACAAGGGAAGTATTCGAGGCGGCGATGTCCTCCAGCAAAATGTCGAAGCTTGTCGTGGATAGAAAATTCTATTCCATTTACATCACTGAATCTGGTGATTTCATTGTCATGAAAGAAATAGTCGACTCGGAAAAGTATATGGATGACCCCTGGTGATAGCGGGATATGCATCTCCAATGCTTGTCGGGTTTCTGCCGTAAAAATAGCTGATTCATCTCTCACCTTCAGGCCACATTCTCTTTGGCCGTTGCCCACCGCTACATCCGAGTTCACAGGCGTGTGCGTTGTGTAGGGTGGGACCCTATTGTCTCCCCACGAAAGCCTAAGCGTTAGCAAGATTCGATTTACATGCTGTCACCACCTCCCGCGCCTCAAAACTATCCGCCCGCGCCATCTGCCACATCCGCGAATAAAACGCCCCATCGACCTCACCCGTCAGCAATTCCCCCGGCTTCAAAAACACATGCAGCTGGGAAAACAACTTGATTTCAGTGGCCGACATGCGCCGCACCAGATGCTTGGGTTGCAGTTGCGAGGGATGCTCAAGCCCGGCGGCGGCGAGCATTTCGGCCAGGGCCTTGAGGGTGTTGCGGTGGAAGTTGTAGACCCGTTGGGCTTTATCCGGGACGACCAGGGCGCGCTGGCGCAGGGTGTCCTGGGTGGCGACGCCGGTGGGGCATTTGTTGGTGTGGCAGCTTTGGGACTGGATGCAGCCGATGGCGAACATGAAGCCGCGCGCGGCGTTGGCCCAGTCGGCGCCGATGGCCAGGACGCTGGCGATGTCGAAGGCGCTGACGATCTTGCCGCTGGCGCCGAGCTTGATCTTGTCCCGCAGGTTCAGGCCCACCAGGGTGTTGTGCACGAACAGCAGGCCCTCACGCAGCGGCACGCCGATGTGGTCGGTGAATTCCACTGGCGCCGCGCCCGTACCGCCTTCCTTGCCGTCCACCACGATGAAGTCGGGAAGGATTCCGCTTTCCAGCATGGCTTTGGCGATGCCCATGAATTCCCAGGGGTGGCCCAGGCAGAATTTGAAGCCCACCGGTTTGCCGCCGGACAGTTCGCGCAGTTGCTGGACGAACTGCATCAGTTCGATCGGCGTGGAAAACGCGCTGTGGCGTGACGGCGAAACACAATCCTCGCCCATGAGGATGCCCCGGGTCTCGGCGATTTCCCGGGTGACCTTGTGCTTGGGCAGGATCCCGCCATGGCCGGGTTTGGCGCCCTGGCTCATCTTGATTTCAATCATCCGCACCTGCGGGTTCTGCGCCTGGACGGCGAAGCGCTCCGGGTCGAAGCGCCCGTCGCTGGTGCGACAGCCGAAGTAGCCGCTGCCCAGTTCCCAGGTCAGGTCGCCGCCGTGTTCGCGGTGGTAGGGGCTGATGCTGCCTTCACCGGTGTCGTGGGCGAAGTTGCCCAACTTGGCGCCTTGGTTCAACGCCCGGATCGCATTGGCGCTCAGGGAGCCGAAACTCATCGCCGAGATGTTGAACACTGACGCTGAGTACGGCTGGGTGCACTGCGGGCCACCGACCGTCACGCGAAAACCGCTGGGATCGCTCAACGGTGCCGGGCGCATGGAATGGCCGATGAATTCGAAGCCGGTCTGGTAGACGTCGATCAGGGTGCCGAAGGGTTTGTCGGCGCTTTCGTTCTTGGCCCGGGAGTACACCAGCGAACGTTGGGCCCGGGAGAAGGGCAGGGCCTCGCTGTCGGATTCGAGCAGGTACTGGCGGATCTCCGGGCGGATGCCTTCTACCAGGTAGCGGATGTTGCCCAGGATCGGATAGTTGCGCCGCACCGCATGGCGGCTTTGCAGCAGGTCGAACAGCCCCAGCAGGCTTAACAGCCCCGTCACCAATGCCATCGGCCAGAGCCAGTCGTGTTGCAGGAACGGCAGGCTGGCGAGGGTGAAGATGACACAGCCGGCGAAGAAGGCGTAACGGCTCAGCAGCGACAGGCTCATACGGTTTCCTTGGGGGGGCGATTTGGCGAGACATTAGCTTGGAATGCAGGCTGTGGCGAGGGAGCTTGCTCCCGCTGGGCTGCGAAGCGGCCCCAATTGGATCACTGCGATCATTCAGGTAGACCGCGTCAGGCGTTTTGCGACGGCTGCGCCGCCGAGCGGGAGCAAGCTCCCTCGCCACAAGAGCCTGCTCGCTGCTGTTAGGCGATACAGTTGCTCAGCCCGCCTGCTTCATCTGCCGCAACGGTAATTCCACGCGGAAGGTGGTGCCGACGCCGACTTCGCTGCGTACCGTGATTTCGCCGTTGTGTTTTTTCACAATGCCGTAGGACAACGACAGCCCGAGCCCTGTGCCCTGGCCGATGGGTTTGGTGGTGAAGAACGGGTCGAAGATTTTCTGCAGGGTATCGGGGGGGATGCCCGAGCCGTTGTCGGCGACTTCGATCCATACGGTTTCATCACCAACGCCGTTGCGCAGGGTGATGGTGCCACGCTCGGGGCCGATGGCCTGGGCGGCGTTGACGATCAGGTTCATGATCACCTGGTTGATCTGCGACGGCAGGCATTCCACTTCCGGCAACGGCGTGTACTCCTTGACCACGTCGGCCTTGTATTTGATTTCATTGGCGACGATGTTCAACGTCGAATCCATGCCGTGCTGCAAATTGGCCATCTGCCATTCCTGGCTGGAATCGACGCGAGAGAAATCCTTCAGGTCCTTGACGATCTGTCCGACTCGGCCAATGCCGTCCTTGGATTCCTTGATCAGCAGGGGAATGTCCTCGACGAGAAAGTCCAGCTCCACCTGTTCGCGCAGCTTGCGCAATTGCACCACCAGCTCCGGCGAGGCGATGGCCCCCTCGGCGCTGCCGTAGGCGCTGAGCATTTCCTGGAGTTTGCCGAAGTAGCCGTCCAATGCACCCAGGTTGGAAGAAATGAAACCGATCGGGTTGTTGATTTCATGGGCCACCCCAGCCGCCAACTGTCCCAGCGAGGCGAGCTTTTCCGATTGCACCAGTTGGGTTTCCAGCATCTTGCGTTCGTCGATTTCCATTTGCAGCAGCTCGCTGGCCTGTTTGAACGCCTGGGTGCGTTGTTCCACCAGGTCTTCGAGCTTGTTCATTTTCAGTTGCGCGCGGGAGGTCATTTCCCATTTGGTGGTCAGGGTGTTGGCCATCTGCTGGACTTCGATGTTGTCGAACGGCTTTTTCAGGATCAGCAAACGGTCGTGGCCGTTCAGACGGTCGAGCAGTTCATCCCAGGAATAATCCGAATAGGCGGTGCAGACCACCACTTGCAACTGCGGGTCGCGCTTCCAGAGTTCTTCGATGGTCTTGGCGCCATCCCAGCCTTCGGGCATGCGCATGTCGACAAAGGCCAGGGCATAAGGACGCCCTTTTGCCGATGCCTCCAGCAACTTGTTCAGGCCTTCCATCCCGCCATAGGCCGAGTCGAGTTCGAACACGGTGGCAGCAGGTTTTGGTGCTTCGCCGAACAGCGCGCTTTCCATGTCCAGCAAGTCAGCGTTGCTGTCATCCTCCGGGGTGAGGATCTTGCGGAAATCTTCATGAATGGCGGGTGTATCGTCGATCAACAGGATGCGGCGGTTACTCATGCTATTCATGGCTCACCTTCTGCAAGTTTCAGGGGCAGTTGCAGTTGGAACGTCGCCCCCCTGCCTGGCCCCTCACTGTGGGCGGTGAGGCGGCCTTCCATTTCAATGGCCGCCAATGCGCAACTGTGCAGGCCAAAGCCGTGGCCTTCCTTACGCGTGGTAAAACCGTGGGCGAAGATGCGCGTCATGTTTTCCTCCGGGATACCTTCGCCTTCGTCCTTGACGCTGATTTGCAGGGTCTGGCCATCGACGACGGCAGCCTTCAGGGTCATGTTTCGCGCATGATTGGAAACCCCCGCCATGGCGTATTTGGCGTTGCTGATCAGGTTGATCAGGATCAACAGCAAGCGGTGTTTGTCACCCATGATCCGCGGCACATCGCCGTATTCCTTGATCACCGTAACATGGTGACGGGTCAGGGCGCCCGAATTCATGCGCAAGGCATCTTCGAGCAGTTCGCTGACCACCAAGGGTTCCAGCAGGCTGTTGGCCCCGGCATAGGATTGCTGGGTGGAAACGATGTCCTTGATGTGGTCCACGCTCTTGCTCAACTGGGCCAGTTCGTCGGTAAGGCCCTGTTGCTCGAGCGCGATGGCCTCGACCAGTTGGTTGAGGTAACCGGGCAGCAGCTTGCCTTTGGCGTCTTCGGTGAGAAAGTGGCCGAGGTCATCGGCGTGTTCGTTGATCAGTTGCATCGCCTTGCCCAGCCCCTGGGCCTTGCTACTGCGCAGTTTGCGGCTGACCAGGTCGGCGGAGATGTTCACGCTGTTGAGGACGTTGCCGACGTTGTGCAACACGTTGGTGGCGATTTCCGCCATGCCGGCCTGGCGGGCGGTGTCCATCAATTCGCTCTGGGTGTCCTTGAGCTGGCGGGTCCGTTCTTCAACCCGCTGCTCCAGTTCATCGTTGGCGCTTTGCAGCGCGTTGTTGACCCTTTTGATCTCGGCGAAGCTGCGTACCAGCCGGATCGCCAGCCAGATCAGTATCAAGACCAGGAGCGTGGCGAACACCAGCAGGTAGACGTGGTTACGTTCGTACTTGGCCGCGGCTTTGCTCTGGTCTTTCTCCAACAGGTCAGTAATGGTGTCCAGGTGTCCGGACACGGGGATCGCTTCGATGGCCGCTAACAGCTCATTGACCCGCGGTTGTTCGCGCAGGATCAGCGCGATGTGCCTGCTCAGGATGTCAACGGGGCCTTGAAGCCCCTGGGGCATGCGCTCCTTGTTGATGTCCAGCCGGTTCAGGCCCAGCAGCACCTCGGCGGCTACCTCGCTGGTGCTCAACTGGGCGAACTCCATGCTGCTGAGCAACAGGTCGTAGGTGTCGATGGCGACGTTTTGCAGTTGCAGGCGCTCCGTGTCGGGCAGCCGGGCGAATTGGGCCTGGATGTCGTCCTCGGCGGAGGGCAGGAAGGCCATGGAGTTGCGCAGCACCGCGTTGTGGGATTTGAACTGTTCCACCAACCGGGTCTTTTCCTTGACCGCCTTGAGGTACTCGTCGCGCTGGGCTTCCCAGAGTGACGGCTTGTGGCGTCCGGGCTCCGATTCGATGGCGTCGAGACGCTGCCACAGGCGCGCCATTTCATGCAGGGGCGTGACCAGGGGATCGTAGTCGTGGGTCAGGGCGATCCGCGACTTGAGCACCTCGTTGTCCCAGATGGCGTCTTGCTGCTTGAGCAGGCGAATCAGGTCCCGGGACTCAATGTACGAGGCGGCCTGCTGGGCCCCTGAATTGATGTACATGAACAGCAGGACCGATGCCAGCAACAGGCCGATGAACGCAAGGCCGAGGCGACGGAGAGTGGTCATAGGGGCTTGCCCTCCGATTCACCGGTCAGCGTCTTGAGGAACTCGACGATCAGGGTCGTATCGTTCTTGAGGGGCTCACGCCCCAGTTGGTACTTGAACATGACCTCCACCGCGCGTTCCAGGGTCGGTGCCGACGCGTCATGGAAATACGGGGCGGTGACGGCCACATTGCGCAGGCTGGGTACCTTGAAGACCTGGCGGTCGGCTTCATCGCCGGTGATGTTGAAGCGTCCTTCGTCGGCTCGGGTAGGGTTGCCCCGATCCTTGATGTAGTCGCCCATCACCCCGAACTTCTGGAACATGTTGCCGCCGATGTTCACGCCTTGGTGGCAGGCGATGCAGCCGTACTCCTTGAAGCGCTGGTAACCGAACTTTTCCCGGGGCGTGAGGATGTCGGTATTGCCCAGCAGGTATTGGTCGAAGCGCGAATTGGGTGTCTGCAAGGTGCGCTCGTAATCCGCCAGTGCGCCCTGGATATTGGGCTTGGTCACGCCGTCGGGATACGCGTCCTTGAAGTCCTTGGCATAGCCGGGGTCATCGGCGATGCGCTTGACGACCGATTCCCAGGTGCTGCCCATTTCCGCCGGGCTGGTCACGACTGCGTGGACCTGTTCTTCCAACGTGTCGACACGACCATCCCAGAACTGGTGGAAGTTCAGGCCGGCATTGAACACGGTCGGCGTATTGACCTCCACCGGCTTGCCGTCGAAGCCCAGGGAGAACGGCTTGTCGTCGGCACCGCCCTTGTCCAGGCGATGGCAACTGGCACAGGACAGGGTGTTGTTGACCGACAGCCGCGGGTCATTGAACAGCCGCAGCCCCAGTTGGACGCGCTTGGGGTCCAGGGCCGGAGCCGCTGGCAGGGGTTTGAGGGGTTCGTCCAGTGGCTCGGCGTGAGCGGTCACGCTTGATCCCACGAGCAGGCCGAGAGCCAGAATCAGTCCATGTAACGCCATGGGATGCTTTCCTTGAAACTTTGGTTGATAACACTCAGGTGTTCACGAAAACGGGTTCTGGCGTTTTTCCCACTCGGTCATCCAGTCGGCGAAGGCCTGCGGTTCGACGGCCTTGCTGAAGTAATAACCCTGGACCTCCTCGCAATGGTGCTTCTTGAGAAATTCCAACTGTTCGAGGGTTTCCACACCTTCGGCAATGATGTGCAGGTTCAGGCTCTTGCCCAGGCTGATGATGGTGCTCACCAGCTTGGCGTCGTTGCTGTCGATGCTCAGGTCACCGACGAACGACTGGTCGATCTTCAACACATCCACCGGAAATTTCTGCAGGTAGCTCAGGCTCGAATAGCCGGTGCCAAAGTCGTCGATGGCCAGGCGAATGCCTAGCTGCTTGATGGCCTTGAGGATGGCGACCGTGGTATCGACGTTCTGCATCAGTACACTTTCGGTGATCTCCAGTTCCAACTGTGTCGGAGCCAGGCCGGTTTCCTTGAGGGTGCGGGCGATACCTTCGACGAAGCTGCGCTGGCGAAAATCGATGGCCGAGACGTTCACCGACAGGTACAGCGGGCGCATGCCCTGGGCTTGCCAGCGACACGCCTGCTGGCAGGCTTCCTGAAGCACCCATTGGCTCAGCGGAACGATCAGGCCGCTGTCCTCGGCCACCGGAATGAAATCCGACGGATAGACCAGGCCATGATCCGGCCTGTTCCAGCGCACCAGCGCCTCGACACCGACCACCTTGCCGCTCTTGAGGTCGAGCTTGGGTTGGTAATGCAGCACGAACTCCTTGCGTTGCAGGCCCAGGCGCAGGCCCGATTCGATGGTCTGTTGCTGCCGTGCCCGGCGGTTCATGTCTTCGGTGAAAAACCGGTAGTCGTTGGGGCCGGTTTCCTTGACGTTGCGCATCGCTGTCTCGGCTTTCTTGATCAGCGCCACGGCGTCGAAACCGTCGGAGGGGTACACGCTGATGCCCAGGCTCGCGGTGACGGTCAGGTCATGGCCGTCGATGGGTTGCGGGGAACTGATGGCCGCCAGTAGTTTGTCGGCCACGCCTTTGGTCTGCTGCGGGTCGACGATGTCTCCCAGCACCACCACGAATTCATCGGAACCGTAGCGAAACACCGAATCGGATTCACGCACCACGGTCGCCAGTGCCCGGGCCACTCGCTTGAGCATTTCATCGCCCACGGGATGGCCCAGCGCGTTATTGATGCGCTTGAAGCGGTCCAGGCCAATGAACATCACCGCCAGTTGCCGGTCGTGCCGGCGGCACTGGGCCATGGCCTGGGTCAGGCGATCGCCGAGCAACATGCTGTTGGGCAACTCGGTGAGCACGTCGTATTGCAGCAGGTGGGATACCTTGAGCAATTCCTGGACGCGTTCTTCGATCGTGCGCTCCAGGCTGCGCATTTTCCTCGCCGCATCCTGGGCCAGCTGCCACTTCCAAGTCATGGCGCTGGCCATCTGGCGGATTTCCAGGGTGTCGAAGGGTTTCTTGAGGATCAGCAACTGATCGTCGAACTCGATCCGTTCGGACATGGTTTCCCAGGAGTAATCCGAGAACGCCGTGCACAGGGCGATTTGCAGGCGCGGGTCGGCTTCCCACAGCCGCTCGATGGTTTGCAGGCCGTCCCAGCCCGGTGGCATGCGCATGTCAGCGAACACCATCGCATAGGGCTGGCCTTCGGCCTGGGCGCGCTTGACCAGTTCCAGCGCCTCTTCGCCCTGGTAGGCCGAGTCGATCTGAAATTGCAGCCGGCTGACCTGTGGGGTGCCGAACAGCAGGCTCTCGGTGTCGTCCAGTGAGTCATCGCTGCCGGCGCTGGGGCTGAGGATCTTGCGAAAGTCCTGGTGGATCGCCGGTGTGTCGTCCACCACCAGGATTCGCCGGTTGGCAGGTACCGACATCGGGTTCATGGATTGCTCTCCGATAGCTCGCTCGCTGGTCGGGTCCAGTGGTCTGTCGCCGGAACGATGGTGCCGGCCTTGAGCAGTTCGGCGGCCTGGCCGCTGTCGACCACGGTGCTGAAGTAATGCCCCTGGGCCTGCATCGCGCCGCCGCTGGACATCAGCGTGGTGCGTTGCTCCTGGGTTTCCACGCCCTCGGCAATGATCCCGATGCCCACGTCCCGGGCGAAGTTGATGATCGCCCGCAACGTCGTGGCATTCTCGGGATCGGCGTTGGCGCTGTCGAGGAAACGCTGGGCGAGCTTGAGGTGATTGACCCGGTAGGTCTTGAGGTAATCGAACGAAGAGTACTCGGTGCCGAAGTCATCGATGGCGATCTGCACGCCCAACTCGCAGAGGCGTGGCAGCACGTCGTTGTGGGTCCACTTGGTCTGGGCCAGGGTGGCTTCGGTGACGTCGAAGCGCAGGTCCCAGGGCGCCAGTTCCCAGCGCGCGGTGGTGCGCAGCACGTCGTAGATCAGTTCCGGGCCGGTCTTGAGCTGGGTCAGGGACAGGTCGATGGCGATTACCGGGGGCGCCATGCCCTGGTCGCGCCACTGGCGCATTTGTTGGCAAGCCTGGTCCAGCACCCAATGCCCGAGGCCAATGATGATTCCGGTTTTCTCGGCGGCGGGCATGAAGACCGCCGGCTCCAGCCAGCCACGTTGGGGGTGGTTCCAGCGCACTTGCACGCCCATGCCGAGGATCTTGCCGGAGCCGAGGTCGACTTCCGGCAGGTAGTGCAGGTGCAGTTCCTGGTTTTCGATGGCTTGGCGCAGATCGTTGGCCAGGGCGACCCGATCGGTGACTTCCTGGTTAATTTCCTCGTTATGGAAATGGTACTGGTTGCGGCCCTTTTCCTTGGAGCGGTACAGGGCCATGTCGGACTGCGCCATCAGGCTGTCGGCACTCAGGCTCTGCGGGGTGTACAGGGCGATGCCGATGCTCACCGATATCCGCACGTCGTTGCCGTCCAGGGAGTACGGTGCCACCAGCGCATCGCGGATCTTGCCCGCCAGCGCGGCGCAATGGGTCGCTTCATGGACGTCCAGTTGCAGGAGGGCGAACTCGTCGCCGCCCAGGCGCGCCACCACGTCGTTTTCCCGGGTGCAGGCCTTGATCCGTGTGGCGACTTCCTGCAATAGCAGGTCGCCGATGGGGTGACCCAGGGTGTCGTTGATCCGTTTGAAGTGGTCCAGGTCGAGGTAGAACATCGCAAACGGCGCCGCACCCCGACGAGCGGCGGCGAAGGCCTGGTGCAGGCGCTCGATCATGGTGGCGCGGTTGGCCAGCCCGGTCAGGCCGTCGGTGCGGGCCAGCAGGGCGATTTTCTCTTCGGCCAGCTTGCGCTCGGTAATGTCGAGGATGATGCCTTCTATTTCCAGCAACAGGCCTTGCTCGTTGCGCACCGGGATGTAGCGGTTCTCTACCCAGCGGTACGTGTCGTCGCCGGTGTGCATGCGGAACTCGATGGACGCCCCTGCGGTGTCGCGGTCCAGAACGCGAACCATGGCCTCATGGACCTTCTCCTGGTCATCGGGGTGGATCAGGGTTTGCGCCCAGTCCGGCGAGTTGGTCAGTTGCGCTGCGGAATGGCCGAACTTGGTGATGTTGTGGGAGATGTACATCAATGCGAACGGCGGCTCGCCCCGCAGGCGATAGAGAATGGTCGGGCTGTTCTGCACGATGATGTTGGCGTCGGCCAGTTCGCGGGTGCGTTCCTCGACTGCGCGCTCGAGCATGTCCATTTTCAGCGCCGCGTCTTCGGTCATTTGCCATTTGACGGTCAAGGTACTGGCCATCTGGCGGATCTCGATGGCGTCGAAGGGTTTTTTCAGGATGAGCAGGCGGTCGCCCAGTTCAAGGCGATCGGCAATGTCTTCCCAGGAATAGTCCGAGTAAGCGGTGCACAGGGCCACTTGCAGCTTGGGGTCGGCGCGCCACAGCCGCTCGATGGTTTCCAGACCGTCCCAGCCCGGCGGCATGCGCATGTCGATGAACGCCATGGCGAAGGGTTGCCCCTGGGCCAGCGCCGTTTCGACCTTGTTCAGGGCTTCCATGCCCTGGAATGCCGAATCGAGCACGAAACTCGCACCAGAAACCGCCACGGGCGAGCCGAACAAAGCCTCTTCGGCGCTGCTCAGGCTGTCCTGGGTGTCCGCCTCGGGGCTGAGGATCTTGCGAAAATCCTCATGGATAGTCGGCGTGTCGTCGACGATCAGGATTCGCCGATTAGTTTTATCCAACGGCAGGCTCATGGCCGTGCACCGTTTTGATGCTGACTATAGAACCCTGGAAACATCTGATATCCCTTTCGCTGGCATGAGTATTCGGCCTGTACATGGCCCTTCATGGGATACAGCATAGTCGTCTCATCGGGATACGCTCGGTCAGTGATGGCAAATGTGTCTAAATGTTCGCAATCTACTAGCCTGTATTTCGGGGGTAAGGTAGAACGGTTGTCGTGAATAGGAGGGGGTTTCAAATGGAAGATCAATCGCCGGATGTTCCGGTAAGGAAGCCAGCGGTGCTGTTGGTCGATGATGAAGAGTCGATTCTCAATAGCCTGCGTCGGCTATTGCGCAGCCAGCCGTACGAGATCCTGCTGGCCGACAGTGGTGCCAAGGCCCTGGAAATTCTCAAGGAGCGGCCGGTCGACCTGGTGATGACCGATGCGCGCATGCCGAACATGGATGGCGCCACGCTGCTGGCCGAGATCCGCAAGCTGTACCCATCGACCTTGCGCATCCTGCTCACCGGTTATGCCGATGTGGACATGATGACCAAGGCCATCAACGAGGGGCAACTCTATCGCTACCTCAGCAAGCCCTGGAACGATGAGGAACTGGTGCAGGCCTTGCGCCAGGCCCTGTCCCACCAGCATTCCGAAAGCGAGCGCCAGCGCCTCGAAGCGCTGAACCGCGAGCAGAACCAGCAACTCAAGACCCTTAACGCCACCCTGGAAAAACGCGTGGCGTCGCGCACCTCCGAGCTGCAGCAGACCGCCGACATGCTCGATTTGGCCTATGACGAGCTCAAGCGCAGTTATGTGACCAGCACCGAAGTGTTTTCGCTGATCGCCAACCTGCGCCTGCCCAAGGCCAAGCAGACCAACCGGCAGATCATCGAGTTGATCAGGGTCTATAGCCGGCTGCATTTCCTCGATGAGTCCACCGACCGCGACCTGACCATGGCCGCGGCGCTCTACAACATCGGCAAGCTGAGCTGGACCGACAACATGATGGTCACGCCCGCCGACTTGCTGCACCACAACGAACTTGAGCTCTATCGGGCCTATCCAAAGCAGAGCGAATCGCTGCTGATGACCCTGGACCCGATGAAGGATGCGGCGCGGATCATTCGCCATCACCAAGAGCGTTGGGACGGCAGCGGTTTCCCCGAGCACCTCAGGGGCGAGGCCATTCCGTTCGGTTCGCGGCTGTTGAAACTGGCGGTGGACTTCATCGAGCTGCAGCGCGGGTTGATCCTGGAGCGGCAGATGAACAGCGACGAAGCGCTGGTCTACATCCGCAAGTACGCCGGCAAGCTGTACGACCCGGACATGGTCGAGGATTTCATCAAGGCCTGTGGGGAATACCTGGAGGACGTGACCCTGTCCGACCCGACGGTACAAGTCTGCACTACGCGCGAGTTGACCGCGGGGACGATCCTGGCGCGCAACCTCAATGCCGACAACGGCATGTTGCTGCTCAACGCCGGCAAAATCCTGAGCGGGCCGTTGATCGAAAAACTCATTGCCTTCGAAGCGATGGAGGGTGCGCGGTACAGCGTGTTCGTCAAGATCCCCGAAGAGCAGGCCGACCCTTCGGCGCCGAAGCCGATTTTGGGGTGATCGGGCTCTGGCAGGCTCCTGAGCTGTTGTTCGCTTGAGGTTTGTCAGATTCATT
>NZ_JBAMDJ010000039.1:0-62126 GCF_036961705.1 Pseudomonas sp. 3JA
ACGGAGCAATGCCGGAGTGAGGGCACACCGAGCCTAGGCGAGGTGCCGAGTGGTGGGGCAGAAGCGCTTTGGTTACTTTCGCGCTTTTCGAAAGTGACCCGCCGTCAGGGCGGAACCCTAAGTGGCCGTTACCGCAGAAACGGATATACACACTCCCGATGCCCTGACAGCCAAACCAGATTTGTGAGAAAGGTCGGACAAAATTCTGAATCGAGATGAATTTTCCGACGATCTCTGGCGGTTGCCGAGTGGGAAGGGCTCTCGCTAACCTTTCCCCGTCGCTGCCAATTCAGCGTCCGGGCGTCGCGGCCCGCTAACTTGGTGCATAATCCAGCCCTCGACGGTGCTTCGGCATTTGTCGTTTTGTCATGGCTGGCTGTACGTGGGATACCTTCGGGTATGCCGGGTATCCAAGTTCTCGGTCCGCGAACCTGCGTACAGCTGCCACCTCCAATCGCGTCGCGGCGATCGGTGGCAGCTCCAATAACTTGGAGATGCACGATGATCAAGGTTACACCCAATCCTCCCGAAACCGATTCCACATCAGCTCAAAACGGGCTCGATTCTCAAAAACTCGACGAAGCCGCCCAGCGCGCTCTCGACTATTACCTAGCCCCAAAGCCAAAGCCTGAAGCCAAAAAGAAACCATCCTCAAACCAGCTATTCACCGTCGTGGAGGGCATTGACACCGAGTGCCTCCTCGCCAACCTCAGCGAAACCCTGGCCTCAGCCAACGCAACAATCAGCGACCTGGCCTTCGAACTCGACGGCTCGCGACGGCATGTTGCATTGGGCGTGCAACAGCTGATCGAGTTGAGTGAGTTGCTAGCCAATCGTGTGCTGGACGAGCAGGTGCCGGTGGCGGAGGTCTAGAAGAACGGCCAAGGCGAACACAGCACCTGTGGCGAGGGAGCTTGCTCCCGCTGGGCTGCGCAGCAGCCCCAAAAGCAGCGACTCAATCAACCTGGCACACTGAGGTGCAAGGTTCGGGTCTGCTTCGCAGCCCAGCGGGAGCAAGCTCCCTCGCCACATGGGGCAGCATGGGCTGGAAAACCGTGGCTCAATCCAGCCCGAGTTTCTTCAACCGATAGCGCATCGACCGAAACGACAACTTCAACCGCTGCGCCGCCGCCGTGCGGTTCCAGCGGGTTTCCTCCAGGGCCTGGAGGATCAGCTTGCGTTCGACGTCTTCCAGGTAGTCTTCCAGGTTATCGACCTGCATCAAGTCGGGGTTGCCCGGCTCTGCGCTGCCATTGCCCTCGGCCAAACGCAGGTCATCCGCTTCGATCTGCTGCTGTTCGCAAAGGGTGTAGGCCCGTTCGAGCATGTTCTCCAGTTCACGCACGTTGCCCGGGAAACGGTAACTCTTGAGAGCGTCCAACGCCTGGGGATGCAACTTGACCGGTGGACTGCCTGTGTTGGCTGCCAGGCGCAGAAGCATGTGATTGGCCAGCAGCTCGATGTCTTCGCGGCGTTCACGCAATGGCGGGACGCGCAGTTCGATGACGTTCAGCCGGTAATACAAATCCTGGCGAAAGCGCCCGGCGGCCACTTCGCCGTCCAGATCCTTGTGGGTCGCAGAGAGGATGCGCACGTCCACCACTTCTTCCTGCTGGCCGCCAACAGCGCGCACGGCCTTTTCCTGGATCGCCCGCAACAGCTTGACCTGCATCGCCAAGGGCAGGTCGGCCACTTCATCGAGGAACAAGGTCCCGCCATGGGCGGCCTGGAACAAACCTGGCTTGTCCTCGATGGCGCCGCTGAAGCTGCCTTTTCGATGGCCGAAAAACTCACTTTCCATCAGCTCCGTGGGAATTGCCCCACAGTTGACCGGTACAAAGGGCAGGTTGGCACGGGGGCCTTGTTCGTGGATCAGCCGGGCGACCAGTTCCTTGCCGCAGCCCGATTCCCCGCTGATGTACACCGGTGCCTGGCTGCGGGCGAGTTTTTCGATCTGCTTGCGCACGCTGAGCATGGGGGGCGAGTCGCCCAGCAGGCTGCGCTCGAGGGTGGTGCCAGGCGTGGCGACCGGCGGCAGGCGCAGGGCACTGGTGACCAGTTCCCGCAGCCGACCCAGGTCTACCGGTTTGGTCAGGAAGTCGAAGGCGCCGGCCTTGAGGGCGTCGATGGCGGTTTCCAGGCTGCCGTAGGCGGTGATCATTGCCACGGGGAGCTGGGGGTAACGCTGCTGGATGTGTTGCACCAGTTCCAGGCCGGTGCCGTCGGGCAGGCGCATGTCGGTCAGGCACAGGTCGAAGGCCTCGCCGGCCAGCAGGTTCTGGGCTTCGGCGAGGTTCTTGGCGCTGCGGGTGTCGAGTTTCATCCGGCCCAGGGTGATGTCCAGGAGTTCGCGGATGTCCGGTTCGTCATCGACGATCAGGATTCGTTGCCGTGAGCGTGTATTCAAATCTGTTTCCGTCCGTGAGCAAAGGTGATGCGAAAGCAACCGCCGCCTTGGCGTGGTTTGAAGTCTAGGCGGGCCTGGTTGCTTTCGCACAGCTCACGGGACAGATAGAGCCCAAGGCCGGTGCCCTGGCTGCTGGTGGTGAAGAAGGGTTCGAATAAATGTGCCTGTTGCTCTGGCGTCACGCCAGGGCCGTTGTCGATGATGTCCAGGGTGGATAACTGGCTGTGGGGGTCGATGAACAGTTTCAGCCAGGCCTCGGCCTGTTCGTGGGCCATGGCGCTGTGGCGCCAGGCGTTGCGCAGCAGGTTGTCGAGTACCTGGGTCAACTGGTCGGGGTCCATCAGCGTGGTGTAGTCACCCGGGTCGATGCTCAGGTGCAAGTGCTGGTGCTCGGCCATGCTTTCACGGGCCTGCCGGACGAACTGGTCGAGCCAGGTTCGCAGGTCGAGGCGTTGGGGGGTGGTTTGCTGGCGACGAGACAGCTGCAGGACGTTTTCAATGACGCGGTTCATTCGTTGGGAGTGATCTTGAATAATCTGCGTCAGACGCCGATCCGCGTTGTTCAGTTCCTCGGATTCGCGCAGTAATTGCGCTGCGTGGCTGATGGCGCCCAAGGGGTTGCGGATTTCATGGGCGATGCCAGCAGTGAGGCGCCCGAGGGAAGCGAGTTTCAGTTGCTGGGCCTGCTGCGCAACCTGGGCCAGGTCCTCAAGGAATACCAGCAACTGCTGTTGATCGTAATGCCCCAAGGCGATGAAGCTCGGTTGCAGGGTCAGGCCTGTGCCGGTCACGGTCAGGCTGGGAGGGCGCAGGCTGGGGTTGTTCAGCCACAATTGCAGGCGTTCGACCAAGGCGGTGCAATAGTCATCGATGCGCTGGCCGACCAGGTCGTGTATGCCCAGCAGGTTCAAGGCGCTTTCGTTGGCCAATTGCACGCGCCGCTCGCGGTCGAGCACCAGGATACCGGTGCGCATGCGTTGCAGGATCAGTGCGTTGAGCGCTTCGAGGCCGATCACCTCGCTGGCTCGTTGCTCGGCCAGGGTTTCACTGGCTTCCAGTCGCCGGGTCAGGCCCTGTACCAGCAGGGCGGCGGCAAAACACAGCGCCCCGAGGGTGCCGGCTTGCAGATAACTGCTGGGACGGTTTGAATCGCTCAGGCCGAGGAAAAAAGTCGACCCGACGATACCGATCGTGGCGACAGCGGCGATCAACAGGCCGACCCGGCTTCGCAACAGCGTATTGCCGATGGCTACCGAGACAATGAGCAGGTTGCCGATGGCACTGGGCACACCGCCCGCGGCGAAGAACAGCCACGAAAGCAGCAGAACGTCGGTGAGGGCCAGGCCGAACAGCCGGGCGGGGCGGCGAATGTTCTCAAGGAACACCACCAGCAGGATGTTCAGCACCAGGTACAACCAGCTGCCGTTGCGCAGCAGGTCGTCGTTGGCGAACTCCAGCAGGCGGTTGTCCAGCTTGCTGGAGATCAGCAGCACCAGGGTGATGCCGATGCTCAGGCGATACAGGTGATAGAGACGCAGCAGGCGCTGCGCTTGTTTTTCGCGTGGGCTTGAGGCCTCAGCGATCACGAGTGCCCGGGCCTTGCTCGAGATGAGCCTGGCTGCAATACCATTGTTGTTCGAGGGCCAGGGCCCGGTCACGGGGCAGGTGTACGCCGCAATGGGCGCAACGAACCATGGGTGGTGCGTCCTGCTCCCGGGGAGCGTTCGGCGCGGATGAGGTGCTCTTGAACTTGCGCCAGAACCATACCGCGGCGGCAATCAGGGCGATCCAGAACAGTAAACGAAGCATGATGGGCGGCTTTTTGGCTAGAGATCAGGCAGTTTAGCCAAGGACAGGAACGGCGCACAGCGCAATAAAACCCAGGCATAAAAAAGGGAGACCCGCGGGTCTCCCTTTTTGCTGAGGCCTTGGCCTCAGTCGAACATACCGAAGGTCATGTAGCTGAACCAGGAGCGATCGGTGGATTCGCTCTCAGGCTCTTCTTCTTCGATCACGTCGCCATTTTCGTCCTTGGGCTTGAGCTCGTTTGGAATGGCTTCCTTGGCGTCCTGGAACTGACGCTGCACGTCCTGGTTGGCGCGGGTTTCGCCCGGCGGCAGAGGTGGACGGGACTCGATCAGGCCCAGGGTCGCCTTGCTCAGCCACGAACGGTTGTCCGCTTCGTCGACCCGTGGGGTGAACTGGCCATCGACCAGGGATGGGTGATCCGGGTAGTTCAGCTTGAGGGTTTCCAGGCTGGTGGCCGCCAGGTCGTCCAGGTGCAGGCGCTGGTAGGCTTCGGTCATCACGGCCAGGCCGTCACCCACCGAAGGGGTTTCCTGGAAGTTTTCCACTACGTAGCGGCCACGGTTGGCGGCGGCAACGTAGGCCTGACGCGTCAGGTAGTAGTCGGCCACGTGGATTTCGTAGGAGGCCAGCAGGTTGCGCAGGTAGATCATGCGCTGCTTGGCGTCCGGCGAGTAGCGGCTGTTGGGGAAGCGGCTGGTCAGTTGGGCGAACTCATTGTAGGAGTCGCGCGCGGCGCCCGGGTCACGCTTGGTCATGTCCAGCGGCAGGAAGCGCGCCAGCAGGCCGACGTCCTGGTCGAAGGAGGTCAGGCCCTTGAGGTAATAGGCGTAATCGACATTCGGGTGCTGCGGGTGCAGGCGAATGAAACGCTCGGCGGCGGACTTGGCTGCTTCCGGCTCGGCGTTCTTGTAGTTGGCGTAGATCAGCTCCAGCTGGGCCTGATCGGCGTAGCGACCGAACGGATACCGCGACTCCAGCGCCTTCAGCTTGGCAGTGGCGCTGGTATAGCTGTTGTTGTCCAGGTCGTTCTGCGCCTGTTGGTACAGTTCGACTTCGCTCAGGTTTTCGTCTACGACTTCCTTCGACGAGCAAGCAGCAGTCAATGCGAGGATGGCGATCAGCAGCAGGTGTTTCACTTGCATGGCGGCTTGCGTCCCTATGACGGCCGCTGTCTTGGGCGGGGCCGTCCTGTTATGATGAGCGCCCCGTTGAAAGCCTCGGGGCAAAAGACGCCGTATTTAACCACAAGCGCGCAGCCGAAACCAAAGGCTGTGCCGACGCCCAGTCCGAGCATGTCCGATAAAATAGAACTTCGCGCAGAGGTGCCGTCCGAATTGGGCGGCCAACGCCTCGATCAAGTCGCCGCACAACTCTTTGCCGAGCACTCTCGCTCGCGCCTTTCCGCCTGGATCAAGGACGGCCGCCTGACTGTGGATGGGGCGGTGATCCGCCCGCGCGACATCGTCCACGGCGGTGCCATTCTCGAGCTGACTGCCGAACAGGAGGCCCAGGGAGAATGGGTCGCCCAGGACATCGCCCTGGACATCGTCTATGAAGACGAAGACATCCTGGTGATCAACAAGCCTGCGGGCCTGGTGGTGCACCCGGCGGCTGGGCATGCTGATGGCACCTTGCTCAATGCCTTGCTGCACCACGTACCGGACATTATCAATGTGCCGCGTGCTGGCATCGTCCATCGCCTGGACAAGGACACCACCGGTCTGATGGTGGTGGCCAAGACCATCCAGGCGCAGACACAGCTGGTCACACAGCTGCAAAGCCGCAGCGTCAGCCGTATCTATGAATGCATCGTGATCGGGGTCGTCACCGCCGGTGGCAAGATCAACGCCCCTATCGGTCGTCACGGCCAGCAGCGCCAACGCATGGCGGTGATGGAGGGCGGCAAGCAGGCGGTCAGCCATTATCGCGTGCTCGAGCGTTTCCGCTCCCACACCCATGTGCGGGTCAAGCTGGAAACCGGCCGGACCCACCAGATCCGTGTGCACATGGCCCACATCAACTTCCCGTTGGTGGGTGACCCGGCCTACGGCGGTCGTTTCCGCATTCCGCCGGCTGCCAGCCAGACCATGGTCGAATCGCTGAAGAATTTCCCGCGCCAGGCGTTGCATGCACGTTTCCTGGAGCTGGACCATCCGACGACCGGCAAGCGCATGAGCTGGGAGTCGCCGTTGCCGGATGACTTCGTCTGGCTGCTGACGTTGCTCAAGCAGGACCGCGAGGCGTTCATCGGATGAGTGACTGGCTGATACCCGACTGGCCCGCGCCGGCCGGGGTCAAGGCCTGCATCACGACCCGTGAGGGTGGCGTCAGCCTGGCGCCGTTCGACAGCCTCAACCTGGGCGATCATGTCGGCGACGATCCAGCGGCCGTCGCCGAAAACCGTCGTCGCCTCACCGATCAATTCGCCATCACCCCGGCCTGGCTACAGCAGGTCCACGGCATTGCCGTGGTCGAGGCTGATCCGGCCCAGGTGGCGACCGCCGATGCCAGTTGGACCGACACGCCCGGTATCGCCTGCACCGCGATGACGGCGGACTGCCTGCCTGTGCTGTTCTGCAACCGTGCCGGCACCCGCGTCGCGGCGGCCCATGCCGGCTGGCGCGGGCTGGCGAACGGCGTGCTGGAAGCCACCCTCGACAGCCTTGCGGTGCCCGCGGATGAAGTCCTCGCCTGGCTCGGCCCGGCCATCGGCCCGCAAGCGTTTGAAGTCGGGCCGGAAGTCCGTGAAGCCTTCATCGCGCAACTGCCCCAGGCAGCCCAAGCCTTTGCCGCGAGCCCAAACGCCGGCAAGTTCCTCGCCGATATCTACGCGTTGGCACGGCTGCGCCTGGCCGCACGTGGTGTCACGGCCGTCTACGGTGGCGGTCTCTGCACCGTGACCGACCCTCGTTTCTTTTCCTACCGCCGCAACCCGCGCACCGGTCGCTTCGCTTCGCTGATCTGGATCGAACGCTAGACTTCTCTGATCTGTATCAAGGGCGCCCGGCTTGAATCTTCCAGAATCGACCACATCTATAACGGTATCTGGCAGGTTTCTTCATTCAGGATGTTTCCAAGGTCCGGCCTGCTCATTAGGAAGGTGACCCATGCGTATTGATCGTTTAACCAGCAAATTACAGTTGGCCCTGTCCGATGCCCAGTCCCTGGCCGTCGGTCTGGACCATCCCGGTATCGAACCGGCGCATTTGATGCAGGCCATGCTCGAACAGCAGGGCGGCTCCATCAAGCCCCTGCTGATGCAGGTCGGCTTTGACGTCAACAGTCTGCGCAAAGAACTGGCCAAGGAGCTCGACCAGTTACCCAAGATCCAGAATCCCACCGGTGACGTGAACATGTCCCAGGACCTGGCGCGGCTGCTCAACCAGGCCGATCGCCTGGCCCAGCAGAAGGGCGACCAGTTCATTTCCAGCGAGCTGGTGCTGCTCGCCGCCATGGACGAGAACAGCAAGCTTGGCAAATTGTTGCTCGGCCAAGGGGTGAGCAAGAAAGCGCTGGAAAATGCTATCAACAACCTGCGTGGCGGCGAAGCAGTCAACGACGCCAACCACGAGGAGTCGCGCCAGGCGCTGGACAAATACACCGTCGACCTGACCAAGCGTGCCGAGGAAGGCAAGCTCGACCCGGTGATCGGCCGCGACGATGAAATCCGCCGTACGATCCAGGTGCTGCAACGCCGCACCAAGAACAACCCGGTGCTGATCGGCGAGCCAGGTGTGGGTAAAACCGCCATTGCCGAGGGCTTGGCCCAGCGCATCATCAACGGCGAAGTGCCGGACGGCCTCAAGGGTAAACGCCTGTTGTCCCTGGACATGGGCGCCTTGATCGCCGGTGCCAAGTACCGTGGTGAATTCGAAGAACGGCTCAAGGCGTTGCTCAATGAATTGTCCAAGCAGGAAGGGCAGATCATCCTGTTCATCGACGAACTGCACACCATGGTTGGTGCGGGTAAAGGCGAAGGCTCGATGGACGCCGGCAACATGCTCAAGCCTGCGTTGGCCCGTGGCGAGTTGCACTGCGTCGGCGCGACCACGCTCAACGAATACCGCCAATATATAGAGAAGGATGCGGCGCTGGAGCGGCGCTTCCAGAAAGTGCTGGTGGAGGAGCCGAGCGAGGAAGACACCATTGCCATCCTGCGCGGCCTCAAAGAACGCTACGAAGTTCACCACAAGGTGGCGATCACCGATGGCGCGATTATCGCGGCGGCCAAGCTCAGCCACCGCTACATCACCGACCGCCAGTTGCCGGACAAGGCCATCGACCTGATCGACGAGGCCGCCAGCCGCATCCGCATGGAAATCGACTCCAAGCCCGAAGTGCTGGATCGGTTGGAGCGCCGCCTGATTCAGCTCAAGGTCGAATCCCAGGCCCTGAAGAAAGAAAGCGACGAAGCGGCGAAGAAGCGTCTGGAAAGGTTGCAGGAAGAGATCGTTCGTCACGAGCGTGAGTATTCCGACCTCGAGGAAATCTGGAACTCGGAGAAAGCCGAAGTCCAGGGTTCTGCGCAGATTCAGCAGAAGATCGAACAGTCTCGCCAGGAGCTGGAAGCGGCCCGTCGTAAAGGCGACCTCAACCGCATGGCCGAGCTGCAGTACGGGGTGATCCCGGACCTGGAGCGCAGCCTGCAAATGGTCGACCAGCACGGCAAGAGCGAAAACCAGTTGCTGCGCAGCAAGGTCACCGAGGAAGAGATTGCCGAAGTGGTCTCCAAGTGGACCGGCATTCCGGTGTCGAAAATGCTCGAAGGCGAGCGCGACAAGCTGCTGAAGATGGAAAGCCTGCTGCACCAGCGTGTGATCGGCCAGGAAGAGGCAGTCGTGGCAGTGTCCAATGCCGTACGCCGCTCCCGTGCCGGGCTGTCGGACCCTAACCGTCCGAGCGGCTCGTTCATGTTCCTCGGCCCTACGGGGGTCGGTAAAACCGAACTGTGCAAGGCGCTGGCCGAGTTCCTCTTCGACACCGAAGAGGCCATGGTGCGCATCGACATGTCCGAGTTCATGGAGAAACACTCCGTGGCGCGGCTCATCGGTGCGCCCCCGGGTTATGTCGGTTATGAAGAGGGCGGTTACCTGACCGAGGCAGTGCGTCGCAAGCCGTACTCGGTGATCCTGCTCGATGAGGTCGAGAAGGCGCATCCGGATGTGTTCAACATCCTGCTGCAAGTGCTGGAGGATGGTCGCCTGACTGACAGCCACGGGCGCACGGTGGACTTCCGTAACACGGTGATCGTGATGACCTCCAACCTGGGCTCGACGCAGATCCAGGAACTGGTGGGCGACCGCGAGGCGCAGCGCGCGGCGGTGATGGACGCGATCTCTACGCACTTCCGGCCGGAGTTCATCAACAGGGTCGACGAAGTGGTGATCTTCGAGCCATTGGCCCGTGATCAGATTGCCGGCATTACCGAGATCCAGTTGGGTCGCCTGCGCAGTCGTCTCACCGAGCGTGAGCTGAAACTGCAATTGAGCGACGAGGCATTGGACAAGCTGATTGCGGTGGGTTACGACCCGGTCTATGGCGCACGGCCGCTGAAGCGGGCGATCCAGCGCTGGATCGAAAACCCGCTGGCGCAGTTGATCCTGTCGGGTCGCTTCATGCCGGGTGAGACTGTGACCGGTACAGTGGAGAACGACGAAATCGTCTTCAACTGAGGCGATTGTCTGGGCTTTTGTGGCGAGGGAGCTTGCTCCCGTTGGGTCGCGTAGCGGCCCCTCAAAAAGCGAGGAGTGCTTCGCGCTCCAGCGGGAGCAAGCTCCCTCGCCACGGCCGATGTTCTTTTCCTGATTTATGGGGGGCTCGCTTCCAAGCGCCATTTTTTTCATCAGGCCGTTGAACTCAAAGGAAAAGGCTTGTAAAGTGCGCCCCGCAGTCAGTCACCCCAAGGGTTACTTCTCGCTGAGAAGGAATCCAAAATAAGTTGCAAATCATTGTCTTGAAAGCAATTTAAGGGGTTGACAGAGGTTTTGAAGATTGTAGAATAGCGCGCCTCAGACACACGAACGCAGCGATGCGTAAGGGTAGAAGAGGTTGAAGCTGGCTTCAACGTAGCAGCTTAAAGTAGTAACTTGAAATATCAGTTCCGTGATAGCTCAGTCGGTAGAGCAAATGACTGTTAATCATTGGGTCCCAGGTTCGAGTCCTGGTCACGGAGCCATTTCAATCGGGGTATAGCGCAGTCCGGTAGCGCGCCTGCTTTGGGAGCAGGATGTCAGGAGTTCGAATCCCCTTACCCCGACCATTTTTGGGTCGTTAGCTCAGTTGGTAGAGCAGTTGGCTTTTAACCAATTGGTCGTAGGTTCGAATCCCACACGACCCACCATTTTTGAAACCAGTTCGCTGGAATCGAATCTTAAGATCAGAGGCCAAAAGCGCTGATCGAGAAGGCGACTTGCGAAGGTCGCCTTTTTTTTACCGGGGTATAGCGCAGTCCGGTAGCGCGCCTGCTTTGGGAGCAGGATGTCAGGAGTTCGAATCCCCTTACCCCGACCATATTGAAAATCCTCGTATCGAAAGATACGGGGATTTTTTTTTGCGTGCGATAAAGCGGATTTGACTTAAGACATCGTACAACCTGCCGATAACCCGCCGACAGGGGCCTTGCCCCACTTCAGGCCAATAATAAAAAAGGCATTCCCTATGGTTCTTCGTCAGCTGAATATCGCCCCTCGTGCCGCGTTGGGTTTTGCCTTGATCGCCGTGCTGGTGGCATTGCTCGGGGTGTTCGCGCTGGGACAGATGTCGAGTATCCGTGACAGTGAAGTCGCGGTAGAGACCCAGTGGCTGCCGAGCATTCGCGGCGGTGATGAGATCCGCGAGTGGATGCTGCGGATCCGCACCATTTCCCTGCGCATGGCCCTGGACCAGGACCCGAAGAATATTGCGGTGTATCGCGGACAGATGGATACGCGCGACAAGGAGCTGAGCGAAAAAATCGCGGCCTACGAAAAGCTCGTCGTGACGCCTGAAGGCAAGGCGCTTTATGACCAGTTCAAGCAAACCTTCGCCGCTTATCGTACGGGTATCGCCCAATCCTTCACCCTGGCAGAGCAAGGGCGTCGGGACGAGCTGATCAAGCTGCTGCTGGTGGACATGAAGACCGTGGTGGACGGTTCCGGCAAACAGCTCAACGACCTGGCGGAGCTGTTCTCCAAGCAAGTGTCCATCGAGAGTCAGAAGTCCCAGGAGCACTACGCCAATTCCCGCATGATCGTCAGCCTGTTCGTTGTGCTCGCCGCCCTGGCCACGGTGGCCCTGGCCATGCTGCTCACGCGCAGTATCGTCAAACCCTTGGGTGAGGCGCTCAATGCTGCGGAGAGCGTCGCCCGGGGTGACCTGACCCGGCCAATCGAGACCCATGGCAACGACGAAGTGAGTCGCTTGCTCAAGGCGTTGGCGGCCATGCAGCAGAATCTGCGTGAGACGTTGCAGGGCATCAGCGGTTCGGCCGCGCAACTGGCCACCGCAGCCGATGAACTGAACGCCGTCACGCTCGACAGCACCCAAAGCCTGCAACAACAGAACAACGAAATTGAACAGGCTGCCACGGCCGTCACCGAAATGACCACCGCCGTGGAAGAAGTCGCGCGCAATGCGGTTTCCACTTCCGATGCCACGCGTCAGTCCAGTGAGTCGGCGTCCCTTGGGCAACAGCGAGTCAGCGACACGGTCGACGCCATCGGCGCCCTCGCCAGCGACGTGCAAGTGACTGGCGGCCTGGTGCAATCCCTGGCCAACCAATCGCAGGATATTGGCAAGGTGCTGGACGTGATCCGCGCCATCGCCGAGCAGACCAACCTGCTGGCCCTCAACGCGGCCATTGAAGCGGCCCGGGCGGGTGAGAGTGGACGTGGGTTTGCAGTGGTGGCCGATGAGGTGCGGGCGCTGGCTTATCGCACGCAGCAATCGACCCAGGAAATCGAGCAAATGGTCCAAGGCATGCGCAGCGGCGCCACCCAGGCACTCGACTCCATGCAGGCCAGCTCCAGTCGCGCCGCCAGTACCCTGGCCATGGCGGAGCGGGCGGGGGACGCGTTGCAGACCATCACGGCGTCGGTCAATGAAATCCATGAACGCAACCTGGTGATCGCCAGCGCCGCCGAAGAGCAGGCACAAGTGGCCCGCGAGGTGGATCGCAACCTGGTGAACATTCGTGATTTGTCGGTGCGTTCGGCTTCCGGCGCGGACCAGACCAGTGCGTCCAGCCATGAGTTGTCGCAACTGGCCAATTCGTTGCGCACGATGGTGCAGCGATTTCAGGTTTGATTATTGAAGGGACATTGAAGGGATGATCGCTCCCACGCAGAGCGCGGGAGCGATCATCTGTAAGGTCTCAGTGCAGTTTTAGCCGTGGCTCGGTCCCGCGCCCGATCTTGCTGCCCAGCATCAGCATGGCCGTGCGGAACATGCCGTACAGTGCCATCTGGTGCATGCGGTAGAGCGAAACGTAGAACATCCGCGCCAGCCAGCCTTCGAGCATCACGCTGCCGGTCAGGTTGCCCATCAGGTTGCCGACTGCCGAGAATCGCGACAGAGAGATCAGCGAGCCGTAGTCGGTGTATTTGTATTCGGGCAGGGCCTTGCCCTCGATCCGCAGCTTCAAGGACTTGGCCAGCAGCGAGGCCTGCTGATGCGCGGCCTGGGCACGGGGTGGGACGTTGCGCTCGCTGCCGGGTTGCGGGCAGGCGGCGCAGTCGCCGAAGGCAAAGATGTTCTCGTCGCGGCTGGTCTGCAACGTAGGCAGCACTTGCAGCTGATTGATCCGGTTGGTCTCCAGCCCGTCGATGTCCTTGAGGAAGTCCGGGGCGCGAATCCCGGCGGCCCAGACTTTCAGGCTCGCGTCGATCACTTTGCCATCTGCCGTAATCAGGCTGTCGGCGGTCACTTGGCTGACGGCGGCGTTGGTCATGACGTTGACGCCGAGTTTCTCCAGGGTCTTGTGCACCGGTCCGCCGATACGTTCCGGCAGGGCTGGCAAGACGCGTGGGCCCGCTTCGATCAGAGTGATGTGCATGTTTTCCGGTTTGATCCGGTCCAGGCCGTAGGCGTGCAGTTCGTGGGCGGCATTATGCAGCTCGGCCGCCAGTTCGACCCCGGTCGCACCGGCTCCGACAATGGCGACGCTGATGCGCTCGACGATATCGGTTTGCCCGGCGTGGGCGCGCAGATAGTGATGAAGCAGTTGCTGATGGAAGCGCTCGGCCTGTTTGCGGGTGTCGAGGAACAGGCAATGCTGCGCTGCGCCTTCGGTGCCGAAGTCATTGGTGGTGCTGCCGACGGCAATCACCAGCGTGTCGTAGCCCAGTTCCCGGGCCGGCAATAGCTCGACGCCCGCCTCATCGTAGGTGGCGGCCAGTTGGATTCTCTTGCGCTCGCGATCCAGGCCACTCATGCGCCCGAGCTGGAACTCGAAGTGGTTCCATTTTGCCTGGGCGACATAGTTGAGTTCGTCTTCGGAGGAGTTCAAGGAGCCTGCGGCCACTTCGTGCAGCAGCGGTTTCCAGATGTGGGTCAGGTTCGCGTCGACCAGCATCACACTGGCCGTGCCGCGCTTGCCCAGAGTCTTACCCAGACGGGTAGCCAACTCCAGACCGCCGGCGCCGCCGCCAACGATGACAATACGATGAGTCATGGGGATATCTCGCAAGGCTAAAGGAAATCGGTGCCGTTACCCGAGCGAGCGGCAGTGTGACTGGGCGGCTCATAGCGTCAGGTAACTGATCAGTCGGCTCAACAGGCCCAGGCCGATGGTCACGGCCAGTACCACCACCAGGAGCATCCACGGCCGGAAAGGCCGGCGCTCGACTCGGTGCTGGGACAGTTGCAGGTACTCTTCGACATGCTTCTGGTCTTCTGGGTTCAGGCGGCTGGTCATAAAGGCCTCGTCAGGTAGACGTTGCGGAATGTGAAGACGTTACAGCGTCCGGCTAGCCGGCATTGAAAGTAGCGTAGCCGCTCGCCGGAACGGGTTCGACGATCAGGCTGTCGTCCAGGCGAATGATTCCACTTTTTAACACCCGGGCGGTGATTCCGCCATGGCCGCGTACAGCCTGGAACGTACCTTCGCCGAGGTTTCGCTCCAATCGGGCACAAGGCTGGCACCAGCCGGTGGTTTCAAAAATGGCTTGGCCAATGCGAAAGCGCCGGCCCTTGAGGCTGAACAGATTGATGCCGCTGACCACAATGTTGCGTCGCAGCTCCTGTGGCAGCACGGGCCGGTCCTCGGGACGGCCCATCAGCGAGCCGATCACGGCCAGGTGCTCCCATTGGATCAGCGTCACTTGCCGCGCATTGCGCACGCCGGGGCGAGCGTGATCGCCGGTCAGCCCAGCCTCCAGGCGGGCCTCCACGGCGTCCAGTTCGATCATGGGCGCGTGGCCCTGAGGTCGTACGCCAATCCAGCGTACGCGGCCCTGCTGGGGCACAGCGGCAATCAATTCCTGCAGTGGGCTCACAGGCTGATCCCGACATCGAACACAATGCTGCGACCCAGGTTGCTGCGCAGGAAGTCCGGCGCGTCGGGGTGTGCGAACAGCACCCGGGCAAACGTCGGCCCCACCAGTGACAGCGAGCGCCAGCCCTGGCGCAGGTATTCGGTCGGCGGTGGGAAGTGACTGTTGAGGTCCAGCACTTCGCGCTTGAGGCTGGCGAAGGCGATGATGTCCAGGTCCCCCAGGTCCATGCCGCGTTCGGTGTAGTTGTGAGCTTTCTTGCGCAGGGTCGGGGCCAGCCGCATCAGGAACTCATTGGCCGGAATCCGCCGCGGCTTGGCCTCGCGACGTACCAGCTGGCTCAGGGAGAAGGCGCTGCGGCGGCGTTGCAGTTCATCGCGCCATTCGTCATTGAGGCGTCGACCTTCGTCGAGCACGAAAAACACTTCGAAATTGGCATCGCGAAACAACACGTCCGGCGGCTCGCCGGCCGGCGCGAACTCGTCGGCGCGATAAGGTACGTTCAGCCCTTGCAGCAGACGCTGGCAAACCCAACGCTCACGCTCCCATTTGCGGGCATTGGAGAGAAAGGCGTTGGCTTGCTCGGCCGCGATGGTCAGCAGGCGTAAGTAATCGGAGTCATCCATGAGCCCAAGCTTAGCGTTCAATTGCGACAAGCTGAAAGCGTTGCGTTGATTAATAGACGTTATGGGTGAGGTGTAGACTGCTGGTTTGAAATACCGTGGCGAGGGAGCTTGCTCCCGTTGGGCTGCGAAGCGGCCCCAAGATTTTGCGGTCGCTGCGCAACCGAGCGGGAGCAAGCTCCCTCGCCACAACAGCCTGTTTGAGGCAAGGGCAAGCGAAAGGAGTAGTCCCATGATCGGTGCCGAACTGCTCTCCCCGCAGACGCTGGCGGGCGGCTGGCTGATTTTTCTGCCTGCCTTGGCTTGGGCGGTGTTTCGGGCACCGTGGGTCGAGTTGTTCACCGACAGCCGTCGCCAGCATCTGCTGTTCGGCACAGTGCTGGCGTTGTTCATGCTGTGGCTGGTGCGCCGGGATTTCGATACGGGTGTCTCGTATCATTTCATCGGCATGACTGCTGTGACGCTATTGCTGGACTGGCCATTGGCGATCCTCGGTGGCCTGTGCGCGCAGCTCGCGCTGGTGCTGCTGGGCCGCCAGGACCTGGCAGCGGTAGGGGTCAACGGTGCGCTGCTGATCCTTTTGCCGGTGCTGGTCACCGAGTGCTGCGCGATCCTGGTGGAGCGCGCCCAGCCGCGCAATCTGTTTGTGTATATCTTCTGTTCGGGGTTTCTCGCGGCCGCGCTTTCGGCGCTGGCGTGCCTGCTGCTGGGGCTTGGCCTGCTGTGGTACGACGGAATATTCGCCATGCCTTACTGGCTGGAAGATTTTGTCGGCTACCTCTGGTTGATCATTTTTCCCGAGGCCTTTATCAACGGTATGGTGATCAGCGCATTGGTGGTGTTCAGTCCCGAATGGCTGGAGACCTTCAACCGCACGCGCTACCTGTCGGCTCCGTGGAACGATGATGACAAGCCTTGATTCACGTCAAGGCTGTACCACCACACGCCATTCATGCTTTGGAAAATTTCCAGGAGCACAACCATGAGTGTTTATGAGTGGGCCAGACAAGAGATCAGGCGTAGCCACGATGCCGCAATGGAGATCGGTTTTGACCCAGGCTTGAGTCTGCGCGCCTTGCTCAGTGCGATCGTGCAACAGAGCAAGACAGTGCGCAGCCCTGAAGACCTGGCCGATGAGTTGAGTTTCCTGGCGGAAAACCTCGACGATGAACAGGACTACGGTTTCATGCGGCCTTAATGGCGAATGCCGTACACCCAAGAAAACGATGACTCTGTGGCGAGGGGATAAATCCCCTCGCCACAATGACTCAGATTTTTCCTGAGTGAGCGACACTGCCTTAATGGCGGGGCTCGAAGTCTTCGCTGAACAGCTCGTCCTCGGCGTCGGGGCTGACCGGAATCTTGTGTTCTTCCGAGGCCCAGGCGCCGAGGTCGATCAGTTTGCAGCGGTCAGAGCAGAACGGCCGGAATTTGCTCTCCGGGGTCCATTCCACAGGGGCGCCACAGGTTGGGCAATCAACGGTTGGGGTCTGGCTCATGATTGGCCTCCACGCAAAGTAAGGTAAAAGTGATGCAGGCGCTCGACCTCGCTGTGCAGCCAGGCGAGGTCGCGATCATTGACCACCACGTCGTCGGCATGGCTCAGGCGATCCTGGCGGCTGGACTGGGCCTTGAGAATCGCCTGGACCTGCTGTTGGCTGGTCTGGTCGCGCTGCAACGTACGTTCAATCTGCAATTGTTCCGGCGCATCGATCACCAGGATCCGCTGGGTCATGGCGTACTGCCCCGACTCGATCAGCAGCGGCGATACCAGGATCGCATAGGGCGATTGTGCCTGGGCCAGATGATGGGCGATTTCCTCGGCGATCAGCGGATGCAGCAGCGCCTCGAGCCAGCGGCGCTCATCGGCATTCTCGAAGATCAGCTTGCGCAGCGCCGCCCGGTCCAGGGCGCCGTCGGCCTGCAATACGCCGGGACCGAAGTGTTCGGCGATTTTCGCCAGCGCCGGGCGTCCGGGTTCGACCACCCAGCGCGCCGCATGATCGGCGTCGATGACGTGCACGCCCAGGTCGATGAAATGCTGCGCCGCCGCGCTCTTGCCGCTGCCGATGCCACCGGTCAGGCCGAGAATCCAGGGCTTTTTCACTGAGGTATTCATTAAAAACCGACAGACTGCCAATAGAAGTCGGTTATTTGACCACCCCAGAGCAAGGCAATCCAGCCGGCAATGGCCAGATAAGGTCCAAAGGGAATCTGCGTCGACTCGGGAGCATCACGCAAGCGCAGCACAATCACCCCGACAATGGCGCCCACCAGCGACGACAGCAGCAGTGTCAGCGGCAGGATCTGCCAGCCACCCCAGGCGCCGAGCATCGCCAGCAGCTTGAAATCCCCGTAGCCCATGCCTTCCTTGCCGGTGACCAGCTTGAACACCCAGAACAGTGACCACAGCGCCAGATAGCCGGCCACCGCGCCCCACATCGCCTGGTTCAAGGGCACGAAGAGTCCGAAGCTGTTGATGATCAAGCCCAGCCACAACAGTGGCAGCACCAGGGAATCGGGCAGCAATTGATGCTCGGCGTCGATTAGACTCATGCCCAGCAGGCCCCAGGTCAAGACCATCACCATCACGGCGTGCCAGCCAAAGCCGAAATGCCAGGCGACGAATGCCGATAACGCGCCGCAAGCCAATTCGGTCAGGGGGTAACGCTTGCCAATAGGCGCGGCGCAGCTCGAACAGCGACCGCGCAGCATCAGGTAGCTGAGCAGCGGAATGTTTTCCCAGGCGCGGATGCGATGGCCGCAGTGCGGGCACTGGGAGTGGGGCAGCATCAGATTGTAGACCGGGCCCGGGGTTTCGGCCGGCAGGCCCAGCAGGTCGTGAGCCTGCAGGCGCCATTCGCGGTTGAGCATCTTCGGCAGGCGCCACACCAGCACGTTGAGGAAGCTGCCGATGATCAGGCCGAGCAGTGCTGCAACGAGCACGAAAGCCAGGGGATACAGCACGAAGAATTCGCTCAGGGGCATGTCAGATCGCAGAGCCGAGTTGAAAGATGGGCAGGTACATGGCAACCACCAGGCCACCGACGACCACCCCCAGGACCACCATGATGAAGGGTTCCATCAGGCTGGTGAGGTTGTCCACCAGATTGTCCACCTCGGCCTCATAAAAGCTCGCCACCTTGTCGAGCATGTCGTCCAGCGCACCGGATTCCTCGCCGATGGCGGTCATCTGGACCGCCAGGTTCGGAAAGATCCCTGAGGCACGCATGGAAAAATTCAACTGCATGCCGGTCGAGACCTCCTGCTTGATGCGCTGCACGGCATGTTTGAACACCACGTTGCCGGTGGCGCCAGACACCGAGTCCAGGGCCTCCACCAGCGGCACGCCGGCGGCGAAGGTGGTGGAAAGCGTGCGGGCGTAGCGGGCCACGGCGGATTTGTACAGCAAGGTGCCTATCAGCGGCAGCTTGAGCAGCCATTTGTCGCGCCAGTCGCGAAAGCGTTCCGAACGCCTGAGCGCGTACTTCACGCCAAAAAACGCCCCCACCAACCCGCCCAGCATTACCCACCACCATTGCTGCATGATTTCCGACAGGCCGATGACCATCACCGTGAAGGCTGGCAGTTGCGCGCCGAACCCGGAGAATACCGACTCGAATTGCGGCACGACCTTGACCAGGAGGATCCCCGTGACCACTGCGGCAACGAGGACCACGGCCGCCGGGTAGGTCATGGCTTTCTTGATCTTGGCCTTGAGCGCTTCGCTCTTTTCCTTGTAGGTCGCGACCCGGTCCAGCAGGGTGTCCAGGGCACCGGCCTGTTCGCCGGCATCCACCAGGTTGCAGTACAGCTCGTCGAAATATTGTGGGCACTTGCGCAGCGCCGCGGCGAAGCTGTTGCCGGCGGCGACTTCCTGCTTCACCTCGTCCACCAGCTTGCGCATGTTGGGGTTGTCGAAGCCTTCGCCAATGATGTCGAACGCCTGCAGCAGTGGCACGCCAGCCTTGAGCATCGTGGCCATCTGGCGGGTGAAGAGGGCGATATCCAGTGGCTTGATACGCTTGCCCTTGCTGAATATCGAGGTGGATTTCTTGCGCACCTTCTGCGGGTTGATGCCTTGTTTGCGCAGCTGTGCCTTGACCAGCGCCGGGCTCTGGCCCGTCAGCTCGCCACTCATTTTTGTGCCTTTGCGGTCCTTGCCTTCCCAAGTGTAAACATCGGTTTTGACTGCCTTGACCGCCATGTTCAATCCTTGGTGACCCGGTTGATTTCTTCGAGGCTGGTGACGCCCTGCATCACTTTGAGCAGCCCCGACGTGCGCAGGTCATTGAAACCGTCCTTGCGCATTTGCAGATCGATTTCCAGCGAGTTGCCCTCGGCCATGATCAACCGTTGCAGCTCGGGCGTGTTCTTGACCACTTCGTAAACTCCCACGCGCCCTTTGTAACCGTTGTTGCACTGTTCGCAACCGACCGGCTCATAGATCGTGAATGTGCCGATGCGTTCCCGAGGGAAACCTTCCTTGAGCAAGGTTTCCTCGGGAATCTCGATGGCTTTCTTGCAGTGACCGCACAGCTTGCGCGCCAGCCGCTGGGCAATGATCAGGTGCACGGCGGTGGCGATGTTGAACCCCGGAATGCCCATGTTCTGCAGGCGGATCAGGGTTTCGGCGGCGCTGTTGGTGTGCAGGGTGGAGAGCACCAGGTGCCCGGTCTGGGCGGCCTTGATGGCGATCTCGGCGGTTTCCAGGTCGCGGATCTCGCCGACCATGATCACGTCCGGGTCCTGGCGCAGGAACGAGCGCAGGGCCTGGGCGAAGTCCAGCCCCTGGCGCGGATTCACGTTGACCTGGTTGATGCCTTCCATGTTGATTTCCACCGGGTCTTCGGCGGTGGAAATGTTGATGTCCACGGTGTTGAGGATATTCAGCCCGGTGTAGAGCGACACGGTCTTGCCCGAGCCGGTCGGACCGGTCACCAGGATCAGCCCTTGCGGTTGCTTGAGGGCGGCCATGTACAGGTCTTTCTGGTCCGGTTCGTAGCCCAGGGCATCGATGCCCATTTGCGCGCTGGAGGGGTCGAGGATCCGGATCACCACTTTTTCGCCCCAGAGCGTGGGCAGGGTGTTGACCCGGAAATCGATGGACTTGGTTTTCGACAGACGCATTTTCAGCCGCCCGTCCTGGGGTTTGCGCCGCTCGGAAATATCCAGGCTGGCCATGACTTTCAGGCGGGCGGCGATACGGTTGGCCAGTTGGATCGGCGGCCTGGCCACTTCCCTCAGTATGCCGTCGGTGCGCACCCGCACCCGGTAGATTTTTTCGTAGGGCTCGAAGTGCAGGTCGGAAGAGCCGCCCTTGATCGCGTCCAGCAGCATCTTGTTGACGAAGCGCACCACGGGCGCGTCGTCGGTGTCCTGGCCGGCAATGGACTCTTGCTTGGTGTCGTCGATCGATTCGATGTCCAGGCCATCGAGATCGACATCGCCCATGCCTTCCAGGCCTGTACTGCTGGATTCGAAAAACTTTTCGATGGCGTCGCTGAGCTTGTCGTCCTCCACCAGGATGGCTTCGGTGGTCAGGCCGGTACTGAACTGGATGTCATTGATGGCCTGGTGATTGGTCGGGTCGGAGATGCCTACGTACAATTTGTTGCCACGCCGCCACAGCGGCAGGGCGTGGTGCTGGCGCACCAGTTTTTCACTGACCAGGCCGCTGGGTTGGGTTTCTTTGTCCAGGCTGTTGAGGTCCAGCAGGGCAACGCCGAAATGCTCCGAGGCGATCTCCGCGACCTGGCGGCTCTGGACCAGTTTGTTCTGCACCAGATAGCTGACCAGGGGAATGCGACTGCGTTGGGCCTGTTGATACGCCTGTTGCGCACTTTGCTCGGTGAGCAGTTCGGCCAGCACCAATTGCTTGGTCAGGCCGCTGAGGGCGATGTCATTCATGGGAATCCCGGCGACGAACAATTCATGACTTATAGCCTAGTCAAGCCTCGACGCCAAACCAGCGGGGCAGGGTGACAAAAAACGTCAGATAGTGCGGTTGTTGAGGTAGGACGTCGCCGTTGTGTGGGGGCAACCCCCTTTATTGATGAGGCTTGAGGGTTGGCATGTGCCCTGCAATGGCTATTTCAGGTCATGAGATTTCGACTCATGCATGGGAGATGTCTATGAATAAGCAGAGTGGCTTTACCTTGATCGAGCTGCTGATCGTCGTGGCGATTATCGGCATTCTGGCGACGTTTGCGTTGCCGCAATATTCGAAGTATCAGGCGCGGGCGAAGGCGACGGCGGGGTTGGCGGAGGTCTCTGCGTTGAAAGTGCCGTTTGAAGACGTCATGAATCAGGGGACCAATCCATCGTTGGCCAACATCGGTGGGACCTCGCCCACCAGCAATTGCACCTTGACGGCTTCAGGAACGGCAGCGGACGGAGCGGGCACCATTGCGTGTACCCTTTTGAATGCACCCGCTCCAGTGCTTGGCAAAGCGATCACCCTGACGCGCTCTACTCAAGGCGTGTGGACCTGCGGTTCGACCGCCGCTCAGGAATTCCTGCCGGCTGGTTGCACAGGTGCAGCGAATCCGTAATTTGAGTACACGTATCGAGGCAGTGAACTGCCTCGATACAGAAACCCTTCGCAATTCATAAGCTTAGAAATAGGCCAAAACCCGCAAGTTGCATGTCCAGAATCAGCGCTTCATGCATTTTGCATGATCACGAAAATCACCGTTTCGCTTAACTTGCTGATTTATAAGAAATTAATAATTTTTTCAAAGCTGGCACAGCCTTCGCACTACTCCTGATAACCCTGCCGGGATGCACCTCCGGCAGTTTTTGAGAAAAACAGGAGTTACTCGTATGAAGAAGTTCGCTATCACTGCCGCCGCTGCTACCGCTCTGACCCTGACTATGGCTAGCGCATTCGCCGAGACCACTCAAGCAACTCAGGCGCCAATGATGCTGGCTGCAGGCGAAGTGACTAAAGCCAAGGAAGAAACCAAGGACACCTGGATTACCACCAAGGTCAAAGCTGACCTGGTCACCGAAAAAGGCATTCCAGGCACCGATATCAAAGTGGAAACCAACAAAGGCGTTGTGTCCCTGTCCTCGACTGTTGCTGTGACCGAAGCTCAGAAGAAAACAGCCGTCGAGATCGCCAAAAAAATCAAAGGCGTCCAAGCCGTATCGGCTGACGGCCTGAAAGCCGAATAAGGCTAAGACTTCTCGCCTGGACTGGGAGAAGGCGCGGCGAGCGGGCCAAGGTATACGTTTGCCGTCGCTTTGGAGTTCATGCGAAAGGCCACACGGACGTGGCCATTACAGGCCCCCGGCATTCGTGCCGGGGGCCTGTTCTATTGTGGGGTGGATCAATTGGGGGGCAGCGGTTGTGGATGAGTCTGTAGGATCGAGTTGCCGCCATCGCGAGCAAGCTCGCTCCCACATTGTTCTGGGTGATCTCAAAATCAGTGCTCACCGCCGTCCTCCTGTGGGAGCGAGCTCGCGATGGCGGTAGTACATTCAACGCCTCTGTACGGACAAACCTCAGCGCCCCCGCTTGCTGGTGATCTGCACCAGCCGATTGCCCTCGAAGCGCAGGTATTGGTACATGCCGCTGTTGGGGCCGTAGGTCCATTCTTCCACCGGGTATTCTTCCCGGCGGTTGACACTGCGCTTGTAGCCCAGGTCATCCCGCGCCGCTGGCTCCCCGCACTTTTGCAGCACTTCGCTCGAGCGGTCGCCGACGCTGATCAACTGGCTGCCGCAGCGCAGCGTGTCGGCAGCCGCGGCCTGGCCGGTGGCCAGCGATAGACCCAGGCAGAGCCAGAACCAGGGTTTCATCTATTCGGCATCCAGATGCAGCGGGGTAATCACCCGGCCATCGCTCTCGGCCTGGCCGAGGTTGGCGTCGATGAAATACACGCGGTCATCGGCCAACTGGCCTTTGTCCACCAGGAAGTCCTTGATGCTACTGGCCCGTTCCTGCCCCAGTTGGCGCAAGAGCACGTCGCTGCCGCTCCAGAACTTGATCACGCCTTCACGCAGTTTCTCGATGCGCGCCTTTTTATCCAATTGCGTCCATTCGGCCGGCGGTTGGGTCTTGAGGCGGGTGCGGTAGATGCCTTCGAGCAGCGGCGCCTTTTCGTCCTCGGGCACCTGTATCAGCGAGGCCTGGGCCGGAACTTTGTCGCCCCGACGCTGCAGCATCTTGTAGTAGTTGTATTGATATTCGCGCTCCAGGCGTTGGGCGGCGAGCAGTGGGCCGTCGCTGCTTTCGGCGGCGGTGCCTTCGATCTCCAGGCGCAGCTCCGGACGTTTGCCAAGGGCCTCGGACAGTTTGAGCAGCACGCCTTCATTGTCTTTGCTCAGGTCGCTGGAGCCCGGCGCAAACGCCACGCTGCCCAGGTCTTCCGAGCCGCCGCCGGCCACCAGCCCACCGATAAGCTTGAACGGCGCCTGGGCCGCTCGTACCACCAGGTTGCGCAGGGTCTGCCAGATGATCGGCATGACGCTGAATTGCGGGTCGTTGAGATCGCCGGACACCGGTAGTTCGATGGAAATCTTGCCGTCGGAATCCTTGAGCAAGGCGACGGCCAATTTGAGTGGCAGGCTCACGGCGTCCGGGCTGTCGACTTTCTCCCCCAGTTGCAACTGCTCGACCACCACTTTGTTCTCTGCCTGGAGCTTGCCCTGGGTGATTCGGTAATGCAGATCGAGATTGAGCCGACCCTTGCGGATGCGATAGCCGGCGAACTTGCCGGAGTAGGGCGTCAGGGTGGTCAGCTCGACCCGTTTGAAACTGGTGGCGATGTCGAGGCTGGCCATCGGGTCGAAGGGGTTGACCGCCCCTTTGATGGTGACCGGTGCATAGCGATCTACCTTGCCCTTGATGTCGACACTGGCCGGTTTGGCCTGGCGGCTGTCGATCGTGCCGATTGCACCGTTGAGCTGTTGGATAGCCGTGGCGAAATTGGGGGTCAGGCTGAAGTCGGCGAAGTTGGCCGAACCGTCATTGATGGCGATACCACCGATGTGGATGCCCAGCGGTTTTTCCTGGGGCGCCGGTTTTGCCGCGGTGTTCTTCGTGCCGCTGTCGGCCGGTTGCGGGATCAGCAGGTCATCGACGTTGGTGGTGCGGTCGTCGTTGATCATGAAGCGCGCGTACGGTTGGAACAGGTTGACCTTGTTGATGGAAAGGCTGTCACCGTGCTGATAATTCAGGCCTTCGAGGACCAGGCTTTGCCACTTGAGGAAGTCGCGGGTCTTGAGCGTGTCGAGGGTGTGCAACTGATCGACCTGGGCGCGGCCGGTGACGGCAAATGCCAGCGGTTCGGTACTTTTGAGGTCGACCGCCAGGTCACTGCCGAGCATCCCGGAGCGCAGCTCCAGGCGAATGAACGGGTTGATGTACGACTGAGCGACGCGCAGGTCGACGTCCTGGGTCTTGACCTTGAGCTTGGCGGTGATCGGGTTCAGGTTGACCTCGCCGTCGGCCAGGATCTTGCCCTGCTTGCCTACCCCGGTGTCCAGCTTGAGGGTAAAGGGTGAGCCATTGAGGGTGTCGTAGTTCTGCAGGTCGAGGTTCAGCGGGCCGACCTCCAGTGCCACCGCGGGCTGGGCCTGGCGGTCGGCCAAGTGCACCTTATAGTCGCGCAGTTGCACATCCTTCAACATCACCTGCCAGGGTTTGCTGGGCGGTGCCGGTTCAGCTTTTGGCGAGTCTGCCGCTGCCGGGGCGGATGCCGGCTCAGCCTTGACCTGCGGTTTGGCCGGCTGGCTGGCGAAGAGTTTCTGCCAGTCCAACTGCCCGTCCGCCTCGCGAGCGGCCCAGGTTTCCAGCTTCTGGCTACGGACCTTGCCCACGATAACTTGCTGCTTGGCCAGGTCCACCGAGGTTTCGCTCACGTCCAGGCGTTCGAGCTTCACCAGTGGACGGCCATCGGGTGCCTTGATGGCGAAGGGCGCGACACTGACCGCGGCGTTGTTGAGCAGCAGTTCGGTGCCCTTGGCCAGGTTGAGCTTGTAGTCGGTGCTGAGGTTCAGGACGCCGTTTTCCAGAACCAGCGGCACGGCGTCGCGCACATAGGGCCACCAGGCTTTCATTTGGCCGCCAGTGACTTTGAGAGTGCCTTGGGAGGCAATCGGCGTGAGGCTGAAATTACCGGTCCAGTCGATCTGTCCGCCTTCGGGGCCAGCAGCCACCAGGGTCATGTCGGCATTGTCGTCGGGCAGGGTGCTGAGGTTTTTCAGCTCGAAATCGAGGGTGTCGTAGAGAAACTCAATGGGTTCGCTGGGGCGCAGGTCCTGAAAATGCACATAACCGCCGGCCAACTTGATTCGGTCGACCCGCAGGGGGAACGGCTTGGCCTCGGGGGCGGCGGGCGTCGGCTCGCTGGCCGGCAGCTTGAACAGGCCCAGCAGGTTCAATTGACCGTCCTTGGCGAACATCACTTCGGTCTTGGGCTTGTCCAGCTCGATGTCGACCAGGTGCAGGGCGCCGGACCACAGGCTGTCGAGCTGCAGGTTGGCATACAGCCGTTCGAAGCCGACCTGTTCCTTGCCTGGTTCGCCGATATTCAGGCCCCAGAGGGTGACTTCAAGGCTGAAGGGATTGAGTTCGATGCGCTGGATCTGGGTCGGCACCGTCGCAAAGGTGGCCAGTTGCTGGTTGGCGATGCGCAAGGCGATGCCCGGCAAAATCAGAAAGCCCAACAGGCTGTAGAGGGCCAGTGCGGTCAACAGAGCGCCGATGGCGCGAATCAATCCTTTGGGCATGTGCGGCTTCATCTTGGTGTGAATTCGGAGTGCCTTGGAGTATGGCATGCGTTTACGGTTCCGAAGCCACTGTGATTTATGAGATTTGTCCGTTTTTTGCGTGAGAATTCTGAGCCTGGCTTAGAGCTGGAGGACCAGGGTCTTGAGTGGCGGTTGCTGGTCGAGGGAGGGGAAATCGCTGCCGGGCGTCAGCACGCTCCACTCGCGCACCGGGCGACCGGCTTTTTCCGCACAACGCAGTACCTGTTCGCGCCAGTCGTCCATGGGCACTTTTGCCAGGTTGTTGCAGCAGATCAGCACGCCATTGTCGGCGGTGGTGAGCAATGCCGGTTTCAGCAGGCTTTGATAGTCGCGCAACAGATCGACGGTGCCGAACGCACTTTTGGCCCAGGCCGGCGGATCGAGCAGCACCAGGTCGTACTGGCGTTGTTCCAGGCGCACGTAGTTGGGCAGTTTCTGCCCGCGCCGCTGGCTGATGGGCAGGCCGGCCAGTTGGCGGATCGCCGGAAAGTAATCCGACTGCACGAACGCCATCGGCGGCAAATCGGGGTTGAGCAGGCCGTTTTCGCGGCCCACCGCCAGGTTGCCTTCGGCGAAGTCCAGGTTGCACACCTCCCGCGCGCCGCCGGCCGCAGCGCTCAGGCCGACGCCGCAGGTGTAGGCGAACAGGTTCAGCACGCTTTTGTTGCGGCTGTGTGCCTTGACCCAGCCTCGGGCGTTGCGCAGGTCGAGAAACAGCAGTGGGTCCTGCCCGGCATGGCGACCGCGGACGCGATAATTCAAGCCCCATTCATGCCCGACCAGGTCTTGCAGGGCGGCCTCGTCCGCCTGATAGACGGTGTCCTGGCGGTCGACGCGCGAATTGCCCCGGGCGCGGTCGTTGTAGACCAATAGCGTCTCCAGGCCCAGCCGTTCGTTGACGATGCCGTGCAGTTGCAGCAGGTCGTCGCGCTCCAGCGCTTGATGGAAGCTCTGTACCAGCAGTTGCGGGCCGTAGCGGTCGATGGTCAGGCCGGGTGCGCCTTCCTGGCTGCCATGGAACAGGCGATAGCAGTCGGTGCCTTGCTGGTGCAGTTGGTCGAGCAACTCGTGGCGCTGGTCGAGGGCGGCGCGCAGCGCCTGATTCAAGGAAGACATGCCGGGCGCGCCTTAGAGAAATGAGGCGCGGGAGTTTAGCAGTTATACAAACCCAGGTTGGGGGATTGCATACGGATCTGGAGCCGGGCACCGATCTGTGGCGAGGGAGCTTGCTCCCGCTGGGCTGCGCAGCGGCCCTATCATTTTTGGGAGCGCTACGCACTCCAGCGGGAGCAAGCTCCCTCGCCACAAAGGCACGGTGCTTCTGGGAAGCCAAGTTGTCTGGCTCAGCGATTCAGGCGTTTGTCGATCAGCCCCTCCACCACACTTGGATCGGCCAGGGTCGAGGTATCACCGAGGCTGTCGAGTTCGTTGCAGGCGATCTTGCGCAGGATGCGCCGCATGATCTTGCCCGAACGGGTCTTGGGCAACGCCGGCGCCCACTGGATCAGCTCCGGTTTGGCGAAGCTGCCGATTTCCTTGCTGACGTGGGCCAGCAGTTCCTTCTTCAACTCGTCATTGGCCTCCACACCGTTCATCGGCGTGACAAAGGCATAGATGCCCTGGCCCTTGAGGTCGTGGGGGTAGCCGACGACGGCTGCTTCGGCAATGTTGTCGTGCAGCACCAGGGCGCTTTCCACCTCGGCGGTGCCGATGCGATGCCCGGAAACGTTGATCACATCGTCGATGCGCCCGGTGATCCAGTAATCGCCATCTTCGTCGCGGCGCGCGCCGTCGCCGGTGAAGTAATAGCCGGGGTAGGGTTTGAAGTAGGTGTCGACCATGCGTTGATGATCGCCGTAGACGCTGCGAATCTGCCCGGGCCAACTGGATTTGATCGCCAGTACGCCGCTGCCGGCGCCGCTGATTTCCTTGCCCACTTCATCCAGCAAGACCGGTTGCACGCCGAACATCGGCCGGGTGGCGCAGCCTGGCTTGAGCCGTGGGGCGCTCACCAACGGGCTGAGCATGATGCCGCCCGTCTCGGTCTGCCACCAGGTATCGACAATCGGGCAACGCTGTTCGCCTACCGTGTTGAAATACCATTCCCACGCTTCCGGGTTGATCGGCTCACCAACGCTGCCGAGTAATCGCAGGCTTTTGCGGGACGTTTCCTGCAATGGGCCGGCACCTTCGCGCATCAGCGCGCGCAGGGCGGTCGGTGCGGTGTAGAAGATATTGACCTGATGCTTGTCGATCACCTCCCAGAAGCGCGAACTGCTCGGGTAGCTCGGCACGCCCTCGAAGATCAGCGTGGTGGCGCCATTGGCCAGCGGGCCGTAGACGATGTAGCTATGACCGGTGACCCAGCCGACATCGGCGGTGCACCAGAACACTTCGTTGTCGCGGTAATCGAGCACGTACTTGAACGTCATCGCCGCTTGCAGCAGATAGCCTCCCGTGGTGTGCAGCACGCCCTTGGGTTTGCCAGTGCTACCGGAGGTGTAGAGGATGAACAACGGGTCTTCGGCGTCCATCGGTTCGGGTGGGCAGTCGTCGCTCATCTCGTGCATGGCCTGGTGGTACCACAGGTCACGGCCTTCAACCCAGTTCACCTCGCCCTGGGTGCGCTCGACCACCAGCACGGTGCTGACGTTCGGGCAACTTTCCAGGGCCTTGTCGACGTTACGCTTGAGCGGTACGAAGCGCCCGCCGCGCACGCCTTCGTCAGCGGTGATCACGGTGCGGCAATCGGCGTCGAGAATCCGGTCGCGCAGCGAGTCCGGTGAGAAACCGCCGAACACCACTGAATGCACCGCGCCGATGCGGGTACAGGCGAGCATGGCGTAGGCGGCTTCGGGGATCATCGGCATGTAGATGCAGACCCGGTCGCCTTTCTTCACACCACGGCTTTTCAGCACGTTTGCCAGGCGGCACACATGGTTGTGTAGTTTTTTGTAGGTGATTTCTGCCGATTCGGCGGGGTCGTCGCCTTCCCAGATGATTGCCGTCTGGTCGCCGCGTGTTTGCAGGTGACGGTCGATGCAATTGGCGCTGACGTTCAGCTTGCCACCGGCGAACCAGGTCGCGTCGCCGTTCTTGAGGTCATAGCGCTGGACGGTTTGCCAGGGCGTCATCCAGTCGAGAAAGCGTGTGGCCTGCTCGGCCCAGAAGGCGCTGGGGTGTTCGATGGATTCTTTATAGAGCCGCTTGTACTCGTCCTGACTCAGTTGCGCAGCCCGGCGGACGGCATCGGCTTGGGGGTACTGGCTGATATCGAACATGACGGTTCCTTATTCTTGTTTTTGCGACAAGTGATAAAGATGCGCCGAGTAGCCGGAGGGTTCAAGTCATGCACAAACAACTGTGGGAGTGAGCTTGCTCGCTCCCACAGAAGTAAGTGCTTGGTGTTCGACCTGCGATCAGCCGCGATGACGCCCGCGGAAGTAGTTGATCAAGCCCTGGGTCGAGGCATCTTCGGCCGGGTTTTCTTCACTGCCCACCAGACGGTTGTAGACGCCCTTGCCCAGTTCCTTGCCCAGCTCCACGCCCCATTGGTCGAAGGCGTTGATGCCCCAGATCACGCTCTGCACGAACACCTTGTGTTCATACAGCGCTACCAGTGCGCCGAGGCGACGTGGGCTGATGCGTTCGACCACTAGGGTGTTGCTCGGACGGTTGCCGGGGATCACCTTGTGAGAGGCCAGTTTCTGCACGTCTTCTTCGCTGGCGCCCTTGTCCCGCAGCTCGGCTTCGGCTTCGGCGCGGGTCTTGCCGAGCATCAGTGCCTGGCTCTGGGACAGGCAGTTGGCATACAGCCATTGGTGATGATCGGAAACCGGGTTGAAGCTGACGATCGGCACGATGAAGTCGGCCGGGATCAACTGGGTGCCCTGGTGCAGCAACTGGTGGTAAGCGTGCTGACCGTTGCAGCCGACGCCGCCCCAGATGACCGGGCCCGTGTCGGTCGACACCGGTGTACCGTCCTGGCGCACGCTCTTGCCGTTGGATTCCATGTCCAATTGCTGCAAATGCTTGGTGATGTTACGCAGGTAGTGGTCGTACGGCAGGATCGCATGGCTCTGTGCACCCCAGAAATTGCCGTACCACACGCCTAGCAGTGCCAGCAGCACCGGCATGTTCTGCTCGAACGGGGCGCTCTGGAAATGCTGGTCCATGGAATAGGCCCCGGAGAGCAATTCCTTGAAGTTCGACATGCCGATGGCCAGGGCGATTGGCAGGCCGATGGCCGACCACAGCGAGTAACGCCCGCCGACCCAGTCCCACATCGGGAAGATGTTCTCTTCACGGATGCCGAAAGCCACGGCGGCGGCATTGTTGCTCGACACGGCGATGAAGTGGCGATACAGCTCCGCTTCGGAGCCACCCTGGGCCAAGTACCAGGCGCGGGCGGCCTGGGCGTTCTTCAGGGTTTCGAGGGTGTTGAAGGATTTCGACGAGACGATGAACAGCGTGGTCTCGGCGCGCAGCTTCATGGTCAGTTCATGGAACTCGCTGCCGTCGATGTTCGCCAGGTAGTGGCAGCGAACGCCTTTTTGCGCGTAGGACAACAGCGCTTCGGACACCAGTTCCGGGCCGAGGAAAGAACCACCGATGCCGATGTTCACCACGTCGGTGATCGGCTTTTCGGTGTAGCCGCGCCACAGACCGTCGTGAATGCGGCCGACCAGGTCGGTGATCTGGTTCAGCACTTTGTGCACGTCCGGCATCACGTTGACGCCGTTGACCAGCAACTTGTCGCCCACCGGCCGACGCAGGGCAGTGTGCAGGGCGGGGCGGTTTTCCGAGGCGTTGACGATTTCGCCTTCGAACAGCGACTTGATCGCGCCCTTGAGGTCGACTTCGTTGGCCAGGCCCACCAGCAGATCGCGGGTCTGGGCGTTGATCAGGTTTTTCGAGTAGTCGAGAAACAGGCCGCAGCTCGACAGGGTGAATTGAGTGAAACGCTGCGGATCGGCATTGAACGCTTCGCGCATGCTGAAATCCTGCATGGCTTTGCGGTGGTCATTCAGCGCTTGCCAGGCTGGCAGAGCGGTCACGTCATGAGGGGTTCGGTAATACGCCATCGCTGCGGGTTTCCTTTTTACTTGAACGACCTTTTGTACACTAAAAATTCCGGCGCGGCTCGAGGTGGGCGTCCGGACACTGCATCGACACGATCGCCAGACGCAGGGCGAATACAGTAAACCTCGCGTTGCGATCTGTCTTGACTTTGTCAGACCGATTCCCGGTACTTTTTTATACAACTGGGAGGGAAAGGTCCGACAAACGGAAACGCAGATTGCTTACCGTGGGAGCGAGCTTGCTCGCGATAGCGGTGTGTCCGTCGACATCTCTATCAACTGACCTATCGCTATCGTGAGCAAGTTCGCTCCCACAGGGGGAAATGGTGAAGCAGGTTGATTCGATCAGGCAACCTGGACCGGGATGGCGTTGCTGGTGTGGCTCAGTTCATTGCCTGGCGCCATATACAGCATGCGGGGCTTGAAGTTGACCAGCTCGGCTTCGCTGTAGTGGGCGTAGGCGCAGATGATGACACGATCCCCCACCTTGGCCTTGTGCGCTGCGGCGCCGTTCACCGAGATCATCCGCGAACCTTCCTCGCCACGGATGGCGTAGGTGGTGAAGCGTTCGCCGTTGTCGACGTTGTAGATCTGGATCTGTTCGTATTCACGGATCCCCGACAGGTCCAGCCATTCACCATCGATGGCGCAGGAGCCTTCGTAGTCGAGCACCGCGTGAGTGACTTCGGCGCGATGCAGCTTGGCCTTGAGCATGATGGCGTGCATGAATTTTTCCTTTGGTCGGGTCCGAACGGCGGGCAGTCTGCCTGAAGGCTGCCGAGGCGGCAATAACACCGCAGGCCCCTTGTGGGAGTGAGCCTGCTCGCGACAGCGGTGGGTCAGTTGACCGATAGGCTGGCTGACGGATTGCTATCGCGAGCAAGCTCCCACAGGGTTTTGTGCTGCTTAGGCGGGCGTGTCGAGATCCAGGTGCAGATTGTCGATCAACCGCGTAGTGCCCAGGAACGCCGCTACCAGAATCACCAGGTCGCGGTCCTCGCTCAATGCCGGGCGCAAGGTTTTGGAGTGACGGATCTCCAGGTAATCGGGACGCAGGCCGGCGGCTTCGAGCTGCTTGAGCTGCTCGTCGATCAGCGCCGGGAAATCTCGTCGGCCCTGCTTGATGGCCTCGGCGATCTGGCTCAGGACGCGATAGACCACGGGCGCGACGGCACGTTGGTCCGGGCTGAGGAAACCGTTGCGCGAGGACAGCGCCAGGCCGTCCTCGGCGCGCACGGTCGGTTCGCCGATGATCTGGATCGGCATGTTCAGGTCATGGACCAGTGCGCGAATCACCGCCAGTTGCTGGAAGTCTTTCTGGCCGAACACCGCCAGGTCAGGCTGGACCATGTTGAACAGTTTGCTGACCACCGTCGCCACACCCTCGAAATGCCCCGGGCGACTGGCGCCGCACAGGCCTTCGGACAATTGCGGGACGCTGACCCGGGTCTGCCCGGCCATGCCGTCGGGGTACATCTCTTCGACGCTGGGCGCGAACAACAGATGGCAGCCGGCCTGGAGCAGTTTCTCCTGGTCGGCCGCCAGGGTGCGGGGGTATTTGTCCAGGTCTTCGCCAGCACCGAATTGCAGTGGGTTGACGAAAATGCTCGCCACCACGAAGTCGGCCCGTTGCGCGGCCTTGGTGATCAGCGCCACGTGACCACTGTGCAGGTTGCCCATGGTCGGCACGAAGGCAATGCGTTTACCTTCGCCGCGGGCACGGGCCACGGCGGCCCGCAGTTCGCGTACGGTTTTGACGGTGTTCATGCAGAAAACCCGTGTTCGGCGCCCGGGAAGGTCGCGGCCTTGACCTCAGCGACATAGGCACTCAGGGCGCCCTGGATGGACGTTTGCCCTGCCATGAAGTTTTTCACGAACTTGGGCGCGCGACCGGTGATCGACAGCCCGAGCATGTCGTGCAGCACCAGTACCTGGCCATCGGTGGCGTGGCCGGCGCCGATTCCGATCACCGGGATCTTCACCGCCTGGGTGATTTCTTCCGCCAGCTCGCTGGGCACGCATTCGAGCAGCAACATCGCCGCGCCAGCCTGCTCCAGTGCAATCGCATCGGCGCGCATCTGCCGCGCCTGGTTCTCATTGCGGCCCTGGACCTTATAGCCACCGAGGATGTTCACCGCTTGTGGGGTCAGGCCCAGGTGCGCGCACACCGGGATGCCCCGCTCGGCCAGCAGCCGAATCGAATCGGCCAGCCACAACGCGCCTTCGACCTTGACCATGTGGGCACCGGCCTGCATCAGCATGGCGCTGTTGGTCATGGTTTGTTCAAGGGTGGCATAGGCCATGAATGGCAGGTCGGCGAGAATCAGCGCATCGGTGTTACCGCGCTTGACGGCGGCCACATGGTAGGCCATCTCGGCGGTGGTCACTGGCAGCGTGCTGTCGTGACCTTGCAGCACCATGCCGAGGGAATCGCCCACCAGCAACACTTCGACACCGGCCTCATTGCAGGCGTGGGCGAAAGTTGCGTCATAGCAGGTCAGCATGGCGATTTTCTCACCTTTTTGCTTGAGACCTTGCAGCGTGGTCAGGGTAATAGCTGGCATGAAAAAGTCCTCATTAGGCGCTCTTGAGCTACTGCGAGTAACGCGCATGAATCGTCATCTATACAGGCGCACCCTCTATGTGTGGTGCTTGTAAGGCCTGGATTGCGCCCTTTAAACGCCGCGTTGGCGGCATCGGGACGCCTATAGTCGTGAGGAGCACTCGGGAAGTCAATTGGATGTGTTACCGCCGGGTGTTACCGGGGTTACTGATGCGTTTCAGCGTAGAGGCGTGTCTCGGATCTGACTGCCGGGTCCCTGATCCCGTGGGAACGAGCTTGCTCGCGATGGCGGTGTGTCAGTCACCCTGGATGCTGGATGTGCCGACGCTATCGCGAGCAAGCTCGCTCCCACAGGGGGGCTTTGTCAGATAGGCGGCAGGCGTTCCAGGCCAACGAATGGGCACGCCGCGAGCAGATCCTTGAGCAAGCGCCCATCGGCCAGGCGCAGGTCGGCGGGTGCCAACTCGGCCAGTGGGTACAGCACGAAGGCTCGGGCCTGCATGTGGTAGTGAGGGACCTTGAGGCGAGACTCGTCGATCAGGCGATCGCCAAACAGCAGGATGTCCAGGTCCAGGGTGCGTGGGCCCCAGCGTTCCAGGCGTTCGCGACCTTGTCCGGTTTCGATGGCTTGCAGCGCATCGAGCAGGTCCAGCGGTGCCAGGCGGCTGTCCAGCACCGCCACCGCGTTGGTGTAGCGCGGCTGGCCGGGCAGCAGGGAATCGCTTTGATAAAACGCCGAGACCCCCACCAGTTGGGTATCGGGCAATTGCGCCAGCGCCTGGATGGCACTGCGCAATTGTTCGGCGGGTTCGGCCAGGTTGCTGCCCATGCCGATGTAGATGCGTTCCATCAATTACTCGCCCGATGCGCTCGGTACACCGGCACGCTTGCGCTTGGCACCGCTGCTGCGGCGGCGCTTGCGCGGGCCGCTGGCGCCGTCATCCTTGCCGCTGAGCTCGCGAATCATGTCGCGGCGCTCGCTGTCGTTGGCGTCCTGGTAATCGGTCCACCATTCACCCAGGCCATCGGTCTGCTCGCCCGCGCTTTCACGCAGCAGCAGGAAGTCGTAGCCGGCGCGGAAACGCGGGTTGTCCAGCAGCAGGTCGGCACGCTTGCCGCTGCGCCGTGGCAGGCGTTCCTGCATGTCCCAGATCTCGCGGATCGGCATCGTGAAGCGTTTTGGAATGGCGATGCGCTGGCACTGTTCGGCAATCAGCTCGTGGGCGGCTTCCTGCATCGCCGGGATCGGCGGCATGCCACGCTCTTGCAGGCGCAGCACCCGAGCCGGCAGGGCAGGCCAGAGCAAGGCGGCGAACAGGAACGCAGGCGTCACCGGCTTGTTCTGCTTGATGCGCAGGTCGGTGTTGATCAGTGCTTCGCTGATCAAGGTGTGGGTGTAGGTCGGGTTGTGCTCCAGGGCCTCGGCGCTGGCGGGGAACAGCGGATCGAACAACTGCAGGTCCACCAGCATCTCGAAGGTGTCTGCGGCGTTGCCCGACAGGAACAGCTTGAGCACTTCCTCGAACAGGCGCGCCGAAGGGATTTCCCGCAGCATCGGCGCCAGTTCACGAATCGGCAAGGCGCTGTGTTTTTCGATGCCGAAATCCAGCTTGGCGGCGAAACGCACGGCCCGCAGCATGCGCACAGGGTCTTCCTGATAGCGCTGCTTGGGGTCGCCGATCAGGCGGATCAGGCGATTGCGAATGTCGTGTACGCCGTTGGCGTAATCGAGGATGCGTTCGCTGACGGGATCGTAATACAGGGCGTTGATGGTGAAGTCGCGGCGTTGCGCGTCTTCTTCCAGAGTGCCGTAGACGTTATCGCGCAGGATGCGCCCGCTTTCGTTACGGGAAGACTGGTTGCTGTCTTCTTCTTCATCGTTTTGCGGGTGATTGGCGCGGAAGGTCGCCACTTCGATGATTTCGCGACCGAAGTGGATATGGACCAGTTTGAAGCGCCGGCCAATGATCCGCGCGTTGCGAAATTCGGCCCGTATCTGTTCCGGCGTGGCGCTGGTGGCGACGTCGAAATCCTTCGGGGTGATGTTGAGCAGCATGTCGCGCACGCAGCCACCGACCAGGTAAGCCTGGTAACCGGCGTTCTGCAAACGTTCGACGATGTTCACCGCATAACGGCTGAACTGGGCCTTTTGCAGTGAATGCTGGCCGCTGTTGAGCACTTCAGGCGTGCTGCGAATGTGTTGCGTACGACGCAAGGGAGAACGGAATGACTGGAACAGCTTCTTCAGCATGGGATGCACTGTTTGAAGGAATATTCGGCCAAAAACGAAGAATGGCCGCATGATGGGCCGAGATTCTAGCATTTAGTCGAGGGATGGTGTAGGACGCAGCAGTTTTGAGCTGCAAGCTTCAAGCGACAAGCTTTGTAGGCTGCGGGGAGGCGGAACGACAGAAACCACAAGGGGAGCCGAAGCTCCCCCAGAATTAGTTACGTGCTCTGTTTTTATTATTGGTTTTGGGCTTCTTGTTTTTGTTGAGTGCCCGCGTCACGAGGCTTTCCCTTCGTGACCCTCCCAACCGGGAGCCAAGAGCAAACGGATTGCTTTGGTCGCTGTGTTGCAGTGATCAATCGATCCAACCAGTTCAGGCACCTGTCTTGAGACAGTTTTTATTGTTCTCGGCCTGGTTGTGGGGCAAGCCCCAAATACAACGCCTCTCCAAAAGAATCAGTTAGCTGCGCCTCTCGCCGTCTTGTTTTTATTGTGCGTGAGTCGATTCGTCTTATTTTTATTGTCTTTTGCATTGCTTGTTATTGTTCTTGTACCAAAGCTATAGCAGGGTGCGTGCCAACTTTTGCGAGGGCCAGCGAAACCGGGGGTTCCAGGGTTATAACCATTTTTCCGAGGCGAAAAAAAGCCGGGGTTTCGTTACCGTAAACCCCGGCTTCTGTTACGTGAAAAAGCTGAGGTAACAGTTTTTTCACATTCGGCGGTGTTACCCCCACACCTCAGCTTTCGCTGGTCGCTCCGGTCTTGCGCCGTGGAATCCCCAGGCGCTGGCGCCGTTCCCACAGGCACTTGCGGCTTACGCCCAGTTTGCGTGCCAGTTCGGTCTCGGTCATGTGGTCCTGGTGCTCCAGGACGAAGTGCTGGAAGTAGTCTTCCAGGGACAGGTCTTCGGTAGGCTCGTGGCTGGTGTTGTTGGCAGCGCCGCCCTGTTGCGGGGCCAGGCCGATGAACTCTTCGTCGTCCAGGTCGCTCAGTTCGATGTCGATGCCCAGCAGGTCGGCAGAGATTTCCGGGCTCTCGCACAGGATCACCGCCCGCTCGACCGCGTTTTCCAGCTCGCGAACGTTACCCGGCCAGGCGTAATGACGGATGGCCTGTTCGGCGTCCGGGGCGAACTTGAGATCGGTGCGGTTGACCCGCGCGCTCTGGCGAGCCAGGAATGCCTGGGCGATTTCATTGACGTCCGCGCCACGTTCGCGCAGGGCGGGCAGCTTCAAGGCGATCACGTGCAAGCGGTAATACAAGTCTTCGCGGAACTGGCCGATCTTCGCCAGGCTCTTGAGGTCACGGTGGGTGGCCGCGATCAGGCGGACATCGACCTTTTGCGACTGCACCGAGCCGACGCGGCGGATTTCGCCTTCCTGAAGCACCCGCAGCAACCGCGCCTGAGCTTCCAGTGGCAATTCGCCGATTTCATCGAGGAACAGCGTGCCGCCGTCCGCCGCTTCCACCAAGCCTGCGCGCCCGGCGCTGGCGCCGGTGAACGCCCCTTTTTCGTGGCCGAACAGTTCGGACTCGATCAGGCTTTCCGGGATCGCCGCGCAGTTCACCGAAATCATCGGTGCCTTGGCCCGGCGTGACAGGTTGTGCAGGGCCCGGGCTACCAGCTCCTTGCCGGTACCGGACTCGCCCTGGATCAGGACATTGGAGTCGGTCGGGGCCACTTTGCGGATCTTGCTGTACAGGTCCTGCATGGGCGGGCAGGAACCGATGATGCCAATTTCGCCATTATTGTTACTGGCGCCGGCTTTCGTCGAGGCACTGGCCTTGCTGGCGGGTTCCGCCGGGTTGCTGGTCGCCGCCTGTCGGTCGCGCAGGATGCGGGCCACGGCCTGGAGCATCTCATCGTGGTCGAACGGTTTGGCGATGTAGTCCACCGCACCCATTTTCATGGAGTCGACCGCCGAGCGCAGGCTGGCGTAACTGGTCATGATCAGCACGGGGGTGCCCTGGCCGAGCTTGATCAGCTCGGTACCCGGGGCGCCAGGCAGGCGCAGGTCGCTGACGATCAGGTCAAACGTTGGAATGCTGAAACGTTCTTGTGCTTCCTGCACTGAACCGGCTTCGCTGACCTGGTACTGGTTGCGTTCCAGCAGGCGGCGCAAGGCGGAGCGGATAATTGTTTCGTCTTCGACGATCAAAATGTGCGGCATTGATTCGATTCTCTCGACGGTCTCAGTTCACAGCGGACGTCGCTTCGACATGACGCGGCAAGGTCACCCGGATACGGGTGCCGCGTTGGCTTTGTACATCGGCCGGGCTGTCGATGGTGATTTGTCCATAATGCTCTTCAACGATGGAATAGACCAGTGCGAGGCCCAGACCGGTGCCTTCGCCAGGATCCTTGGTGGTGAAGAAAGGTTCGAACAATCGGTCCATGATGTTCTGTGGGATACCGCTGCCTTCGTCTTCGACGATCAGGTCGACCGTGTGTTCGAAGGCTTCACTCTTGACCCGCACCGCGCTGCCGGCCGGTGAGGCGTCGCGCGCGTTGGATAGCAGGTTGATCAACACCTGGGCGAGCCGCTGGGGGTCGCCGTCGACCCAGTGATCCGGATCGCACAGGTTGAAGAATTGCACTTCGAAGTTGCGTCGGTTGAGTGCTAGCAGACCAATGGCATCCTGGGCGACTTCGGCCAGACAGACGGGCTCATCGTTATGTTGGTGGCCGCCGGCATGGGCGAAGCTCATCAGCGACTGGACGATCCGCGACACACGCTTGGTCTGTTCGAGGATCTGGCCGCTGATTTCCGTCAGTTCGCCGTCGTCCTCGCGTTCTTCGCGCAGGTTCTGCGCCAGGCAAGCGATGCCGGTGATCGGGTTGCCGATTTCGTGGGCCACCCCGGCGGCCAACCGGCCGATGCTTGCCAGTCGTTCGGAGTGGACCAGTTTGTCTTCGAGCATCTGGGTATCGGTCAGGTCTTCCACCAGCAGCACCAGGCCGCTGTTACCGGGTGCCAACGGCTCGTCGATCGCGGCCTTGTGCAGGTTCAGCCAACGGGTCTGGCCGTCGAGGGCCAGGTGCTGTTTGTGCAAGTGCTCGTCCGGCAGGTCGATGAAACCTTGCAATAAGCCTTTCCACGGCTCGCCCAGGGTGCTCAGGCGTGAACCGACCACGCGCTGGGCGGCGATCCCGGTGAGTTCTTCCATGGCTTTGTTCCACATCAGGATTTCCTGGTCCTTGGCCAGGGAACACACGCCCATTGGTAGTTCCTGCAGGGTCTGGCGATGGTAACGGCGCAAGGCGTCCAGTTCGGCGGCCAGGCCCGTGAGGCGCGAGTGGTAATCCTCGAGGCGGCTCTCGATGAAGTGGATGTCTTCGGTGACGTAGTTTTCGCCGCCGGCCTTGTAGGGCAGGAACGTCTCGACCATGTCCTGGGCCACGCTGGGGCCCATCAGGCCGGACAGGTTGGCTTCGATCCGGTCCCGCAGGCGACGCAGGGCATACGGGCGACGTTCATCGAAAGGCAGGTAGAGGTCTCGCAGGGCCTGTTCGACTTCCTTTTGCGCGGCCTTGGCGCCCAAGGGCTTGGCCAGTTGCGTGGCGAATTCCTGGGGCGAGGCGGCGTGCAGTTCGCGACGCTGCGGGCGGCGGACATTGTCCACCGCGCAAGCTTCGGCGGCGCTGGCCTCTTCGCTGCTGGCGTTGGTGAACAGCGAGATCAGGGTGAACATCAGCACGTTCGCCGCCAGGGAGGCGATGGCCGCCATATGCCAACTGGTGTCGTCGAGCACGTAGATCATGTTCAGCAGCGGAATATAGAAGCCCTGCAGGTTGCCCATCAGCGGCAACAGCATCGCGACCAGCCACACCAGGATCCCTGCCAGCAGGCCGGCGATGAAGCCGCGGCGGTTGGCGGTCGGCCAATACAGCACCGACAGTACCCCGGGCAGGAACTGCAAGGTGGCCACGAAGGCGACGATGCCCAGGTTGGCCAGGTCCTGCCCCTCGCCCAGCATCAGGTAGAAGCCGTAGCCGGCCATGATGATGGCGACGATCAGCGCCCGCCGTGTCCACTTCAGCCAGCGGTAGATATTGCCTTCGGCCGGTGGCTGGTAGAGCGGCAGCACCAAGTGGTTGAGGGCCATGCCCGACAATGCCAGCGTGGTGACGATGATCAAGCCGCTGGCCGCCGACAGGCCGCCGACATACGCCAGCAACGCCAGGGCCTTGCTGTTGGCGGCGATGCCGATGCCCAGGGTGAAATATTCCGGATTGGTACTGGCGCCCAGCTTCAAGCCGGCCCAGAGGATCAGCGGTACCGCCAGGCTCATCAGTAGCAGGAACAGCGGCAGGCCCCAACTGGCGCTGACCAGCGAGCGCGGGTTGAGGTTTTCGGTAAACGTCATGTGGTACATGTGCGGCATCACGATGGCCGATGCGAAGAACACCAGCAACAGCGTGCGCCATGGGCCTTCCTGCAACGGTGTGTGCAGGGCGGCGAGGGCCGTCTGGTTCTGCAACAGCCAAATTTCCAGCTGTTGCGGGCCACCGAACACGCCATACAGGGCATAGAGACCGACACCACCGATGGCAATCAGCTTGATCACCGATTCGAAAGCGATGGCGAACACCAGGCCTTCGTGTTTTTCCCGCGTGGCGATGTGTCGGGAACCGAAGAAAATCGTGAACAGGATGATCAGTACGCAGAAACTCAGCGCCACCCGGTGCTGCACCGGCTCGCGGGTCAGGATGCTGATGGAGTCGGCCACGGCCTGGATCTGCAGGGCCAGCAGCGGCAACACCCCGACCAGCATGAAGATCGTGGTCAGCGCGCCGGCCCAGGTGCTGCGAAAACGAAAGGCGAACAGGTCGGCCAGCGACGACAGTTGGTAGGTGCGCGTGATTTTCAGGATCGGGTAGAGCAACACCGGCGCCAGCAGGAACGCCCCTGACACCCCCAGGTAACTGGAGAGGAAACCATAGCCGTACTGGTAGGCCAGCCCGACCGTGCCATAGAACGCCCATGCGCTGGCATAGACACCCAGCGACAGGGTGTAGGTCAGCGGGTGGCGGATGATCGCCCGGGGGATCATGCCTCGTTCGCTGATCCAGGCTACGCCGAACAGCACTGCCAGGTAGGCGGCGCTGATCAGGACCATCTGGGTCAGGCTAAAGCTCATCGGCATCTTTTTGGCTCTGCAGGATGAAGGTCACGACAATCAGGATCAGCCAGAGCAGATACGGCCGATACCAGGCACCCGTGGCATCGATCCACCAATCCATGATGGCCGGGGAGAACAGATAAATCCCCACTACCAGGAGCAGGACCAAGCGATAGATATACATCCCGGCCTCTCTAATTTATGCGCGTGCCCAAAAAACGTGCGGCGATGGTAACGGATGGGCGCCAAGCTGCAAGGGCCGTCAACGTATTTGCGCTTCGGGCAGGCTCAGTGTGCGCGGGATCTTGCCTGCATCCCAGTGGCGAATGCCCCAAGCCAGCAGTTCCCGTGGGCTGGCGTCGACCAGTTCGAGGCCCGGTTGCTGGCCCAGTGCGCGCAACGCCCGTAACAACAATGGCGTGGCCTGATCGGCCGCCAGGGGCGGTGAGCGGTAGGATTTACCGAGCTTGTTCCCGTCGGGTTGGGTGATCAGCGGCACGTGCAGGTAACGCGGTTGCGGCAACCCGAGCAGTTCTTGCAGATAGAGCTGGCGCGGCGTGGAGTCCAGGAGGTCGGCGCCGCGCACGATATCGGTCACCCCTTGCCAGGCATCGTCCAGGACCACGGCCAACTGATAGGCGTAGAGCCCGTCGCGGCGGCGGATCACGAAGTCGCCGACCTCACGGCCCAGGTGCTGGCGGAACTCGCCCTGGACCCGGTCGGTGAAATGGTACTCAAGCTCGGGGACGCGCAGACGGATGGCGGCGTCCTCGGTGCCGTGCCCGGCATTGCGGCACAGCCCTGGATAAATGCCCTGGTACGCTTCCAGTTGTTTGCGCGAACAGGTGCAGGCGTAGGCCAGGCCTTGGCTGAACAATCGGTTGATGACCTGATCATAGGCGTCATGGCGTTCGCTCTGGCGAACCATCTCGCCGTCCCATTCGAACCCGTAGCTTTCCAGTGCCTTGAGAATCGCCGCTTGCGCGCCCGGTTCTTCCCGGGGCGGATCGAGGTCTTCCATGCGCAGCAACCAACGCCCGCCCATGGCGCGGGCATCCAGGTACGACGCCAGTGCGGCGACCAGTGAGCCGAAGTGCAAGTGGCCGCTGGGGGTGGGGGCGAAGCGTCCGATGTAGGCAGTCATAGGGCGAATGTTACTGGGTCCGGGCGGTGGGCATGCAATCTCGACAACAAAGCATATCCCCTGTGGGAGCGAGCAGGTTTTTTCAGACTTGGAGAAAATATCGGAAACAAAAAACGGAGCGTATGAACGCTCCGTTTCGGTGACAGCGCCGGCGATTACTTGCCGACCTGTTTTTCCTTGATTTCCGCCAAGGTCTTGCAGTCGATGCACAGATCGGCCGTCGGGCGGGCTTCCAGGCGGCGAATGCCGATCTCGATGCCGCAGGACTCGCACCAACCGTATTCTTCGTCTTCGATTAGCTGCAGGGTCTTGTCGATTTTCTTGATGAGCTTGCGCTCGCGATCACGGGCACGCAGCTCGAGGCTGAACTCTTCTTCCTGGCTGGCACGGTCGGCCGGGTCGGGGAAGTTGGCCGCTTCGTCTTTCATGTGATCCACGGTGCGGTCGACTTCCTGCATCAAATCCTGTTTCCACTTGTTCAGGATCTTGGTGAAGTGCGCGCGCATGGGGGCGCCCATGTACTCTTCGCCAGCTTGCGGGACGTAAGGCTCAAACCCGCTGAGCGACTGATTTTGATTTTGCTTTGCTTGGGTGGGCATGAATGGACCGCCTCTACTCTTGTAATCCACTACGCAGGATTGCTCCATCACCGACACCTGCCGGCCCTGCGGCTGCAAGCGGGCGAACTTACCAGATCAAATCGGGCCGCGCTACTCCCGGTTGTCGAGCCTGCGGCGGCCGGGGCTTGTAAAACATGGCCGGGTTCGCTTCGGTGGGGATTTAAACCTGCTCAATGCTTGATTCTAGTCAAGCCTGGGCCAATCGCGGGAGTCATTTCCTGCAATCCACGGGCTCAGACCATTTGTGGTTCGCACCTGTTCCCGCAGTTGTTTCTGACTTGGCTGGAGAGTTGGGTAGAATCGGTTCTTTTTTCCCCTGAAGGAAGGCCAATGGCTCAGCCCTACAGTGCGCGCAGCCGCGCCATCGAACCTTTCCATGTGATGGCGTTGCTGGCCCGTGCCAACGAACTGCAGGCCGCCGGGCATGACGTCATCCACCTGGAGATCGGCGAACCGGACTTCACCACCGCCGAGCCAATCATCCAGGCCGGCCAGGCCGCGCTGGCGGCGGGCAAGACCCGTTACACAGCGGCCCGTGGCATTCCAGAACTGCGCGAGGCCATCGCCGGTTTCTACGGCCAGCGTCATGGGGTGGAGATTGACCCCCGGCGCATCCTCGTGACCCCGGGCGGGTCCGGCGCGTTGCTGCTGGCCAGCGCTTTGCTGGTGGACCCAGGCAAGCATTGGCTGCTGGCCGACCCCGGTTATCCGTGCAACCGTCATTTCCTGCGCCTGGTCGAAGGGGCGGCGCAATTGGTGCCGGTGGGGCCCGAGGTGCGTTACCAATTGACGCCAGACCTGGTGAACCGCCATTGGGACCAGGACAGCGTCGGTGCGTTGGTGGCCTCACCGGCCAACCCGACCGGGACGATTCTCACCCGGGACGAATTGGCTGGGCTGTCCAAGGTCATCAAGGGCCATAACGGCCATCTGGTGGTGGACGAGATCTATCATGGCCTGACCTACGGCACCGACGCCGCCAGCGTGCTGGAAGTCGATGACGATGCCTTTGTCCTTAACAGTTTCTCCAAGTATTTCGGCATGACCGGCTGGCGACTTGGCTGGCTGGTGGCCCCTTCGGCGGCTGTCGGCGAGCTGGAAAAGCTCGCGCAGAACCTCTACATCAGTGCGCCGAGCATGGCCCAGTACGCCGCCCTGGCCTGTTTCGAGCCGGCGACCATCGAGATCTTCGAGCAGCGGCGGGCCGAGTTTGCGCGGCGCCGTGACTTTCTACTGCCGGCCTTGCGTGAATTGGGCTTCGGTATTGCGGTGGAGCCGGAAGGGGCGTTTTACCTCTATGCCGACATCAGTGCGTTCGGCGGCGATGCCTTTGCGTTCTGCCAGCACTTCCTGGAAACCGAACACGTGGCCTTCACGCCGGGCCTGGATTTCGGTCGCCATCAGGCCGGTCACCACGTGCGCTTCGCCTACACCCAGAGCCTGCCGCGGCTGGAGGAAGCGGTGGCACGAATCGAACGTGGACTACGGAGCTGGCAAGGCTGATGCAATTTTCCCCTGCGTTGGAAGAAGGTCGCCTGATTCGACGTTACAAGCGTTTTCTCGCCGATATCGAGACCGTTCATGGCGAACTGCTCACTATTCACTGCCCTAACACCGGCTCGATGCTCAATTGCATGGCTGAAGGCGCGCGTGTCTGGTTCAGTCGCTCCAGCGATCCCAAGCGCAAGTTGCCCGGCACCTGGGAAATTGGCGAAACCCCTCAAGGGCGGCTTGCCTGCATCAATACCGCGCGGGCCAACGCGTTGATCGAAGAAGCCTTGCGCGCCGGGGTCATCAGCGAACTGAACGGGTTTACCGGGCTCAAGCGTGAAGTGGCTTATGGGGTGGAAAACAGCCGTATCGATTTTCGCCTGGACTACGACCACGGCTCGGCCTGGGTCGAAGTCAAAAGTGTCACGCTGGGGTTTGATGGCACGAATGTGGCGGCGTTTCCCGATGCGGTGACCCTGCGCGGGGCCAAGCACCTGAGGGAGCTCGCCTGCCTGGCCCGGGACGGTGTGCGGGCGGTGCAGTTGTATTGTGTGAACCTGAGCGGCATCGAAGCGGTGCGCCCGGCACAGGAAATCGACCCGGTATACGCCGCTGCCCTGCGTGATGCGGTGGCGGCGGGTGTGGAGGTGCTGGCCTACGGGGTCACGCTGACGCCCGAACAGATGTGGGTGGATCGCGGGTTGCCGGTGTTGCTAGAGCTCGACCCAGATGCCTTGCTCGTCCTCCCGGCTGTCTAGGGCAGCGAGGAACTGACCGGCGCAGGGGCCCGCCACGCATTCGCCGCTTTCTATCAGGAACAGCGCGCCGTGGGTGGCGCACTGGATCAGGCTGGCGCTGGGGTCGAGGAACTGGTCGGGTTGCCATTCCAGTGGCACGCCCCGGTGCGGGCAGCGGTTGAGATAGACATACACCTGGCCGGCGCGTCGCACGGCCAGTACTTTGCGCCCATCGAGGTCGAAACCGCGACTGCCGTTGTCGGGCAGTTCGGCGGCGGTACAAAGAAACTTCATGTGTGTCTCTATATGTCTGACGGAGTGAGACTCTGCGGGAGCGAGCTTGCTCGCACATGGGCTTCATGTAGCAAAAGATCCATCCTTGACGGTCAAATGAAAACAATTATCAAATGGCGCCTCCTTCGCAGGTGATTGAGGATACTTGGCCCGGCCCGGTCCTGCGAAAAACTTCTTTGAGGAAGCTGCCCGATGCGCCTGAACATCCGCGTTGTTGCGCTCTGTGTCGCACTGTTGGTCAACCAGGGAACCAGCGCGGCTGAATCGCCGCAACGTTGGGTCAGCGCCGGCGGCGCCTTGTCGGAGTGGGTCAGCGCGCTGGGAGGCGAGTCGAAACTGGTGGGTGTGGACACCACCAGCCAGCATCCTGAATCCTTGCGAGCCTTGCCCAGTGTTGGCTATCAGCGACAGCTGTCGGCGGAGGGCGTGCTGAGCCTGCGTCCGCAGATCCTGGTGGGCACCGAGGAAATGGGGCCACCGCCCGTGTTGGCGCAAATTCGCGGCGCCGGCGTAAAAGTCGAATTGTTCTCGGCCACGCCAGACCTGCCAACCCTGCAGGGCAATCTGCGGCACCTGGGACAGTTGCTGGGGGCTGAGGCCGAGGCGACACGGTTGTTCGATCGTTATCAGAAGCAGCTCTCCCAGCAACATGCCCGGGTGGCCGAGGCCCAGCGCAAGCAAAAGGCTCCCGGCGTATTGCTGTTGGTGGGCAGTTCCGGCGGCAAGCCACTGGTCGCTGGCAAGGGCACAGCCGCCGACTGGCTGTTGCGGCAGGCCGGCGGTGACAACCTGGCGACCCACAGCGGTTACAAGTCTTTTTCCGTGGAAACCCTGGCCAGCTTGAATCCAGAAGTGCTGATCTTCGCCGACCGTGTGCTGAGCGGTGAAGAAGCCCGTGCGGCGCTGTTCAGAGAAAATCCGATCCTTTTCTCGACCCGTGCCGCCAGGGACGGGCGCGTCATGGAGCTCGATCCGACGCTGTTGGTGGGCGGATTGGGCCCGCGGATACCGCAAAGCCTGGTGAAACTGACGGCAGGCTTCTATCCGGCTGAGCCGGCCTCGGCGCCATGACTTCGTCGGTCAAGCCACGCACTTTATTTATCGGTCTGGGCCTACTGTGTCTGCTGGCAACCTGGCTGTCCCTGGCCCTGGGGCCGGTGAGCTTGCCGCTGCTCGACACCTTGCGCGCCGCCCTGCGCCTGTCGGGCTTGCCGGTGGCGGCCGATGGCCTGGAGCAGGCCGAACTGATCCTCGGCCAGATCCGTTTGCCACGTACCTTGCTGGGGTTGGCGGTGGGCGGGGTGTTGGCGTTGTCCGGTGTGGCGATGCAAGGACTGTTTCGCAACCCACTGGCGGACCCGGGGTTGGTGGGCGTGTCCAGCGGTGCGGCACTGGGTGCCGCGTTCGCCATTGTCGGTGGCACGGCGCTGGGTGGGTTGCCCGAAGCCTTTGGTCCCTACGTGTTGTCGTTGTGTGCATTCCTTGGCGGGCTCGGCGTTACGGCGCTGGTCTATCGTTTCGGGCGACGCAACGGCCAGACCCATGTCGCGACGATGCTCCTGGCCGGTATTGCCCTGACCGCGCTATCCGGTTCGGCCGTCGGTCTGTTTACCTACCTGGCGGATGACGCGACCCTGCGCACCCTGACGTTCTGGAACCTGGGCAGTCTCAACGGCGCCAGCTATGCGCGGTTGTGGCCGCTGTTGCTGGTCAGTGCCGCAGTGGCGCTCTGGCTGCCACGCCGGGCCAGGGCACTCAATGCGCTGTTGCTAGGGGAGTCCGAGGCTGCCCACCTGGGCGTTAACGTCGAAAGCCTCAAGCGTGAACTGGTGTTTTGTACGGCCTTGGGGGTTGGCGCGGCGGTGGCGGCTGCGGGCATGATCGGCTTCGTCGGGCTGGTAGTGCCGCATCTGGTGCGGCTGGTGGCCGGCCCCGATCACCGTGTGTTGCTGCCTGCTTCGGTGTTGGCGGGCGCAAGCCTGCTATTGTTCGCCGATCTGGTGGCGCGCCTGGCATTGGCCCCTGCGGAATTGCCGATCGGCATTGTCACGGCCTTCATCGGCGCGCCGTTCTTCCTTTATCTATTGGTGCGAGGGCGCGCCTGATGCTGCGAGCGCAGAACCTGCACATTCAACGTGGCCGCAAGACGGTGCTGGCGGACGTCGATCTCGCGCTCAACCCTGGTGAAGTACTCGGAGTGCTTGGGCCCAACGGCGCAGGTAAAAGTACTTTGCTGGCGGGCCTGTGCGGCGAACTGCGCCCGGCCCAAGGGCAGGTCTGGCTCGATGATCGGCCTCTGGCCCAGTGGCAGGGGGCCGAGCGCGCCCGGCGCCTGGCAGTCTTGCCGCAGTCCTCGACCCTGGATTTCGCCTTCCGTGTCGAGGAAGTCGTCGGCATGGGGCGCCTGCCGCACCAGAGTGGTCGAGTGCGCGATGAGCAAATCGTCGCCTCGGCGCTGCAAGTGGCAGACGCTGCGCATCTGCACGGCCGCAGTTACCTGGCGTTGTCCGGCGGCGAACGTCAGCGGGTGCATCTGGCGCGGGTGTTGGTGCAGTTGTGGCCAGGTGAAACGGGGCAAACCCTGTTGTTGGATGAGCCGACCTCGATGCTCGATCCGCTGCATCAGCACACCATCCTCCAGGCGGTGCGTGAGTTCGCCAGTCGCGGCGCTGCGGTGTTGGTGATCCTGCATGACCTGAACCTGGCGGCGCGTTACTGTGATCGCCTGTTGCTGCTCGCGTCCGGTCGGCCAGTGGCCCTGGACACGCCCCGGCACGTGCTGCGCCCGGAACCGCTCAAGGCGGTGTTTGGCCTGGACGTGCTGGTGCAAGACCATCCGGAGCGCGGGCATCCATTGATCATTGCCCGCTGAGGGCGCCCTGGAGGATATGGACGTGCGCCTGCTTCTGATTCTGGCATTGAGTGTACTGACGGCGTGTCAGAGCATCGCACCGCCCCCACTCGGCGGACGAATCCGTGATTTGCACAATGGCCAGGCCGTGACACCCCAGGCATTGGTCGAACGCTTGGCAATGGCGCCTCGGGTGGTGGTGGGGGAGCGGCACGACAATCGCGATCACCACGCACTGCAGGTCTGGCTGCTCCAGGCCCTGGCCGGGCAGCGGGCCCAGGGCAGCCTGTTGCTGGAAATGCTCACCCCCGCCCAGCAACCACGCGTTGATTCGGTCCGTCAGTTACCCACCTTGCCGAAGGACCTGCCCGGCGCACTGGACTGGTCGCCGGGCTGGGATTGGAGCTTGTATGGCCCCGTCGTCGAGTTTGCCTTGGCGCAACGTTATCCGTTGTTGGCCGCCAATCTGGACGCCGCCGAGATCCAGCGTTTCTATCGACAAGCCCCCAGCTTGATGGGCACTCGCTCCAATGCAGCCACTGTGAAGGACGAGTTGTTGGGGCAAATCCGTGAATCCCACTGCGGTTTGCTGCCCGAGTCGCAAATGCCGGCGATGCTGGCCGTGCAGCAGCAGCGTGACCGGCGCATGGCCGAACGCTTGTTGCAAGCGCCGACACCGGCACTGTTGTTCGCCGGTGCCTGGCATGCGCGCAAGGATGTCGGTGTGCCGATGCACGCGTTGGATCTTGGCGCCAGTGAGGCACCCATCGTCTTGATGCTGGCCGAGGAGGGCAGCGAGGTGACGTCGGCCATGGCGGATTACGTGTGGTACACGCCGGCCATGCCGCCACAGGATTACTGCGCGCAGATGCGCGAACACGCCGGGAAGTGATTTTCTACAGGCAAAAAAAGACCCGGCAAAAGCCGGGTCAAATAACCGTGATTAGCCTGATGAGGAGATATCTGAGAGTCCGAACCAAGGGCTGTTCAAATATCGACCAGTCTCGCGACCGGATGTGCTAATCATAGCGATTCTCATTACCATGTCAAACATTGTTTTACGATTCACCGAAATAACCGCGCGACCAGGGTTCGCGCTGGAAACGAAAGGGGCGTCAGGTCTTATGGCGCATTGAAATGGCGTCCAGCTGTTTATTCAGGGCTTCTTTGCGCTCGGCGGGGATGTCATTCCAATGCACATCCATCAACGCGCCCTCGATGGCGTACAGCAACACCTTGGAGGCCCGGAAGCCCCGAGTGCGTACGGCGCGATAGGCGTCCACCGCGCCAAGCCGGCGTAGATCCGAGGCACTGTGAATGCCCACGGCGTGCAGCCACTGGGCTGATGTCTTGCCCAGATTTTTCAGATGTTGCAGTTCATCATTCATCGAGCCTCCTTGCGAATGGCCGATTGGTGCAGTGGGCAAGCTTCTGAGCAGTGTAGCGGTCAGTAGGAAAAGCGTGATTGTTTGGTCGGATTCGACGCAAAAGCTTCTAATGCATTACGCACGATGGGGTGGGAAAAGGCTGCAAACTACATGCTCCAGCGCAAGCGGGGGCGCTGGAGGTCCGTTTCAGTCTGTGGCGGTTTCGCTCGCTGGCCGACCCGCTTCAAACAGGTTCAGCGAGTGCGGTAGCGCAACCGGGTGCCGAAGTTCATCGACATCAGGATCTCGTCCGCAGACAGCTCTGGCGGGAAGTAGGCGCCGGATATCTGCGCATGGGCCAGGCTCGCGCCTTCCAGTGACGACTTGCGAAAATCGATGCCGCGCAAATCGGCGGAGCGGAAATAGGCGTCGCTGAAGTCAACGTCGTCCGCGTTCAGTTCCCGCAGATCAAGCCCTCGAAAATCGCCGCCGCGCATGTCGACCGGACCTTGTGGGCGTTCGCTGTTGAACCCGGCGATATCATCTTTGCGCAGCAAGGCATAAAGCGGGGTAGTGAGAAGTTTGGGAAGGCTCATTTCATATCACCTGTTGGTTTTATGACGCCAGTATAGTGCCACTATTTGGCGGCCGTGAAGCCGGACATCGCTTCACGGCCGAAATAGTGATCTAGAGGCCTGGCAGGCGCTGGCGGATCTGCGCGACCACGACGTCGAGCGTACCGCTTTCGTTGGTTTGGACCCGTTTGCTGCAGAGAATTTCCGCCGGGGTCAGGGCTTCACGGCTGGCCTGTTGGGCGGCAATGACTGCCAGATTCGCATCGGAGGGGTCTTTCTGGTCGGCCTGACGTTGTGCCAGGCGACTTTCGATGACCGCTTGCGGCGCATTGCAGTCGAGGATCAGGAACGGAGCACCAGTGGCTTCGGCGATTTTCGCTGCTGCGTCGCGTTGATCGCGCTTGAGGTAAGTGGCATCGATCACCACCGGGAATCCGGCGCGCAGGATCACCGCAGCGATTTCATGCAGGCGGGCGTAGGTAGCGCTGCTGGCGTCGCTGCTATAAATGCCGGCCTGTGGATCGTTGGGTACTTGTTGCTGGCCGAACAGCCGCTTGCGCTCCACGTCCGAGCGCAGGCGAATGGCGCCCAGCGCCTCTACCAGGCGCATCGCGACATGGCTTTTGCCGACGGCCGAAACACCGTGGGTGATGGCCAGGAAAGGCGAAGGAATGGTGCTGTAGCTTTCGGCCAGGTTGGCGTAGTTGCGGTACTGGCGCAGGGTGGTGGCGCGCTGTACCGGATCGGCTTCGGCCGGCATGCTGAACAGCGCGACTTTGGCCCGGACCAGGGCGCGATAGGCTTTATAGAAGTTCAGCAGCTCCAGGCCCTGGTAGTCACCGGTCAGTTCCAGGTACTGGCTGACGAAGCGCCGTGCCAGCGATTTCAGACCGCGGTCCTCCAGGTCCATCGCCAGGAATGCGGTGTCGGCATAGACGTCGGTGAAGCGGAACGGCTCGTTGAACTCGATGCAGTCGAAAATCACCACCTTGCCGTCGATCACGGTGGCGTTGCCCAGGTGGATATCACCGTGGCATTCGCGGATGAAGCCTTCGGCCTTGCGTTGGGTGAACAGCGGCTTGAGGCGTTCGAAACTGCTTTCGGCCCAGGCTTGCAGGGCTTCGAGTTGCAACAGGTCGGCCTTGTCGTTGAGGAACGGGCGGATCTGTTCAAAGTTCTGCAGCACCGGTGCCATCACGCTTTGCGGGGTGCCGGCGTCGTTTGCGGCGGGCACCTTGGGCGTGGCGAGGTGGAATTGGGCGATCTGCGCGGCCATCTCGTCGATGTGCGCGGTGGTCAGTTCGCCGTTGGCTTGCAGCGTGCTGAGCAGCTCGCTCTGCGGGAACTGACGCATCTTCAGGGCGTACTCGATGGCCGGGCCGTCGCCACCCAGCTGCGGCGCTTCGGCGTTGCCGGTAATGGGCAGGACGTCCAGGTACAGGTCCTGGGTCAGGCGCTGGTTGAGGCGCAACTCCTCACCACAGAAGTGCTTGCGCGCCTCGAGGCTGGTGAAGTCGAGGAAGCCGAAGTTGACCGGTTTTTTGAATTTGTAGGCGTATGGCCCAGTGAGCAATACCCAGGAAATGTGGGTCTCGATGACCTGGAACCCTTCGACGGGATGCGGGTAGAGGGCCGGGTTTTGCAGGGCAGCGATCAGGGATTGGCTCACGGGCGGTCCTTCATAGACTGGAAAAATTCAGGCCGTCATTATGGCCGCAAGCCGCGCTAACGCAAACCGCGTGGAGGGCTCATGTTGAACCCCGACAAAGTGCGTATAATCCGCCGCCATGACTCGTACCCGATCCCCCCGTACCCCCAAGAAACCACCCGCCAGCCGCCTGCGGCCCTGGCTGGGCTGGGCCCTTAAACTCAGCCTGGTGGGCCTTGTCGTGCTCGCCGGTTTTGCGGTCTATCTCGATGCCGTGGTCCAGGAGAAGTTCTCCGGCAAGCGCTGGACCATTCCGGCCAAGGTCTATGCCCGGCCGCTGGAGCTGTTCGTCGGACAAAAGCTGAGCAAGGATGATTTCCTGACCGAGCTCGATGCCTTGGGTTATCGCCGTGAAAGCGTGGCCAATGGTCCGGGCGCGGCCTCGGTCAATGGCAATACCATCGACCTCAATACCCGTGGCTTCCAGTTCTATGAGGGCATGGAGCAGGCACAACCGGTGCGGGTGCGTTTTTCCGGCGATTATGTCGCTGCGCTGACCGGCGCCAACAACGCAAGCCTGTCGGTGGTGCGCCTTGAGCCGCTGCTCATTGGTGGCCTGTACCCCAAGAACCTCGAAGATCGGATCCTGATCAAGATCGACCAGGTGCCGCCGTTCCTGCTCGATACGCTGATCGCCGTCGAAGACCGCGACTTCTACCATCACTTCGGCGTCTCGCCCAAGTCGATTGCCCGGGCCGTCTGGGTCAATACCTCCTCGGGCCACATGCGCCAGGGCGGCAGCACGCTGACCCAGCAGTTGGTCAAGAACTTCTACCTGACCAACGAACGCAGCCTGACCCGCAAGCTCACCGAAGCCATGATGGCGTTGTTGCTGGAGCTGCACTACGACAAGCAGGAGATCCTGGAGGCGTACCTCAACGAGGTATTTATCGGCCAGGACGGTCAACGGGCGGTGCACGGTTTCGGCCTCGCCAGCCAGTTCTTCTTCAGCCAGCCGCTGTCCGAGCTCAAGTTGCATCAGGTGGCGTTGTTGGTGGGCATGGTCAAGGGACCGTCTTCCTATAACCCGCGTCGCAATCCGGAACGCGCGCTCGAGCGGCGCAACCTGGTGCTCGACCTGCTGCAACAACAGGGTGTGGCGACGGCCGAGCAAGTCGAAGCGGCGAAAAAGATGCCGTTAGGCGTGACCAAGCGTGGCAGCCTGGCAGACAGTTCGTTCCCCGGTTTCATGGACCTGGTCAAGCGTCAGCTGCGGGAAGACTACCGCGACGAAGACTTGACCGAAGAAGGCCTGCGTATCTTCACCAGTTTCGACCCGATCCTGCAGATGAAGGCCGAAGCCTCGGTCGAGGACACCTTCAAGCGACTGGGTGGGCGCAAGGGCGCCGACGAAGTCGAAGCGGCCATGGTGGTGACCAACCCGGAAACCGGCGAAGTCCAGGCCATGATCGGCAGCCGGCAGGCCAGTTTCGCCGGTTTCAACCGGGCGCTGGATGCGGTGCGCCCGATTGGCTCGCTGATCAAGCCGGCGGTGTACCTCACCGCCCTGGAAAAGCCGAGCCAATACACGTTGACCAGTTGGCTGTCGGACGAGACGTTCTCGGTCAAGGGGGCCGATGGCCAGGTCTGGAAACCGCAGAACTATGATCGACGCTCCCACGGCACGGTATTCCTGTACCAGGGGCTGGCGCATTCCTACAACCTGTCTACGGCTCGCCTCGGACTTGAGGTCGGCGTCCCGAACGTACTCAAGACCTTGGCGCGCCTGGGGGTGAGTCGCGAATTCCCGGCGTTCCCGTCGATGTTGTTGGGGGCCGGTGGCCTTACGCCGATCGAAGTGGCGGCCATGTACCAGACGCTGGCCAACGGTGGTTTCAATACGCCGATGCGCGGGATCCGCAGTGTGCTGACCGCCGATGGCGAGCCGCTCAAGCGTTATCCGTTCCAGATTCAGCAGCGTTTCGATCCGGCCTCCATTTACCTGATCCAGAGCGCGATGCAGCGGGTCATGCGGGAAGGCACCGGCAGTTCGGTCTATAACGTGCTGCCCCGGACCCTGACCCTGGCGGGCAAGACCGGTACCAGTAACGACTCGCGCGACAGTTGGTTCGCCGGCTTCAGCCAGGACCTGCTGGCGGTGGTCTGGCTCGGACGCGATGACAACGGCAAGACCCCGTTCACCGGCGCCACTGGCGCGCTGCAGGTCTGGACCAGTTTCATGCGCAAGGCCGACCCGCTGCCGCTGGACATGCCGCAACCGGACAACATCGTCCAGGCGTGGGTCGATTCGCGCACGGGGCAAGGCTCCGAGGCCAATTGCCCGGGCGCTGTGCAGATGCCGTATATTCGCGGCAGCGAACCGCCACCTGGTGCTGCCTGTGGCGGCACGAATCCCGCCGAATCGGTGATGGATTGGGTCAAGGACTGGATGAATTAAGCAAAGAGGGTTTCAAGTGAACAAGTGGTTGATTCCAGCGGTAACAGCCGTGGCTTTGCTCAGTGGTTGTTCTACCGTACAACGTGGTTCGATTCCGGTCGTTGACTCCGGCACCGCTGTTTCCAACAGTGAGCGGGTCTCGGCCAACGGCGGTTTCCGTCAGACGACGGTAAAGCGGCCGGTGCAGGGCCAGGTCCAGGCAATCCCGCAGGGCGACACCGGTGTCGTCGTGATGGTGCCAGGTGGCGGCGCGACGACCTCGGCGCCGATCAGCAGCACGCCGATCACGCCGGGCCCGATCACCCCCGGACCAATCGAAACCTCGCCGATCGATCAGGGCAGCTACAGCATGCCTTCGACGCCGAGCAGCATTCCGTCGGCAGGAGCCGGTGGTCTGTCCGCCGATGAGCAGCTCGACGGTCCGGTGCTGGCCCTGCTGACCACCGCGCAACAGCAACAGGCCGGCGGTGACCTCAACGGTGCGTCCTCCAGCCTGGAGCGCGCCCAGCGTGTCGCGCCGCGCGAACCCCAGGTGCTTTATCGCCTGGCCCAGGTGCGCATGGCCCAGGGCGACGCACCGCAAGCCGAACAGCTGGCCCGTCGTGGCCTGACATTCTCCAGTGGTCGTCCGGCACTTCAGGCCAGCCTGTGGGAATTGATCGCCCAGGCCCGTGAGAAACAGGGCGATTCCGCTGGCGCGGCATTGGCCCGTCAGAAGGCCAAGGTTTCGCTCTGATGGATACGCGTTTTCCTCGGATCGCCGATCAGTTGCTGTTGATCGAGCGGGAACTGCGGGTCCAGGGCTGGTGGAGCGATGTGTCGCCTTCGGCGCAGGCGCTGGCCAGCGTCGAGCCGTTCGCGGTCGATACCCTGGACTTCGAGCAATGGTTGCAATGGATCTTCCTGCCCAGGATGAAAACTATCCTGGAAAACGACCTGCCGCTGCCCAACGCCTCGGGCATCCTTGCCATGGCCGAGATGGTCTATGCCCAGCGGCCAGGGCAGGGCATCGAGTTGCAGCGGCTGCTGGCGCAGTTCGATCAGTTGATCAGCAACGCCGGCTGACCGGCGTTACTGACAGTTCTCCTCGATTTGCTTGCGGGTCTCGTCGATCCGCAGGCGCCGCTCCTCATCGGTGAGGCGGCGCATTTCCCCCTCCACGTCTTCACGTACCCTGGGATTGTTCTGCAATTGCGCCAGGTTGGTCCGCGCCTGTTCGCAGAACGCCTTTAGTTGGGCTTCCTGCTCGGCAATCTGTTTCTTGACCTGTTGGTCGATGGCCTTTTGGTCGCCAATGACTCCGCCAGACGGCGGTGCCGCCGGTTTGGCGGGCGGCGGGGCGGACTTGATCACCGTCGTGGCCTCCGTGCCTTCCGGCGGCTGGGCGCCGAAGTGGGTAACGCCTTGGGCGTCCACCCATTTGTAGACCTGGCCGGCCATGCACATCGGGCTCAGGCCAACCAGCAGGCTGGCCGTCAAGAAGATCATTCGCATGCTGTTTCCTTGTCATGGGTTGCGCAATTGAAGCTAACACAGTTGCCGTTTAAAGGTTTTTTCTTGCGTTCTCATGCGCTTACTTCGAATAAAACACATAGACGACTTGACTTGAAGGAGGCGAAACAGAAGAATCCAAAGTCCGCTGTAGAGGGACTGCCAGAAGCAGACCCACTCAGCAGATCATGAGGCGCACATCCGCGCCGACCTGTTACACCCGCAACGCGTTACCTCGCGCTGGGTGGGAAAGGCCCGCAACACTTGGGACGATCCCAATACTTGCTCAGTCAGTGCTGACGTAGTCGGCGACCACCGTCGCTCATGCTCTGCCGAGAAGTAAACCTATTAAGACCCGTCCCTTTCTTGTGGGTCGGTATTCTGGCGTTTTAGAGGTGAACAACGTGGAGCTTTTATCTGGCGGTGAGATGCTCGTCCGCTTTTTGCGTGACGAAGGCGTCAAATATATCTACGGGTACCCCGGTGGTGCTCTTCTTCATGTCTATGATGCCCTGTTCAAAGAACCGGAAGTGACCCACATCCTGGTTCGTCACGAGCAGGCGGCCACCCATATGGCTGACGGCTATGCCCGTGCCACCGGCAAGGCCGGCGTGGTACTGGTGACTTCCGGTCCAGGCGCCACGAACGCCATCACCGGTATCGCTACCGCGTACATGGACTCCATCCCGATGGTGATCATTTCCGGCCAGGTGCCCAGCACCATGGTGGGGACCGATGCATTCCAGGAAACCGACATGATCGGTATCTCCCGGCCGATCGTGAAGCACAGCTTCATGATCAAGCACGCATCGGAGATCCCGGAAGTCATGAAGAAGGCTTTCTACCTGGCTGAATCCGGTCGTCCTGGCCCGGTTGTGGTCGATGTCCCGAAAGACATGACCAACCCGGCCGAGAAGTTCGAATACATCTTCCCGAAAAAAGCCAAGCTGCGTTCCTACAGCCCGGCCGTACGCGGCCACTCCGGACAAATCCGCAAGGCAGCCGAAATGCTCCTGGCGGCCAAGCGCCCGGTGCTGTACTCCGGTGGTGGCGTGATCCTCGGCGGTGGCTCCGCGCCGCTGACCGAACTGGCGAAAATGCTCAACCTGCCGGTCACCAATACGCTGATGGGCCTGGGCGCGTTCCCTGGCACCGACCGTCAGTTCATCGGTATGCTCGGCATGCACGGCAGCTACACCGCCAACCTGGCGATGCACCACGCCGATGTCATCCTGGCGGTTGGCGCGCGTTTCGACGACCGCGTTATCAATGGGCCGGCGAAATTCTGCCCGAACGCCAAGATCATCCACATCGACATCGACCCGGCGTCCATCTCCAAGACCATCAAGGCAGACGTGCCGATTGTCGGTCCTGTAGAGAGCGTGCTGACCGAAATGGTCGCCATCCTCAAGGAAATCGGCGAGGTTCCAAACAAGGAGTCCGTGGCCAGTTGGTGGAAGCAGGTCGATGAATGGCGCGGTGATCGTGGCCTGTTCCCTTATGACAAGGGTGACGGCAGTGTGATCAAGCCGCAGACCGTGATCGAAACCCTGTGCGAAGTGACCAAGGGCGATGCCTTTGTGACCTCCGACGTGGGCCAGCACCAGATGTTCGCTGCGCAGTACTACAAGTTCGACAAGCCCAATCGCTGGATCAACTCCGGCGGCCTGGGCACCATGGGCTTCGGTTTTCCGGCGGCCATGGGCATCAAGTTGAGCTTTCCAGAGGCTGATGTCGCCTGCGTCACCGGCGAGGGCAGCATCCAGATGAACATCCAGGAACTGTCCACCTGCCTGCAATACGGTTTGCCGGTGAAGATCGTGATCCTGAACAACGGCGTGTTGGGGATGGTTCGCCAGTGGCAGGACATGAGCTACGGCAGCCGTCACTCGCACTCGTACATGGAATCGTTGCCTGATTTCGTCAAGCTGGCAGAGGCCTACGGTCACGTTGGCGTGCGCATCACCGAATCGAAGGATTTGAAGTCGAAGATGGAGGAAGCGTTCGCCATGAAGGATCGCCTGGTGGTGATCGATATTGCGGTCGACACCAGCGAGCACGTCTACCCGATGCAGATCAAAGACGGCTCCATGCGCGATATGTGGCTGAGCAAGACGGAGCGTACCTAATCATGCGACACATTATTTCCTTGCTTCTGGAAAACGAACCGGGTGCGCTGTCTCGTGTTGTAGGCCTGTTCTCGCAGCGCAACTACAACATTGAAAGCCTGACCGTGGCGCCAACCGAAGACCCGACCCTGTCGCGTCTGACGCTGACCACCGTGGGGCACGATGAAATCATCGAGCAGATCACCAAGAACCTGAACAAGCTGATCGAGGTGGTCAAGCTGGTGGACCTGTCGGAAAGCGCTCACATCGAGCGTGAACTGATGCTGGTCAAGGTCAAGGCCACCGGCGCCCAGCGCGCCGAGATCAAACGTACTACCGATATTTATCGTGGGCAGATCGTCGATGTCAGCGCCAGCGTCTATACCGTTCAGTTGACCGGTACCAGCGACAAGCTCGACAGCTTCATTCAATCGATCGGCACTGCCTCGATTCTGGAAACCGTACGCAGTGGCGTCACCGGGATTGCCCGTGGCGACAAAGTACTGAGCATCTAAACCAAATTAGCGAATGGCCTGAACGGCCGGATAGAGGGGAAATTCATGAAAGTTTTCTACGATAAAGACTGCGACCTGTCGATCATCCAGGGCAAGAAAGTCGCCATCATCGGCTACGGTTCCCAAGGTCACGCCCAGGCGTGCAACCTGAAAGATTCCGGCGTTGACGTGACTGTCGGCCTGCGCAAAGGCTCGGCCACCGTTGCCAAGGCAGAAGCCCATGGCCTGAAAGTGGCTGACGTGGCTTCCGCCGTTGCCGCTGCCGACCTGGTCATGATCCTGACGCCGGACGAGTTCCAGGGCGCCCTGTATCGCGACGAAATCGAACCGAACATCAAGAAAGGCGCGACCCTGGCCTTCTCCCACGGTTTCTCGATCCATTACAACCAGGTCGTGCCGCGTGCCGACCTCGACGTGATCATGATCGCGCCGAAGGCTCCGGGCCACACCGTGCGTTCCGAGTTCGTGAAAGGCGGCGGTATCCCTGACCTGATCGCGATCTACCAGGACGCTTCGGGCAATGCCAAGAACGTGGCTCTGTCCTACGCCGCTGGCGTGGGTGGCGGTCGTACCGGCATCATCGAAACCACGTTCAAGGACGAGACCGAAACCGACCTGTTCGGCGAGCAAGCCGTTCTGTGTGGCGGTACCGTCGAACTGGTCAAGGCCGGTTTCGAAACCCTGGTCGAAGCGGGCTACGCGCCAGAAATGGCTTACTTCGAGTGCCTGCACGAACTGAAGCTGATCGTTGACCTCATGTACGAAGGCGGTATCGCCAACATGAACTACTCGATCTCCAACAACGCCGAGTACGGCGAGTACGTGACCGGTCCGGAAGTGATCAACGCCGAATCCCGTCAGGCCATGCGCAACGCCCTGAAACGTATCCAGGACGGCGAATACGCCAAGATGTTCATCAGCGAAGGCGCCACCGGCTATCCTTCGATGACCGCCAAGCGTCGCAACAACGCTGCGCACGGTATCGAAATCATCGGCGAGCAACTGCGTTCGATGATGCCGTGGATCAGCGCCAACAAGATCGTCGACAAAGCCAAGAACTAAGTCGCGAACTTGAGTCGAAAAACGCGGCCTTGGCCGCGTTTTTTCGTTTGGGCGGTGGCTTCTGGTATAAAGCTGCATCGTTTGCGGCCGAACCGTCGTCCCAGACATCTGTCGAATTTTTTCACACCGTTGCAAGGTATTGTCCATGAGCGAACGTCCCGACGAGCCAAACCAGGCTCCTGACGCCGAAAGCCTGCTACCCATCGATGAACACGTCGAAGAAGGCCATGACGCTGAAGGCCGTAAGGTCCGGCATCGTGGCATCTATCTATTGCCGAACCTGTTCACCACCGCGAACCTGTTCGCCGGTTTCTATTCCATCATCAACTCCATGAGTGCCCAGGCTGCCTTGAGCGCCGGGGATGGCGCAGGGGCGAGCCGTTACTTCGCGTTCGCCGCCATTGCGATCTTCGTCGCCATGGTGCTCGATGGTCTGGACGGGCGCGTGGCCCGCATGACCAATACGCAGAGTGCGTTTGGCGCCGAGTATGATTCACTGTCCGACATGGTCGCCTTTGGCGTGGCTCCCGCCTTGCTGGCGTTCGGCTGGGCGCTGGGAGACATGGGCAAGGTCGGCTGGATGGTTGCCTTTATCTATGTGGCGGGGGCGGCATTGCGCCTGGCGCGTTTCAACACCCAGGTTGGCAAGGCTGACAAACGTTACTTCATCGGCCTGGCCAGTCCGGCCGCGGCGGGTGTCGTGGCAGGTGTTGTCTGGGCATTCAGCGACTACGGCATCCAGGGGTCGAAAATGTCGTTCCTGGTGGCGTTGCTGGTTGCGGCGGCCGGGATGTTGATGGTCAGCAACATCAAATACAACAGCTTCAAGGAGCTCGACCTGAAGGGGCGTGTGCCGTTCGTGGCGATTCTGGCGGTGGTGCTGGTGTTCGCAGTGGTGTTCAGTGATCCACCGCGTATCCTGTTGTTGGTGTTCCTGGGCTATGCCGCCTCCGGACCGGTGCAATACTTGTTGCGTCTTCGCCGACGCTAAACGTTGCCTTAATGTAATTTCCCCCATACTCCGCAGTCTATTGGTGCACCTGCCCTCCAATACTGCGGAGTTGTCATGCTGATCAAGATCCCCAAGTCGTCCGACTGCCGTGAATCGGACGTCACGCCCGAATCCCTCTATCTATCCCGTCGGCAAATGCTCGGTGCGTCCCTGGCTGGTCTCGCCGTCAGCGGCTTGCCTCAATGGGCCAGTGCTGCCGATGCGGCGCGTTATGCCGATGTCGAGCCCGGCAAGGCGCCGTCCTGGTTTGCCGAGAAACTGCCCTCGGTCCAATGGGGCGTGGTCACGGTCAAGAATGAGCCCATCACGCCGTTCAAGGACGCAACCCATTACAACAACTTCTATGAGTTCGGCACTGACAAGGGAGACCCGGCAGCCAATGCTGGATCGTTGAAGACCGAGCCCTGGAGCGTGGTCGTGGACGGGGAGGTGGGCAAGCCGGGACGCTACGGGTTGGAAGACTTCATGAAGCCTTATCAACTGGAAGAGCGTATCTATCGATTGCGCTGTGTCGAGGCTTGGTCGATGGTCATTCCGTGGATTGGCTTCCCCATCTCTGCCTTGCTCAAGCAGGTCGAACCGACCTCCAAGGCCAAGTACATCCGCTTCGAAACCCTGCAGGACCCCAAGGTCATGCCGGGGCAGCGTTCCGGTTTCGCCTTGATCGACTGGCCGTATGTGGAAGGCTTGCGATTGGATGAGGCCATGAACCCGTTGGCCATTCTGGCGGTGGGAATGTACGGGCGGGAGTTGCCGAACCAGAATGGCGCGCCGCTGCGGTTGGTGGTCCCATGGAAATACGGTTTCAAAAGTGTGAAGTCCATCGTGCGTATCAGTCTGGTGAGTGAGCAGCCGAAGACGACTTGGCAGAGCATTGCGTCTGACGAATACGGTTTTTATGCCAACGTCAATCCGACGGTCGATCACCCGCGGTGGACCCAGGCGCATGAGCGTCGTTTACCGAGCGGGCTGTTCAGTCCCAATGTCCGCGATACGTTGATGTTCAACGGCTATCAGGATGAAGTCGCTTCTTTATATGCAGGGATGGACCTGAGGAAGGACTACTGATGCGTTTTCCAGTCTGGCGAGTCGGCGTCTTCATCGCGGCGGCGATCTGGCCCTTGTTCTGGCTTTACGAGGCCTTGATGAACTCGCTGGGTCCTGACCCGGGCAAGGTGCTGGTGGATCGGCTCGGGTTGGGCACGTTGATCCTGTTGTTGATCACCTTGAGCATGACGCCGCTGCAAAAGCTGACGGGATGGGCGGGGTGGATTGCGGTCAGGCGGCAGTTGGGGTTGTGGTGCTTTGCTTATGTGGTGCTGCATTTGAGTGGGTATGCGGCGTTCATATTGGGCTTCGACTGGTCGCAGTTGGGCGTCGAGTTGAGCAAGCGGCCTTACATTATCGTCGGGGCGCTTGGGTTTCTCGGCCTGCTGGCGTTGGCGGTCACATCCAATCGCTACAGTCAGCGGCGGCTTGGCATGCGTTGGAAGAAATTGCATCGCCTGGTTTATCTGATCCTGGGGCTTGGGTTGCTGCATATGCTGTGGATCGTGCGTGCAGATCTGAAGGAGTGGGCGATATACGCCTTTATAGGGGCTGTACTGTTGATGCTAAGAGTCCCGCCGGTTATGCGCCGGATCCCGCGTTTGCGGGGTAGGAAAGTCTCTTCTGCAACAAAAGCGT
>NZ_JBAMDJ010000004.1:0-242437 GCF_036961705.1 Pseudomonas sp. 3JA
GCGATTGTGGAGTATCAGTCCACATCAATGCCAGCTGGCCCATAGCAATCGCGAGCAAGCTCGTTCCCACGGTTTCTCCAATTATTTGAGGCCGACTTTGTACAACGCCCCGTCTTCCTCATCCGTCAACACATAGAGATACCCATCCGGGCCCTGGCGAACATCCCGGACTCGCGCCTTGAGCTCGCCCAGCAAACGCTCTTCGTGGACGACCTTGTCGCCCTGCAACTGCAGGCGGATCAGTTCTCCGGGCACCAGCGCTCCGATGAACACGTTGCGCTGCCAGGCCTTGAAACGGTCATGGTCGTAGAACGCCATGCCGCTGAGCCCAGGCGACACCTGCCAGACGTGGTGAGGGTCAAGGCCACCCTCGGAGGTCTTGCCCTGGGCTTCGGGGATCGGAGCGCCGGAGTAGTTGATGCCATGGGTCGCCAATGGCCAGCCGTAGTTCTTGCCGCGCTCGATGATGTTCATCTCATCACCGCCCTTGGGCCCGTGTTCGTTCTCCCACAACGTGCCATTCCAAGGGTTCAGGGCCGCCCCCTGGGGGTTGCGCATGCCGTAGGACCATATCTCGGGACGGACGTTTTTCTGGCCGACGAAGGGGTTGTCGTCGGGCACCTTACCGTCGGGGTAGATGCGCACGATCTTGCCTTGCAGCTTGTCCAGATCCTGGGCGGTGGGCCGCTCGTTGTTTTCCCCCAAGGTAATGAACAGATAACCGTCGCGGTCGAAGACCAGGCGCGAGCCAAAGTGGTTGCCCGTGGACAACTTGGGCTGCTGACGGAAGATCACGTCGAAATTCTTCAGGCTCTTGAGATCTTCGGACAGTTGCCCGCGACCCACGGCGGTGCCGGCCTTGCCATCTGCGCCCGCCTCGGCATAAGACAGGTAGACGGTACGATCCTGCTTGAAATCGGGCGACAGCACCACGTCCAGCAGACCGCCCTGGCCCTTGGCCCACACTTCAGGCACGCCACTCAAGGGTGCGGACAATTGGCCATCGGCGCTGACCACGCGCAGGTTACCCGGTCGCTCCGTCACCAGCATGCCCTGCTGGCCAGGCAAGAATGCGACAGACCAAGGGTGCTCCAGCCCCTTGACCACGGTGGTCACTTCCAGCGTGCCCTCCTCGCTCTTGAATGACTGGGTTGGCGCGGCATTGGCCGGGGTGGCAAGGGCCAGGACAGCGCTGGCGCAGAATGCGGCCAGGAGTGTTTTACGCAACATGCACATTTCCTTCTGCGGTGTTGAAAGAGAACAACGGGCGCCAGCGCCTAGCGGTTGCCATTCTGGCTGTTGCGCGGTGGCGCAGGAGACTCGATGGTCGGTCGCGGCGAACCCGACGGCGGGCCGGAACGCGGGTAGCCATTGCCGATGCCGCCGTTTTCCAGGGTCGGTGGCCGTGGTACCGGCACTGTCGGGTTGTTATGTATCGTCGGCACGTTGGGCCGGGTGCCCTGCATGCTGTTGGGATTGGCCCGGCGCGTCGGGCTGTTATAGGGATTATTGTTGCCCGGCAGGTTTTGGGCCAGGACCGTTGCGCCTGCGCTGGGCGTGGCGGCCTGAGCAGCGGCAGTCAGTAATAGCGTCATGATGACGAGCATGAACCTGTTCATTGGGACACCTCTGGGGTTCAGGCATATCGAAAGCACGCTACGCCGCAGGTTCGCCCTTGTTAAGCGAAATATCCCGGTGAAGATGTAACGAAGCGTCTCCGAAGAGAGGTGGGAGCAAGCTTGCTCGCCCCCCAATGGAAACTTTTCCCAAGGCGCGAAGGTCACCAGAAAGACATCCACCGGCAAGGACAACACCACCATGGCACGGGCAATCTGGAAAGGCGCAATCAGCTTCGGACTGGTCCACATTCCGGTCGCGCTGGTGTCGGCCACCTCGTCCCAGGGGGTGGATTTTGACTGGTTGGACAAACGCAGCATGGATCCGGTGGGCTACAAGCGGGTCAACAAGACCACGGGCAAGGAAGTGACCAAGGATGACATCGTCAAAGGCGTCCAGTACCAGAAAGGCCAGTACGTGCTGCTCAGCGAGGAGGAAATCCGTTCCGCTCACCCCAAGTCCACCCAGACCATCGATATCTTTGCCTTTGTCGACAGCGAGAAGATCCCGTTGCAAAACATCGACACGCCCTACTTTCTCGCCCCCGACAAACGCGGTGGCAAAGTCTATGCCCTGCTGCGCGAAACCCTGGTCAAGACCCACAAGGTCGCCCTGGCCCATGTCGTGCTGCATACCCGCCAGCACCTGGCGGCGCTCATGCCCCTTGAATCGGCGCTGGTACTGGTGATGCTGCGCTGGCCTACGGAGGTACGCGACCTTGATGTCCTCGAGTTGGGCGACGAAGTGACGAACCCAACCCTGGCCAAGGGCGAGCTGGAAATGGCCAAACGTCTCGTGGAAGACATGAGCGCCGACTGGGAACCGCAAGAATACCGGGACAGTTTCGAAGACAAAATCATGGAACTGGTGGAGAAAAAGGCCAACGAAGGCCGCCTCGAAGCGGTGGAAACCGACCCGGGCGAAGAACAACGCAAGACCGCCGATGTCATCGACCTTACCGAGTTGCTCAAGCGCAGCCTGGGCAGCAAGGGCAAGGCCACCGAAAAATCCGCCGGGAAGGCCCCTGCAAAACCTGTGAAAGCCCGCAAATCCACTCCTGCCAAAAAAGCCACCAAGGCCTCCCGGGGGTAAACCCTGGCGTGCGCAATACAAGGGAATCTGTCATGGCCAACGCCGAGAGTGAATCCGCTCGTTTGTCCAACGCCAAGCCGGAGGTTACGACAGCCCGAAAGGCGCCTCAAAACCGCCTGCCCGAGCGCCTGTCGCCGCAATTGGCCACGCCCGTGGAAGAACCGCCCACCGGCGAATGGCGCTATGAGGTCCAATTCCACGGTTATCGACTGCTGGCCCGCATCGAACAGGGTGAAGTCCGCTTGTTCAATCGCAATCACCAGGACTGGACCGAGCGGCTGAAGCTGCATGCCGACGCCCTGGCCGGGTTGAACCTGGGGGACAGTTGGCTCGACGGCGAACTGGTTCTGCTCGATGAGACCGGCCGCTCCGATTTCGCGGCCCTGCGCCAGGCCTTCAACATCAGCCGCACCGTCGATATGCTGTATTTCCTGTTCGATGCGCCGTTCCTCAATGGCGTCGACCTGCGCCAGGCTCCGGTGGAGGAACGCCGTGCGGCCCTGAAAAAAGCCCTTGGCAACAACGCCAGCAAGCGCCTGCGCTTTTCCGAGTCGTTTTCGGCCAGCCCGCACGACATGTTCGAAAGCGCTATCGCGCTTTCATTGGACAGCGTGGTCGGCAAGCGCCTGGGCAGCCCATATAGGTCCCGGCGAAGCGCCGATTGGGTAAAACTCAAGTGCCGGTTGCGCCAAGCCTTCGTCATCGTCGGGTTCACCCGCCCCCAAGGCAGGCGCAGCGGTTTCGGCGCGCTGTTGCTGGCGGTCAACGGGCCGTCGGGGCTGGTGTACGCCGGTCGGGTCGGCACGGGATTCAGCCAGATGCAAATCCAACAATTACATGCGCAACTGTGCGCGCAGCAACGCGAGACTTCGCCACTGGCGTTGCCACTCAACGGTGTGCAGGGACGCGGCGTGCAATGGGTCGAGCCTGGCTTGACCTGCGAGGTAGAGTTCATTGAATGGACTGGCGACAACCAAGTGCGGCAGGCCATTTTCCTGGGTTTTTCGACCGAGACACCGGCCAACAAGGTTGTTCGTGAGCAGCCGCTGCCGATAAAATCCACGACAGCAAAAACCCAGCGTCGCAGCAACGCCCGCGCGGCCAAAGTCGACGGTGTGACGATCACCCACCCCGATCGGGTCATCGACAGTGTCAGCGGTGTGCAAAAGGCCGAGCTGGCGCAGTATTACCTGGACATCGCCCCGTGGATCCTGCCGCACCTCAAGCAGCGGCCGGTCGCGCTGCTGCGGGCACCGGACGGTATCGGCGAAGAGCAGTTCTTCCAAAAACACGCCGATCGCCTGGACATTCCCCATATCAAACAGCTGGATCCGCGACTGGACCCAGGCCATGCAGCGCTGATGGAAATCGATGACATCCACGCCCTGGTCAGCGCGGCGCAGATGGGCACGGTGGAACTGCACACCTGGACCGCGACCCACGATCGTATCGAGACACCCGACCTGTTTGTCCTGGACCTGGATCCAGACCCTTCGCTGCCCTGGAGCGCCATGATCGAGGCGACCCACATGACCTTGGCGGTGCTCGACGAGTTGGGTTTGCAAGCTTTTCTCAAGACCAGCGGTGGCAAAGGCATGCACGTGATCGTGCCCTTGGCGAGAAGTGAAGGCTGGGACACAACCAAGGCGTTCGCCAAGGCTATCTCGCAGTTCCTGACCCGGCAAATGCCAGAGCGCATCACGGCCACCATGGGACCGAAGAACCGCGTCGGAAAAATATTCGTCGACTACCTGCGCAACGCCCGCGGCGCCAGCACGGTGGCCGCCTACTCAGTGCGCGCCAGGCCAGGCCTGCCGGTCTCGGTGCCAATCGCCCGGGCCGAACTGCCGACCCTGCGCAACGCACAGCAATGGGACATCTATACCGCTCTGGAACGGGCCAAGGGCTTGGGCGCCGATCCTTGGGAAGGCTACCACCATCGTCAGCGGATCACCGCCAGGATGTGGGAACAGCTGGATGCGCAAAAACCCGAGGCATGAAGGTAAATCCAGCGTTCAAATCCAGATAAAGATCACCAGCAGGCCGCCAAAGAACGCCCACTTCTGCAGGTAATACAGCGTGCGGTTACGTTTTTTCAGAGCCTTGCCCTGTAACCGTATCTTGTAGAGCCTGGAAAACGCCCGGTTCAAGGCGCCCGTCCTGTCGCCCGCGTCGTTGGGCGCACCGGCCGCAGCCATCACGGTGCGGCTGAACCAGCGGTTGAATGCGCTAGCCCAGCGAAACTTCATGGGCCGCTCCACGTCGCAGAACAAGATGATGCGATTATGGTCGGTGGTGTTCTGGGCGTAATGAATGAACGTTTCGTCGAAGATCACCGCCTCGCCATCGCGCCAATGATAGGGCTCGCCATCGACATTGATGTAGCAGCCAGCATCGTTGGGCGTTTCCAGGCCCAGGTGATACCGATAGGAGCCGGCATAGGGGTCGCGGTGCCGGACCAGCTTCGAGCCCGGAGGCAACTCGGCGAACATTGCCGCCTTGATCGAACCGATGCTCTGTACCAGCTCGGTAGTACGGGGGCATAGCTTCATGGCCGAAGGATGGCTGTCGCCGTACCACTTCAGGTAGAAACGCTTCCAACCGGTCTTGAAGAACGAGTTGAAGCCCACATCGTCGTATTGATCGGAACGCTTGATCTCCCCCGCGTGCAGCAGGCCCAGGCCTTCGGCCCGGATCTCTTGCCAATGGGCCTGCAACGGGCTCAGGTCCGGGAACTGCGCCGGACTCAGGAACGGCCTGTTGGGCAGTTTCGAGCACAAGTAAAGCAGGCAATTGATCGGCGCGAGAAACGACGAATGATCGCTCAGTTGGCGTCCGAACTTATGCCGCACCCGACCGCGCAGATGAACGTAGCCAATGGAGAAGATGTAGAGTGCGACAATGATGAGCTTCACGAAAAACCGTCACAATGCTGGAGTGAACAGATCGTTTCCCCGGGGCCAGCCAAACGGCAAGGCAGTGGCACAGGGTGAAATGGCATTCTAGCCACAGTTTGTAAGCAAAAGTTATCCTTCAATTGTGAAAAACTGTCTTGCCCAGGCAATACCCTATCGTTTATGCGGCCAGACCAGTACAATCGCCGCCAACTATTACGCGCCCCCTTTGGTCGATACCGCAAACGCGGCTTCGACGCACGTCTACCGGGCCAGGCGCTCCGTATTGCTGCTGTCCTCTTATGCCGGATGGACCCTTGCGCTTGCGACCGCGACGCCTTTGCGCGGTCGGGACGTGCGCAAACAGGTACTGAACAGGTACTGCCGCACCCTTAGCTACTCTGAATGTTCCGCAGGATAAACCTTTGATCTCTACAGCTAACATCACGATGCAGTTCGGCGCCAAGCCACTGTTCGAAAACGTCTCTGTCAAATTCGGCGCGGGTAACCGCTACGGTCTGATTGGCGCCAACGGTTGCGGCAAGTCGACCTTCATGAAAATCCTCGGCGGCGACCTCGAGCCGTCCGGCGGCCAGGTCATGCTTGAGCCGAATGTGCGCCTGGGTAAACTGCGCCAGGACCAGTTCGCCTACGAAGAATTCACCGTGATCGACACCGTGATCATGGGTCACGAAGAGCTGTGGAAGGTCAAGGCCGAACGCGATCGCATTTATTCGCTGCCGGAAATGACCGAAGAAGACGGCATGGCCGTGGCCGAACTTGAAACCGAATTTGCCGAGATGGACGGCTATACCGCCGAATCCCGTGCCGGTGAACTGCTGTTGGGCCTGGGGATTGGCATCGAACAGCATTTCGGCCCGATGAGCGAAGTGTCGCCAGGCTGGAAGCTGCGTGTGTTGCTGGCCCAGGCGCTGTTCTCCGACCCGGAAGTGCTGCTGCTCGACGAACCGACCAACCACCTGGACATCAACACCATCCGCTGGCTGGAAAACGTGCTGACCCAGCGTTCGAGCCTGATGATCATCATTTCCCACGACCGTCACTTCCTGAACAGTGTCTGCACCCACATGGCGGACCTGGACTACGGCGAGCTGCGCCTGTTCCCGGGCAACTACGACGAGTACATGACCGTGGCGACCCAGTCCCGCGAGCAACTTTTGTCGGACAACGCCAAGAAGAAAGCCCAGATTTCCGAGCTGCAGTCGTTCGTCAGCCGTTTCTCGGCCAACGCCTCGAAAGCCAAGCAGGCCACCTCCCGCGCCAAGCAGATCGACAAGATCCAGTTGGCCGAGGTCAAGCCATCGAGCCGCGTCAGCCCGTTCATTCGCTTCGAACAGACCAAGAAACTGCACCGTCAGGCGGTCATTGTCGAGCGCATGGCCAAAGGGTTTGACGGCAAGCCGCTGTTCAAGGACTTCAGTTTCACCGTCGAAGCCGGTGAACGCGTGGCGATCATTGGCCCGAACGGTATCGGCAAGACCACCTTGCTGCGCACCCTGGTCAATGAACTGGAACCCGATGCCGGTACCGTGAAGTGGACCGACGCCGCGGAACTGGGCTACTACGCCCAGGACCACGCCCATGACTTCGAAGACGACGTCAACCTGTTCGACTGGATGGGCCAGTGGACCCAGGGCGGCGAACAACTGGTGCGTGGCACCTTGGGCCGCATGCTGTTTTCCAACGACGAGATCCTCAAGTCGGTCAAGGTCATTTCCGGTGGTGAGCAAGGCCGCATGCTGTTCGGCAAGCTGATCCTGCAAAAGCCCAACGTGCTGGTGATGGACGAACCGACCAACCACTTGGATATGGAATCCATCGAGGCACTGAACCTGGCGCTGGAAAACTACCCGGGCACGCTGATCTTCGTCAGCCATGACCGGGAGTTCGTATCGTCCCTGGCCACCCGCATCATCGAGCTGAGCGCCGATGGCGTGGTCGACTTCAGCGGCACCTATGACGACTACCTGCGTAGCCAGGGTGTGGTGTTTTAAGGACAGCCCTGAGCGGTAAGCTTCAAGCGGCAAGTGAAAAGCCCTGTCCATTGTGACGGGGCTTTTTTGTATTTCAGCGGGGTAAAAACCTGTGGGAGCGAGCTTGCTCGCGATGGCGGCATCACATACCCCATCAATCCAGCCCGAACACCCAGCCTCCCAAACACATTTAGTTAGCCTGCTTTCTTTTATCCCCTCCTCGCGCCATGATGAGGCTCTCTTACCGCTGCCCGCGAACGAGCACCATGCCTACGCCGTCACCTGCCTCCAGCTCCCTGTCGATCACTCTGCAGATCGTCTCCATCGTTTTCTACACCTTCATCGCCTTTCTCTGCATCGGCCTGCCGATTGCCGTGCTGCCCGGGTATGTGCACGAACAGCTGGGCTTCAGCGCGGTGGTGGCCGGGTTGACGATCGGTTCACAGTACCTGGCGACCCTGCTCAGCCGTCCCATGGCCGGGCGGTTGTCGGACAGCGTCGGCACCAAGCGGGCGATCGTCTACGGGCTGTCGGGGATTGTGCTCAGCGGCGTGCTGACGCTGCTCTCGACCTTGCTGCAAAGCTATCCCCTGCCCAGCCTGTTGATTCTGATTGTTGGGCGCCTGCTGCTTGGCGTGGCCCAAGGGCTGATTGGCGTGGGCACCATCAGTTGGTGCATGGGCCAGGTGGGGGTGGAACACACGGCCCGCTCGATTTCCTGGAACGGCATCGCCTCGTACGGGGCCATCGCTATTGGCGCGCCGTTGGGGGTGGTGATGGTCAGTGAATTGGGTTTTGCCAGCCTGGGTATTGCGTTGTCGTTGCTGGCCGGGGCGACGCTGTTGATCATTCGCAACAAGCCGTCGGTGCCGGTCATTCGTGGCGAGCGCTTGCCTTTCTGGGCGGTGTTTGGGCGCATTGCGCCGTTCGGGGCGGGCCTGAGCCTCGCGTCGATCGGCTACGGCACGCTCACCACGTTCATCACACTGTTCTATATCAGTCGCGGCTGGACCGGCGCGGCCTGGTGCCTGACGGTGTTCGGTATCTGCTTCATCCTCGCGCGGTTGCTGTTCATTTCCAGCATTGCCCGTTTCGGCGGCTTCAACTCGGCCATTGCCTGCATGAGCATCGAAACCCTCGGGCTGGTATTGCTATGGCTGGCGCCGTCCACCGCGTTCGCCCTGGTCGGTGCTGGGCTGGCCGGTTTCGGCCTATCGTTGGTATACCCGGCGCTGGGGGTGGAGGCCATCAAGCAAGTGCCGAATACCAGCCGGGGCGCCGGCTTGAGCGCCTATGCGGTGTTCTTTGACCTGGCGCTGGCGATTGCCGGTCCGCTGATGGGGGCGGTGGCGTTGAACCTGGGCTATTCGTCGATCTTCTTCTGCGCCGCCTTGTTGTCCGTCACTGGACTGGGCCTGACTCTGCTGCTGCGTCGCCGAGCTATAAACGCACCTTATTGATCGGCCGTCCTCATCCCCGCCCGGGTTGGCTTGCCCAAGGCCTCGCCGAAGAAGCGACTGGCCTCGGAAATCATGGTGCGGTGGATGTCCTTGCGGTCGACACCGTCGGCATCCGTGCAGAGCGCGGGCATCGCAGCGATCTGCTCATCGGTGCAAGGTGCGAGGAAGACAAAATGGCCTGCGCCGGCCAAGGTCTTGAAATCCGGTGCGGTGGGCAGCTTGCGGGCCAGAGCGGCAGCATTCTTGTCGAAAGCCACGAGCTTGTCGCCATCGCCGCTGTACAGCAACACCGGCACATGGACATCGGCCAGGGTATGACGGCCAAACTTCAGGCTCAACGGCGCCATCAACAACAAAGCCCGGACCCTGGGGTCGGCCACCGGTTGCAGGTCATCGCGATCAGCGATCAATTCGCCTTGGGTATTGCAGGCATCACGGTCGTCCGGCCGCTCCACACAGTAGCGGCGCAGACGATTGAGGTCCGGCGTCGCACCGGACAGGATCAGCGCGGTTTCGCCACCGGCCGAATAGCCGATCACCCCGACCTGCCCGGCGTTGACGAACGGCGACAGCATCGGATCATTGAGCGTTGCGGTGATGGCTTCGGAAATCTGGATCGGCCGCCCGTACAGGTTGCTCAGGGTACCAAGCCGGCTGTGATCCTGGGCATTGTCGCCGGGATGAATCACCGCCACCACGACAAACCCCTTGCGCGCCAGCGAGGTGGCCAGGTCATGCAGGGCCAGCGGCGTGCCGGTGTTGCCATGGGACAACATCAATAGCGGGAAGCGGCCGATGGCGATCTGGGCGTCCGGCGCGGCATCGATCTGGTAGCCACCCAGCAGGCTGGATTGTTCCCGGTCGGTGGACGGATAGAAGGCGATGGCGTGCATCGGTTGCTGATCCAGCGGATCGAGAAAACTCAGCTCATGGAAACCGGCGCTCCAATGCGGATGTGGGCCCGGTGCGGCCTGCACTGAACCGAGACTGGCAAACAAGCAAAGCAGCAGCGCCGCACCAAAACGTATCATCGAATCATCCACCTTCACCAGCGCACGGGAAGGCCCCGTCGCTCGCCGTCTTGGCCGTGCATAACCTGCGCCAGAAATCCAGGCGCCGAATGCAGTAAAACCCTGCATCCCGGCCATCCAATGACGACGAGAATACAGGGTTTTACGAAGGTTGCCCGAAGCGCTTGCTGCCTTTACGCAGGTTTTACGCAGCGGCGAACTGTTCGCCGATCTGCGCCTGGGCTTCGTTCATGCCCTTATTGCGCATGTCATCGCCCTTGGCCAGCCCTTCCGCACGGACGAATTCGATGTCGGTGATGCCCAGGAAACCGAACATCACCTTCAGGTATTCCTCGTGCCCCACGCTGCTTGGCTGGCCGGCATGCAAACCACCGGCGGTGGAAACGATCACCAGCTTCTTGCCACCGCACAGGCCTTCGAAGCCAGCTTCGGTGTAGCGGAACGTCTGGCCGGCCACGGCAATGCGGTCGATCCAAGCCTTGAGTTGGGTCGGAATGCTGAAGTTGTACATCGGCGCGGCGATGACCAGCGCATCCGCCGCCTGGAACTCTGCCATTGTCTCGGTGCTAAGGTCGGCTTCGTACTTGAGCGCAGCGTCACGCAATTCGGCGCTGGTACCGGCGGCAACCAGCGTCTGGGCGGAAAAATGGCTGATGGCGTCGGCGGCCAGGTCACGGTAAGTGACGGTGATGCCTGGCTCGGCAGCTTTCCAGGCCTCAACCACTTCACGACTCAATTGGCGGGAAGCGGAGTTGTCGCCGAGGATGCTCGAATCGATGTGCAGCAGTTTCATGTCAGTGCTCTCCAAGTGAGGACCGCAACCGGGGCGATCAATTGGCGACCATCCTATCGATGAAGCCAATGATCGATAAGCCAGCATAAATGCGATAGTTTGTCCCACTGACAGGACAATCGAGTTCAACATGCAAGACCTCAATGACTTGTACTACTTCGCCAAAGTCGTCGAAGCCGGCGGTTTCGCGGCGGCTGGGCGCGCGCTGGGCATTCCCAAGTCGCGGTTGTCGCGGCGTATCGCCGAGCTGGAAGAACGTCTCGGCGCCCGGTTGCTCCAGCGCACCACCCGCCAATTGAAATTGACTGCGGTTGGCGAACGTTATCTGCGCCATTGCCAGGCCATGTTGCTGGAAGCCGAGATGGCCGACGAGGCGGTGGCGAGCATGTCCAGCGAACCCCGCGGCCGATTGCGGGTGTCGAGTCCGGTGGGCTTGGCCCACCAGTTCCTGCCGGCGATAATCGAAACCTTCCTGGTGAAATACCCTTTGGTGCAACTGGATATGACCCTGCTCAACCGGCGGGTGGACTTGATCGGCGAAGGCATCGATGTGGCGTTGCGCGTGCGCGATCTGGGGGACGAGGATCCCTTGCTGATGACCCGGCGCCTGCGTCAGGCACGGCTGATGATGGTTGCCAGCCCGGCCTTTGTCGCAGGACGGCGGATCGAAACCCCGGACGATCTCAAGCAACTGCCGGTGCTGGGGGCATTGGAAGCCGATCGCCAGGTGCACCTGCGCCTGGTCAGCGCCGATGGACAGCGGGTGGAACTGAGCCTGGAAGCCCGCCTGGGCGTCGACGACTTCATTGTGCGCCGGGCCTGCACCCTCGCCGGCCTGGGCTTCACCTTATTGCCGAGCATGTATTGCGAGCAGGAATTGCAGGACGGCACACTGGTGGAACTCTTGCCTGGATGGTCATCGCCCGATGGCTGGCTCCAGGCGGTCTACCCGCATCGGCGTGGCGTGCTACCAGCGGTGCGTGCATGGATCGATCATTTGGTGGAAGCCTTCGAGGGCTGTGGAGATAGAACGATATGAGGTTGAGCGAAGAGGATGTCGCGCAGTTTTGCCTGGGCCTGCCCGGCGCCAGGGAGGACTACAAATGGGGCGGCGTGCGGGTGTTTTCCATTGCCGGGAACAAGATGTTCGCCCTGCAGGGCCTGCGAGGCGACTCGCTGGCGTTCAAGGTCGACAAGGATCTGTTCCTGGGCCATTGCGATCGGCCGGGCATTCACCCCGCGCCTTACCTGGCGCGGGCCCAGTGGGTCATCATGCAAGTGCCCTACCCGCTGGGGGCCGAAGAATTGCGTGGCCTGCTGCAACGCTCACACCAATTGGTGGTCAGCAAATTGCCCAAGCGCACCCAGGTGGGCTTGTTGCTCTAGTCATTCAGAACAGATAGCTGCCCAGGAACAACTGGTCGATCCAGAACACCTGGTGCAACAGCACGATGAACCAGAACACGACCTGAAACGACACTTTGCGAGTCTTGTGGCGAAACAGCTGCTGAGCCAGCAAGGCTCCGGGCCAACCGCCGGCCAGCTCCACCGCATGCAGCACGTTTTCCGGGGTGCGCCAGGTGTCGGCGCGCGCCTTGCGCTTGTCGCTCCAGTACAGCAGGAAGGCCACCACGCTGACGCCGCCATAAGCCACCATCGGCACCCACGACACCGCCCGCAGCCCCAACAGGAGCGAACCGAACAACGGCAAGGCACAGAGCAGCGCAAACACCATCAGTTTGAGCCGCAGATGCTGCACGGTGCCTTCAGCATTGCGCCCGGCGGGTTTGCGGTTGCCTGATTGGTTCATGGTTTGGCAGCGGTCCAGTCCACCCAGCCGAACTGCCAGGTTGCCAGGATCAACAGGCCGAAGGCAATTCGATACCAGGCGAACACGGCGTAGCTGTGGCTGGCGATGAATCGCAGCAGGCCCTTGACCGCAATCATGGCGAAAATGAACGCGGTGACGAAACCAATGGCGAACACCGGGAAATCCGCCGGGACGAACAGTTCACGGTATTTGTAGCCCGAGTAGACCGCCGCGCCAACCATGGTCGGCATCGCCAGGAAGAACGAAAACTCGGTAGCGGTTTTACGCGACAGCCCGAACAGCAGGCCACCAATGATGGTCGCGCCGGAACGGGAGGTGCCTGGGATCATCGCAATGCATTGGGCCAGGCCGACCTTCAGCGCATCTTTCCAGGAGATCTCGTCCACCGTTGCGGCGTGCACCTGGTGCTGGCGCTTCTCGGCCCAGAGCATCACCAGGCCGCCCACCACCAACGCGGTGGCCACCGTGACCGGGTTGAACAGGTAGTGGTGGATCCAGTCGGCGAACAGCACGCCCAAGACCACGGCAGGCAGGAAGGCGATCAGCAGGTTGGCGGTAAAGCGGCGGGCGCTGGGCTGCGTCGGCAGGCCCAGCACCACGTCAAAGATCTTGCGGCGGAACTCCCAGACCACCGCCAGGATCGCGCCGAGCTGGATGATAATGTTGAACGCCATCGCACGCTCACCGCCGAACTCGAGCAGGTCGGCGACAATGATCTGGTGTCCCGTGCTGGAAATCGGCAGAAACTCCGTCAAGCCTTCTACTACGCCAAGAATCAGTGCCGAAAAGGCGGTCCACAAATCCATTCATCCCCCAAAAAAGACGCTGTTCATGCAGGTCTTATCAATATTCAAGTGTCATGCAGGTCCCCCGCAGCGGGTGCACGATAACCGCGACCTTTCAAAAAAAACCAATGAAAAATGAGAACCGGCTCAGGTTTTGCGCTGCGGGGCCGAAATCCTATCAGACCAGCCCTGATAACGCTGCCGCGTTGTGACTCAGGTCAATGACCGATAGCGGCCGGGCGCTACAGTGCCGGCCGTCGATATGACAAGAATAAAAAAACCGGAGTGACAGCGTATGAATAGCTTGCGCAGTGTGTCGATCAGCCGACGCTTGTGGCTCATCCTGGTCGTGGCCATCGTGATGTTGTTCACGCTCGGCGCCTTGATGCTTAAACAGATCCACAGCGACCTCTACCAAGCCAAGGTGCAGAAAACCCAGCATGTGGTACAGACCGCCAGCGGCGTGCTGACTTACTACCAAGGCCTGGAAGCTGCCGGTACCCTGACCCGTGACGCCGCGCAAAAGCAGGCCCTCAGCGCCGTACGTGGCCTGCGCTATAACCAGGCTGACTATTTCTGGATCAACGACCTGACGCCGGTCATGATCATGCACCCGACCAACCCGAAGCTGGAAGGCCAGAATCTCTCGGCCATCCGTGACCCGAACGGCTATGCGCTGTTCAACGAGATGGTTGCCATCGCCAAGTCCAAGGGCGCCGGCATGATCAATTACCTCTGGCCGAAACCAGGCGCCGAGGCCCCGGTGGGCAAGACCTCCTACGTCCAACTGTTCGAGCCCTGGGGCTGGATCATCGGCTCAGGCGTGTACGTGGATGACGTCCAGGCCGAGTTCCAATCCCAGGTGATCAAGGCCTCGGTGGTTGGACTGGTCATCACCCTGCTCATGGGCCTGCTGTTGACCCTGATCGTGCGCAGCATCGTCGGCCCGTTGCAGGAAACGGTCAACGCCATGGCCAACATCGCCAGCGGCGAGAGTGACCTGACCCGCACCCTCGACACCCACGGCCAGGACGAAGTCACTCAACTGGCGCGGCATTTCAACGCCTTTACCGCCAAGTTGCGGCAAGTGGTGACCCAACTGCAAGCTTCGGCCAGTGCGCTGGGGCAATCCTCCAGTGAATTGGGCAACGACGCGGCGCAGGCTCAGGAACGAAGCCAGCAGCAGTCGCAACAAATGGAGCTGGTGGCGACCGCGATCAATGAAGTGACCTATGGCGTGCAGGACGTGGCCAAGAACGCCGAGCACGCGGCCAATGAGATGCGCGACGCCGAATCACAGGCCCAGCAAGGCCAGGTCAACATCGATGGCAGCTTGCAGCAGATCGACCGCCTGTCCCAGACCATCGACCAGGCGGTGGAAGTGATCCGCACCCTGGCGAGTGAAAGCACCCAGATTGGCAGTGTGCTGGAGGTGATTCGCTCCATTGCCGAGCAGACCAACCTGCTGGCCCTCAACGCCGCGATCGAAGCCGCCCGCGCCGGCGAACAGGGCCGGGGCTTCGCGGTGGTCGCCGATGAAGTGCGGTTGCTGGCCCAGCGTACTCAGAAGTCCACTGCAGAGATCCAGGCGATGATCGAGCGCCTGCAAACCCATTCCGAAGCCGCCGTGAAAGTCATCGGCGATAGCAGTCGTGCTTCGCAGCTGACCATCGAACAAGCCGGCCTGGCCGGTGCCAGCCTCAACGCCATCGGCCAGGCCCTGCGCAATCTCAACAGCCTGAACGCCTCCATTGCCAGCGCCACGTTGCAACAGGCCCATGTGGTGGAGGACATCAACCAGAACGTCACCCAGGCCGCCGGCCTGTCCCACAGCACGGCCATGGCCGCCGAACAATCCAGCCAGGCAAGCACCCGCCTCAAGGCATTGAGTGAACAGTTGAACGGGTTGCTCACGCAGTTCCGAGTCTAAAGATCGGTAGCCCCCCTGTGAGAGCGGGCTTTTGATTTGAAGCGGAACGCAGAGCGTCCCTGGCGGCGTTCCCACGTGGAGCGTGAGGAACGATCTGCCACCGCCGCCGCGACCCGATCGTTCCCACGCTCTGCGTGGTAATGCATCCCGTGACGCTCTGCGTCACCCTCCAGAAGCGGAACGCAGAGCGTCCCTGGCGGCGTTCCCACGCAGGAGCGTGGGAACGCTCGTAATCCCTTGCTCGCGATAGCGACGGCACATTCAACATTGGTATTGGAGCTGCCCACGCCATAGCGTTTACAATCGCCGCCCTCTTCTATTCCCCAAGGAACCGCCATGTCCGGGCTTGAACTGTTTGCCGCAGCCCTCGGCGTGATCGCTGTCTGGTTGACCGTCAAGCAGAACCCCTGGTGCTGGCCGATCGGCCTGGTCATGGTGTTGCTGTACAGCTGGATTTTTTTCGAGGTGAAGTTGTACTCGGACATGCTGCTGCAGGTTGTCTACGCAGTGCTGCAACTCTACGGTTGGTGGCAATGGACCCGTGCCGGGCACAATCATGATGGACGCCAGGTCAGCAGTCTCGGTGGGGCGTCAGTGCTGTCCGGCCTGGCTATCGGTGCGGCAGGCAGCCTGCTTTTGGGCGCCGCCATGGCCCACTGGACCGATGCCGCCCAGCCCTGGCTCGATGCCGCGCTCACCGGTTTCAGCCTCGTGGCCCAGTGGTGGATGGCGCAGAAACGCGTGCAATGCTGGCCGCTGTGGATTGCCCTGGACGTGATCTTCGTCGGCCTGTTCATCTACAAAGGCTTGCACCTGACTGCCGCGCTCTATGCCCTGTTCACCCTGTTGGCCGTGCAAGGCTGGCGGGAATGGCGCGCCGACCCGGCCCTGCGCGCATGAAGGTGGTGGTGCTGACCGGCCCGGAATCCAGCGGCAAGAGTTGGCTGGCGGCGCAATTGCAGGAACATTTTGGTGGCGTGCGGGTGGATGAGTACGTACGCCATTTCATGGAGCAGACCCAACGCGACACCTGCCTGGCGGACATCACCGACATCGCCTCCGGCCAATTGGCCTGGGAAGATGAGGCGCGTGCCCGCCGGCCGGCCCTGTTGATCCTCGACACGCACCTGCTGAGCAACATCCTCTGGAGCCAGACCCTGTTCGGCGACTGCCCGGACTGGCTCGAGCCGGCCCTGCTGGCCCGCCATTATGACCTGCACTTGTTGCTGAGCCCCGAGCAGGTCGAATGGACCGGGGACGGCTTGCGTTGCCAACCCGAGCTGGTAGAACGGCAGGCGTTTTTTGAGGCGATCGAGGCTTGGCTGAGGGGACATCAGCGACCGTTCCAGGTCATTGAGGGCAATTGGGTCCAGCGCCAACAGCAAGTGTTCGCCGCCGTTACCCAGCTGCTTCAAGCCTGATCGCAGGATGATCTGTTCCATTCTTGAAACAACGCAGTCGCTCCAAACCCGGATCCAACGCCGCTTCACCAAATTGCCATCAAGACTGTCAAGCTTCTGAAACACCCGCCCAAAAGCCCGGATCCAGAGCCCTGGGACAGTAGGTGACCGATTGGTCACCATGCCCCCTGTCTCAGCGCTGAAACAACCCCTCTACCCGGCAGCTCATCAAAAAACACAACTCATTGAATTAAAAGGCATTTAAAAACTCGGCACGACACCTGCTCTGCCCCACTTCGCAACGCTGGACCAAGGCCAGCCCACCGAAGAAGGAATCGATGCCGTGGGGACTTTCGAGAGAAGTTTGACCTGTCTGCTGTTGATCGGATGCGCCGCCAGCGCAACGCTCAGTCTGCCAGTGCAGGCCGAGGGCAACGGCGTCATTGTGCTCAACCGTGACGTGCAACCCATCGCAATTGGTCGCAACGGTGGCAAAGACCCCTACCCGACTACCGTCAATGCCAACCCCTCCGAACGAATCAACCAGGCGACCGCCAGCACCGAACTGAGCGATGGCGAATTTGCCAGCGTGGCCAGCGGCTCGTCGATCCGCAACACCGTCAACCCGAATACCGGCGTGCAAGGTCTGAACGTCGTGACCAATCCCAACGGCATGCCGGGCATGAATGCCGGTCACGGTGGCGGTAGCGGCGGCGCGATCTCCGGCACCATCAACCGCTCGCTGAGTTCCGGCCTGGCCCCGCTGGGTCGGCTGGCGGGAGGTCAGTGATATGAAGCCCGTGCTGTTTCTGCTCGCCCTGTTCATGCTTTCCCTGCTCAGTTCTTTCACCGTATTTGCCGATCCAGGTGTTGCGGTGGTCAGTAACGCCAACCTGCAGGATTCCGGCAGCCATTACACCGGCAACTTCAACGTCAACCAAGCCGCCGGCGACCAGATCCAGCAAACCAACACCCGGGCCATCGCCATTGGCAGCCACGCCCAGGCCAGCACCCGCGTGCAGCAACGCGTCGACACGCCGGCCGCCCCTTCCATGACCGCCACCGCCCGTATCGGCGGCAGCTCCTTCACCAACGGCAACGGTGTGCTGGGCGTCAACCAGTCCGCCGGGGCCAACAACCAGATGGCCAATGTCATGCGGGTGGGCATCAGTGCCCATCCGCAGAGCATTGACGACAGCGCCCTGTCTCAACAGAACGTGGCGTTGCTACCGAACTCAGGAGCAACTGGCGCCCCAACCGGCAGTCGCCAGGTCGTTACCAGCGACCAGGCCTTCACCGGCAGCCGAGGGGTAATCCAGGTGAACCAGAGCGCAGGGGTGGGAAACCGCATGGCTAACACCCTGAGCATCCGAGTCGCGGATTGACCCGGAAGCTACATAAGAAAGTACTGACACTTAACCAACGACACGCAAGGAGAAACACCATGAAACCTACAATGGCACTCAAACCATTGGTTTTCGCTCTCGCCGCGGTCATGACAATGGCGGCACAGGCTGGAGGAAACGACAACAATAATGGCCATGGCAATGGTCACGGTCACGGCAATGGCCATCAGCAAGGGCCGACGCTGGATCAATTGCTCTCCATCAATGCCGGCGCTGGGGCTACGGTGCTGGATGAGCAGAACAGCGACGGTAACGTGGTGACCAACCAGGCCACCAGAAACACCGCTGAAGCCACTGACTCGCTCAATGGCAGCAACGGCAATATGGGCGCCAACATTGCCGGCGGCGACGGCAACCAACAGGACAACGCCGCCGCCCTGGCCACCGCCGACGAAAGCTTTATCTTCGGCTCGGCTGTCGCCGCCTCCAGCGCCACGCAGGTCAATAACAACAACTACGTCAAGAACAACTCGACGCAAAACAACGCCTCGCTCACCAATGCAGGCAACAGTGGCTCCGGCAACATCGGTATCAACGTGACCGCCGGGAACTTCAACCAACAGAAAAACAACCTGGCCATCGCTGTATCCGGGGGCCGTGTCGCACAGGCCTCTGCCGCGGCTGACCAGTCCTCCACCGGCCTTGTGGTCGACAACAAAGGCGTGCGGACCTACAAGACCGACACCCTCACCAGCACCTACAGCGCCTCCGGCACGTTCAAGGCCAAAGGTACCGGTACCGCCGAAGACAACGATCACGGCGGCTGGGACAACAAAGGCGGCGGCTATGGCGGCGGTCACGATGACGACAAATTCAAGTTCTCCGCCGTGGGGACCTTCGAGCTGGCCGGCAGCAACACCCAGCAGGTGCTGACCCGTGACGGTTGGAAAAACCCTGTGATCAACAACGCCACCATGACCAACTCCATGAACGGCTTCTCCGGTAACGGCGGCGCCAACGTGTCGGCAGGCGTGGGCAACCAGCAGAGCAACTCGCTGTCCATCGCTGCCGGCTGCAAAGCCTGCATGTAAGCGCGCATGAAACGAAGCCCCGGCAACGGTAATGCTGTCCACTCAGGACGTGAGTGAATCTTGTGGCGAGGGAGCTTGCTCCCGCTGGGCTGCGAAGCAGACCCACTGGTTATGAGTGCTTCGCACTCCAAGCGGGAGCAAGCTCCCTCGCCACGGACTCAGTTCAACGCTTTGAAATGAACGACATGACACGCAAAGGGGCTTTTTTTCCCTGGATGTTCATTAGGCGTATTGATCATGCGTGTCACTGCCGTTTCCCTGCTGCTCTGCCTGGCCTGCGTGGCCGAAGCAGCGCAGATGCCGGTCGCCGCCCTGCCTGGCGGCATGCTGGTCTACAAACCGGTGCAAAGCGTACGCGAACGCAAATTCAGCGACATCGTCGAGCAGAAAACCGATTTCAGTTGCGGCGCCGCCGCGCTGGCCACGGTGCTGCGCCAGGCCTACTGGCTTGACGTCGATGAAGAGCACGTCATCAAAGGCATGCTGGTCAATGCCGACCAGAATCTGGTTCGCACCCAAGGGTTTTCCATGCTGGACATGAAGCGCTACGTGGAAACCATCGGCATGCGCGCCCGAGGCTACCGGATACCGCCTGAGAAACTCGAAGCGGTGACGATCCCGGTGGTGGTCCTGATGGAGATACGCGGCTACAAGCACTTCGTGGTGTTGCAGCGGGCCGACAAGCAATGGGTCTACATCGGCGACCCGGTGCTGGGGCACAAGCGCTACGCCCACGATGAGTTCGTCAAAGGCTGGAACGGCATCGTCTTTGCGATCGTTGGCCCAGGCTATGACAAGACCAATGCGCTACGCAGCCCTCCGCAACCCCTGACAGCCCGTAACAAGCTGGATGGTTTCAACCCGGTCAGGGATGCGGAACTGATGGATTTCGGTTTCATACAGAGCGACTTTTTTTAATCGCCGACCCACTGCCAACATAAGTACAAAAAGGAGCAGGACGCTCCGGGAGCAGCACATGAAAACCTCACACTGGCTGTCGCTGGCCTGCCTGCTCGCGACTGCCTCGGGCTTTGCCCATGCCGGCTTCAAACCCATCGAAGTCAAGGACCAGGAGCTTGCCGAGCTGCGCGGTCGTTATGTCATGCCCGGCCGAGTCATCAGCTTCGGCATCGTCATGAGCAGTACCTGGCGCAACGCCAGCGGCGACTTGATCGGCGCCACCAGCACCATGCAGATCCAGGCCGCCACCGTCAAACCCGAATTCTACGTCTCGACCATCAAGCAGACCGGTAACGGCAGCGCTCCGGAACAGGGCAGCGGCAATATTACCGGTGGCGCCGGCCTTGGCACGAGCCAGGGCGTGACCCAGAGCGTACGCGCCGCCGGCGACGGCAACACGGCCTACAACAACGTCAACATCAACGTAAAAGAGAGCAACCAGGCGCCGGCGCTCGTGCCTTCCCAAGGCCAGTTGCTGACCAAGGGCCAGACCATCAGCGGCAGCAACGCCGCCGGCAGCGTCGCGGTCACCGCCACCGGCAATGGCGTGCAAATGGCGATCCAGGCCAGCCACAACCAGGGCGGCACCCTGCAGCAAGTGGCCCAGGGCGGCTTGTTGCAAAACACTCGCCTGCTGGGCAATAGCAACCTGGTCAACAACATGACGCAGCTCAACGTGGTGCTGAACAACAACGGCCCCAGTGCCGGGGCATTGGACTGCAATCTGACCCAACTGCGCGGCCTCCGTAACCTCGGTTATTGAACTGCGATGGTTTCCGATCATTGGGCAAATAGGGACGGCATATTTCATGTATCGATCCGTATCGTTGCGCGCTGTGATGTGTTTAAGCACGTTATTCCCGGCGGCCGTGTTGCACGCGGCCCCGGATGCAGACATCGAGGCGCTGAAACAGGAACTTCTTGAGCTCAAGCAACGATACGAGGTCCAGCAGAAAGCCCTGGCGGTGCTCGAACAGCGGGTTCGCCAGGTGGAGGATCAACCCGCCACGCCACAGCCCAAGCGCCTGGCCAAATCCCCGGCCGACATGAAAGGCAACCAGACCGTGGCCGGCGGCGCGACAACGGCCGGCGGCAGCGGCTATGGGCAATCCCTGGCCGATGATTCCCAACCGGCCCAGAGTGTCTCCAATCTCTATGACGAGGCCAGCGGCTTCTTCGGCGGCGGCAAGTTCAGTTTCGAGACCGGCGTGACCTATTCGCGCTACGACACGCGGCAACTGATCCTCAATGGTTTCCTGGCCCTGGATTCGATTTTCCTGGGCAACATCAACCTCGACCGGATCAAGGCCGACACCTGGACGCTCGACTTAACCGGCCGCTATAACTTCGATAATCGCTGGCAGTTCGACCTCAACGTGCCGGTGGTCTATCGCGAATCCACGTATCAGTCAGGCGGCGCGAACAACGGCGCGGCGGGGGTCACCAGCGAAGAAACCGTGACCCGCGACCCGACCATCGGCGACGTCAACTTCGGCATCGCCTACAAGTTCATGGATGAGTCGATCAACGCTCCAGACGCGGTGGTCACCCTGCGGGTCAAGGCCCCCACCGGCAAGGACCCGTTTGGCATCAAGCTGCGTCAATCCCAGGCCAACACCAACCTGTTCGTGCCTGACGACCTGCCCACCGGCAACGGCGTGTGGTCGATCACGCCCGGGCTTTCGCTGGTCAAGACCTTCGATCCGGCGGTGCTGTTCGGCACCCTCTCCTACACCCATAACTTCGAAGAATCGTTCGACGACATCAGCTCCACAGTCAACCAGAAGGTCCCAGGCAAGGTGCGGATCGGCGACAGCTTCCAGCTCGGCGCGGGCATCGCCTTTGCCTTGAACGAGAAGATGAGCATGTCGTTCTCGGTCTCTGACCTGATCCAAAAGAAAAGCAAGCTCAAACAGGACGGTGGCGACTGGGAGTCGGTGACCTCCAGCGACGCCAACGCCGGCTACTTCAACATCGGCATGACCGTCGCCGCGTCCGACAACCTGACCATCGTACCCAACCTGTCCATCGGGCTGACCGACGACGCACCAGATTTCACCTTTAGCCTGAAATTCCCGTACTACTTCTAATGCCCTCAGGGATATGTGACGGGCACATATCCCAAGGGCAATGCACACCCCCTGTGGGAGCGGGCTTGAGTCAGCGGATCTGATGCTTGTGCAGCAGGCGATAGAATGTCGGCCGGGACACGCCCAGCACCCTGGCGGCCACGCTCAGGTTGTCGCTGTGACGGTTGAGCACATCGCTCAAGGCCTGGCGCTCGGCGCGGGTCTTGTAGTCCTCCAGCGTACCCATCGGCGCCGCGACGCCCTGGTGGCTGGCCAGGCCGAGGTCCCGGGCTTCGATTTGACGCCCTTCGGCCAACACCAGACCGCGACGGACGCGGTTGGCCAGCTCGCGCACATTGCCGGGCCAGTCATGCATGCCCATCGCCACCAGCGCGTCGTCGCTGAAACTGCGAGGACGGCGACCGGTTTCCTGGCTGTAGAAATGGGAAAAGTGGCTGGCCAGCATCGCCAGGTCACCATGACGCTCGCGCAGCGGCGCCATCACCACTTGCAACACGTTCAAGCGGTAATACAGGTCCTCGCGAAACCGCTTGTGCTCGATGGCCGCCTCAAGGTCCACATGGGTGGCCGCCAAGACCCGCACATCGACCGCGATCGGCTGGCTGCCACCGACCCGCTCAATGTGTTTTTCCTGCAGGAAACGCAGCAGATTGGCCTGTAGCTCCAACGGCAGGTCGCCGATTTCATCGAGAAACAACGTCCCGCCGTGGGCCGCCTCGATCCGCCCGATCTTGCGTTGGTGAGCCCCGGTGAACGCGCCCTTCTCATGCCCGAACAACTCGGACTGGATCAGGTGCTCGGGGATGGCACCGCAGTTGATGGCGATGAACGGCTTGTTGCGCCGGTGAGACTGACAATGCAGGGTACGCGCCACCAGTTCCTTGCCGGTACCGCTCTCCCCCCGAATCAAGACCGGCGACTCGGCGGGCGCCAGCTTGCTCAACAATTTGCGCAGCTCGCGAATCGGCTTGCTGTCGCCCAGCAGTTGATGTTCGGGTTGATCAATGTGGATCGAGCCCTGCCCCCGCAGGCGCGCCATGCCAAACGCCCGGCCCAGTGTCACCTGGACCCTGGACACGTCGAAGGGCAAGGTATGGAAGTCGAAAAACCATTCGCAGACGAAATCACCGACGTTTTTCAGGCGCAACACTTCCTGATTGAGCACGGCGATCCATTCGGTGCCGCTACGGCTGATCAACTCCTTGACCGCTTCCGGGCGCTCCAGATGAAAAGGCTGCAACCGCAAAAGGCCGACGTCGCACGTCCGATCGCTGGCGTGTTCGAGGGAGCAACTGTCCACATCCCAGCCAATGGTGCGCAGACCTGGCAACAGGCGATGACAATCATCGCAGGGATCAACCACGAGCAGACGACGTGACGTACTGGCTTCGATCATGACTGATCCTTGGCGTCAAAATAAGGAAATATGATTAGAAACAGTAGTTTGGCAAACCTGCATGTAACAGTAGCAAGAAGTTGACGCCCCCTTGTATCAATTGATTATCGAGGTCGCTTCAAACTGGTTATAAGCAGGCGGTTGGTTAGTTATCTCAAGTCTGTTTGTTTCAGGGTGCTTTCAAACAAAAGCCCAAAAGCCTGGTCTGAAAGAAAATCGAAATTTATTTAAATAATGTGTGACCCGCCTGCGGGTTCGGGACATCAGTACAAGTAACCAGCCGCACGGTACGCCCAACCGACGGCACATCATTTGTTTGGGCACACTTAAGAGAAAACGCCATGAACGCCCCGCTCCGTATCAACGAAGCTCTTTTGATTGCCGACCGCGCATTCCGTCCTTTCCAATGCGTGGCCTGGGCTCCACAAGACGGTAACGGTGAACTTAGCCTGACCGTCATCGACCGCACCAATACCCATATTGGCCGCACCCAAATTCCAAGCAGCGCCTATACCGACCCGGTCCAACTGGCCGATCTGTTGAAACAGGCCCGTGCCGAACTGAGCCAGGAAGGCTATACATTGCAATCCTGGTCGATGCCTGAATAACCACCGGTAAAGCCTGTTATCCATTGCAGGCTTGGCTCTGGGTTGTAAAGCCATCGTTATGGCACGAATTGCCGCTGTATCCGTAGAACATGACAGTTGTGCATTGTCACATTCAGGGATTGAATGTTGCCCTCATGCAGTCGTCGCCCTTTCGGGCTGCTCGACACGCAAGGAGAGGCAGGCATGCTCGATCAGTTCGCGTTTGTGTCCCCCAGGGCCATGGCCCACGCCGGACAACTCGACTCAGGCTTTGCCACCAACGGCAAAGCCTGGGTTCATTTCGACGACAGTATCTCTAGCCTGACCACCGGATTGACGCTCGATCATGCCGGACAAATCCTGGTGGCAGCCAGGATCGAGACAGCCCACGGCAGTCGGTTCGGGCTGGCGCGACTCAACCACGACGGTGAAATTGACCCGGACTTCGGCACCCGCGGCTACGTGATCGGCGCGTTTGAACACGGTTTCGAAGCGACAGCGGGCAAGGTGATCGTGTTGCCCAATGGGCATATCCTGCTGTCCGGCCTGCACTATGAAAGCAACGACCACACCCTTCCCGCCCTGGCGCTGTTCGACCAGCAAGGTTGCGCCGTTCAAAGCTTCGGCAATGCCGGCCGGCACATCATCAGGCTTTGCGGCAATCTCTCCCAAGGGCTGCGCGACCCCTGGCTACCGCCCGGCGTGCCGGGACTTGAGGCTTGCGACATGCAAGTGCAGGCCGATGGCCGGATCCTTGTGCTCGCCAATCACCACTATCAATTTTCCGACCATGTCGGCGTACTGATTCGGCTCTTGCCCGACGGGGCATTGGACTCCTCATTCAACGGTCGCGGTTTCGTGATGGTCCGACGCTTGTTGAAAAATACCTGGCTCGGCTGCCTGGTGCTCCAGGCTGACGGTCATATTGTCGTCGGCGGCGCCATCGACTTGCCCCAGCATGGCCTGATTGCCCGTTATGACAGCAGCGGCCAACTCGATGACAGCTTTGGCGAAAACGGCTTCCTGTCCATCCTGGCCCAGGGGCACAGCGTGATGGTCAGCCAAATCGTTCAGGATGCGGCCGGTGATCTGCAGGTGTTCGGCAGCAGCCGTGATCCGATGCATAGCCTGTCCCTGAAAGTGCGCCCCGACGGCAAGCCGGACCGTCATTGCAACCAGGGTCAGTGCCAACTCATGGCGATCGGGCGCACTGCCAGTCAGTGGACCGCCGCCCAGCTTCAAGCGGACGGAAAACTGGTGACCGCCGGCGCCACGATCGGCGGTATCGAGGCCGATTTCGTACTTGCCCGACATCTACCGGACGCCAGCCTCGACCCGGATTTCGGCCAGGGCAAGGGCTGGGTTCGCACTCGGCTCGGCTATAGCCTGGACACCGCCACTTCCCTGGCTATGCAGGCTGATGGAAGAATTCTGGTAGGCGGCTATTCGCTCCAGGGCCATTATCGAGCGGTGGTTGCGCGGTATTGGGCCTGAGCAGGATTGTCGCGAGTGAACGGTATTTATTCTTACTCTTGATATTCCTTATTTCTTACGGCAAGTTGCGCGCTTCTAAATAAAAGGAGCAGCCAATGTCCGGTTCGATGGCTCAAGCTTTCGCGCATAACTTTCTGGGGCATTCCCCACGCTGGTACAAGGCGTGCGTCATCACGTTCCTGATCCTCAATGCCGTGGTGCTGTGGACCCTGGGCCCGGTCGTTGCCGGTTGGATGCTGGTGGTGGAATTCATCTTCACCCTCGCCATGGCCCTTAAATGCTATCCGCTGATGCCTGGCGGGCTTTTGCTGGTCGAAGCGCTGGTGATGGGCATGACCACGCCCAAGGCGCTATACGATGAGCTGCTGCACAACTTCCCGGTCATCCTGCTGCTGATGTTCATGGTGGCAGGGATCTACTTCATGAAGGATCTGCTGCTGTTCCTGTTCTCGCGCCTGCTTTTGGGTGTGCGCTCCAAGGCGTTGCTGTCCTTGATGTTCTGTTTTCTCTCGGCGTTCCTGTCTGCGTTCCTTGACGCATTGACCGTCACCGCGGTGATCATCAGCGCTGCCGTGGGCTTCTATGCGGTGTATCACCGTGTGGCGTCGGGCAACGATCCGCGCCAGGACAGCAATGTCGATGAAGACCATGATCTGCCGTCGAGCCATCATGAAGATCTCAATCAGTTTCGGGCGTTTCTACGCAGCCTGCTCATGCATGGTGCCGTCGGCACGGCGCTGGGCGGCGTCTGCACCCTGGTAGGCGAACCGCAGAACCTGCTGATCGGCCATGAGATGGGCTGGCATTTCGCTGATTTCTTCGTGAAAGTCGCTCCTGTGTCGCTGCCAGTGCTGGTTGCCGGGCTGCTGACCTGCGTAGCCCTGGAAAAACTGCGCTGGTTCGGTTACGGCACGCTGCTACCGGACAACGTACGTACCGTGCTGGCCGATTATGCCGAGCAGGACAATCGTGAACGCACCGCACGGCAACGCGCCGCCCTGATCGTCCAGGGTATTGCCGCGCTAATCCTGATCGTGGGCCTGGCCCTGCACATTGCCGAAGTCGGCCTGATCGGCCTGATGGTCATCGTGTTGATTACCGCCTTCACCGGCATCACCGACGAGCACAGGCTTGGCAATGCGTTCAAGGACGCCATGCCGTTCACCGCGCTGCTGGTGGTGTTCTTTGCAGTGGTGGCGGTCATTCATGACCAGCAGTTGTTCAAGCCGCTGATCCAGTGGGTCCTGGCCCTGCCCGCCGACCAGCAGCCCGGCATGCTGTTCATTGCCAATGGCCTGCTGTCGGCGATCAGCGACAACGTGTTCGTGGCAACCATCTACATTACTGAAGTCAAACAGGCCTTCGTATCCGGCCACATGAGCCGCGAACAGTTCGAGACCCTGGCGGTGGCCATCAACACCGGCACCAACCTGCCGAGCGTCGCCACACCCAACGGCCAGGCGGCATTCCTGTTCCTGCTGACCTCGGCGATCGCCCCACTGATTCGCCTGTCCTATGGCCGGATGGTGTGGATGGCACTGCCCTACACCGTGGTGATGGGTGGCTTGGGCTGGTATGCGGTGACTTACTGGCTGTAGAAGTATTGCTGAGCAGAAGGAAAACCTGTGGCGAGGGAGCTTGCTCCCGCTGGGCTGCGCAGCAGCCCCAAGAAAGCATTGACACTGCGGTGTGTCAGGCAAGTACAGGGGGGCGCTTCGCGCCCCAGCGGGAGCAAGCTCCCTCGCCACAAAGGGCCAAAGCTTATCGCGGCAAGATGTAGCGTTCGATCGCCAGCGCCGCGCCGTCTTCGGTAACGGCTGCAGTGATGACATCGGCCTGGCGCCTGATCGCCTCCTCCGCCTGTCCCATGGCAATCGACAATCCCGCGCGGTGGAACATTGCCGGGTCGTTGCCACCGTCCCCCATGGCCGCTGTCTGCTCCAGCGGCACATCGAGAAACGCCGCCAGGGTCGACAGCGCTTCTCCTTTGTTCGCTTTCATGGCTGTCACATCCAGGTAGATCGGTTGCGAGCGCGACACCTGGGCCTGGCCCTTGAGTAGCGGATGCAACCGCGCCTCCAGCTCCACCAGCAGGTTCGTGTTGGCGCTGGTGGCGACGATCTTGTCGATCCGCTCAAGGTAAGGCTCGAAACTCTCGACTTCTACCGGTGGGTAGCCCAGGCCACGTGTCTCCACCGGCACCATCGGACCGTTGGTGTCGCGCACCAGCCAGTCGCCATCGGCAAATACCCAGACTTCGATGCCGGGCTGATCGGCGTACAGGGCCAGTGTGGCCAGCGCTGCCTCGGCTGGCAGGTAGTGGACGGCAAGAAAGCTGCCATCGGGATGGACCAGCGTGCCGCCATTGAACGCCGCCGTGGGCAGGTCGACGCCGAACGCCTCGATGAACTGCAACATCGCCCGCGGCGGCCGCCCGGTGGCGAGGCTGAACAACACTCCGGCCTCACGCAATGAGCGAACCGCCTCGACGGTGCGCTGGTTCAGGCTGTGGTCGGGCAACAGCAAGGTACCGTCCATGTCGCTGAGCAGGAAACGGATGGGATGCTTCATCAGATCACTCATCCGAGGTCGTGCCAGACGCGACTGTCGCGGGCAAGCAAATCATCGGCGGCGGCCGGGCCATCTTCGCCAGCCTTGTAGGGCTGGACCGCTGTGTCCTGCTGCCAGGCATCGAGGAACGGCTGCACGGCGCGCCAGCCGTTTTCGATATTGTCGGCACGCTGAAACAGCGTCTGGTCGCCGGTCAGGCAATCGTAGATCAGGGTTTCATAACCTGTGGACGGCTGCATTACGAAGAAATCCTTATAGGCGAAGCCCAACTCGATATTGGCCATGTCGAGTGCCGGCCCCGGCCGCTTGGCCAGCAGGTCGAACCACATGCCTTCATTGGGCTGAATCTGGATTCTCAAGTGCGTAGGTTGCAATTCGTCGACGTCGGTGTCGCGAAATTGCGCGTAAGGTGCTGGCTTGAAGCAGATGACGATCTCCGTGTCCCGCACGCTCATGCGCTTGCCGGTGCGCAGGTAAAACGGCACGCCGACCCAGCGCCAGTTATCGATCATGACCTTGAGGGCGACGTAGGTCTCGGTGCTGCTGTCAGGCGCCACGTTGGCCTCCTGGCGATAACCGTTGACCGCCTTGCCGCCGACTTCACCGGCTGTGTACTGGCCGCGGACCGAGTTGGCCCGGGCCTGCTCCACCGACCAGGGCCGGATCGCGCCGACGACCTTGGCCTTTTCGCCACGCACGGCGTCGGCACCAAACGCCGCTGGCGGCTCCATGGCCACCATCGCCAGCAGTTGGAAAAGATGATTGGGCACCATGTCCCGCAGGGCGCCGGTGTGTTCATAAAAACTGCCACGGGTTTCCACGCCGACCGTTTCGGCGGCGGTGATTTGTACGTGGTCGATGTAGTGGTTGTTCCAGAACGCCTCGAACAGGCTGTTGGAGAAACGGCTGACCAGAATGTTCTGCACCGTTTCCTTGCCCAGGTAATGGTCGATGCGATAGATCTGCTTCTCGCTCATGACCTTGAGCAGGCAAGCGTTCAGCGCTTCGGCGGTGTGCAGGTCGGAGCCGAACGGCTTTTCGATCACCACGCGACGGAAGGCCCCTTCCTGCTCCTGAAGCAGCCCTGCCGCACCGAGGCGGCTGACCACTTCACTGAAAAAACGTGGCGCGGTCGCCAGATAGAAAACCGCGTTGCCGGTGCCGCTGGCGGCGATTTTCGCCGCCAGCGCCTGGTAGGTGCTCTCATCGAGGAAATCACCCTGGACGTAGCTGATGCCCTTGGCCAGCTTGGCCCACAGCACCGGATCGAGCGCCCGGTCGGCATCGCCGCCCTTGCTCGCCGCTTCGTTACGGATGAAGTCCTCGAGTTTCTTGGCAAAATCCACATCGCTGATGGCGTTGTGGTCAACCCCGATGATGCGCAGCCCATCGCCCAGCAGACCGTCGCGACTGAGGTGGTAAAGCGCCGGCATCAGCAGACGCTTGACCAGATCGCCATGGGCGCCGAACAGAAACAACGTGGTCGGCGGCGCGGGTTCTGCCTTGGATTTGCTGCCGATCGAGGTCATTTTTTCGGCGTCTCCACGTGGCCGCCAAAGCCGAAGCGCATGGCCGAGAGCATTTTGTCACCGTACGTACTTTGCTGGCGCGAGCGGAAACGGGCAAACAACGAACTGGACAGGACCGGAACCGGCACCGCTTGCTCGATGGCTGCCTCGATGGTCCAGCGCCCTTCACCGCTGTCGGCGACTTCGCCGGAAAAGCCGTCCAGTTTCGGATCGCTGGCCAGCGCATCGGCGGTCAAGTCCAGCAACCAGGACGACACCACGCTGCCGCGACGCCAGACTTCGGCGATATCGGCCAGGTTCAGGTCGAAGCGCTGCTCCGCTGGCAGGCTTTCGCTGGATTTGGTCTTGAGGATGTCAAAGCCCTCGGCAAAGGCCTGCATCATGCCGTATTCGATGCCGTTGTGGATCATCTTCACGAAATGCCCCGAACCGGCCGGGCCCGCGTGGATGTAGCCACGTTCGGCGCGGTCATCGTCGGATTTGCGGTCACGGGTGCGCGGGATGTCGCCCATGCCTGGGGCCAGGCTGTCGAACAATGGGTCCAGGCGCTTCACCACTTCGGCATCGCCGCCAATCATCATGCAGTAACCGCGCTCCAGGCCCCAAACGCCGCCGGAGGTGCCAACATCGATGTAGCTCAGGCCTTTTTCCGACAGGGCCTGGGCGCGACGGATGTCGTCTTTGTAATACGTGTTACCGCCGTCAATGATCACATCGCCCGGCTCCAACAGCTCGCTGAGGACGTTGATGGTGTCTTCGGTGGGCGCGCCGGCCGGCAGCATGACCCAAACCGCCCGTGGTTTCTCCAGCCCGGCGACCAGTGCCGGCAGGTCCGCGACGCCCGTGGCGCCATCCTGGCGCAGGTTTTCGACAAAAGCGGCATTGCGGTCATAGACAACGGTGGTGTGCCCATTGAGCATCAGGCGCCGCGCAATATTGCCGCCCATGCGGCCCAGTCCAATGATCCCGAGTTGCATGTGCTGATGCTCCCTACTACAAATAAAGGTAAGTCAAAGGTTTAGCTCGTACGACACGTGGAGGTTAGTCCAGAGCATTGCTGCATAGTTTCCGGGTAATTCGAGCGATCACAAGGGATAACGCTCAAGATCCGGCCGAAGACACAGCGACCATGAAAAATAAAAAAGTTCCAATCACAAGCAAAAGAAATCAGAATCGGCGCCGATAGTAGAGGTGTCGACCAAATACTGGCGACATCTCTATAGTTGATGTACGCCATTTGCGAGGTGAGCAATGGGCCCTGTCGTTACCGCACGTCCTCCCCAAACCCTTTATGTGACCATTCGTCGCGATGAATTGCGCCTACTCAAGGAAGAACGCGATCTACTGCTTGATGAAGTGACGCAGTTGCGCATGCAGTTGCAATACGCACAGCTGCCCCACCAGAGCCAGTCCCTGGCTCGGTAACCGCCCCCGGAGGCACGGTTGAAGAAGTGACGCTGGTCAAACAGTGTCACTTTCATGTAGTCCTGCCGTGCCCACTTGCGGCGAGAATTCTATCTGTGGGAGCAAGGCTTGCCCACGATGAACGATAACGCGGTTCAGCGGTACGACCGCGGCGCGGCTATCGCGGGCAAGCCTTGCTCCCACAGGTCCCGCCCCTAGAGACAAATCCCCTTGCCACAGGTGCATTCGCACCTCACGTGCGTTTTGTATCCGAAAAACTCACAAAGTTTTCACAACCGACTCGTAATACTCTCTGCCTTTAAGGTTGCTCGGCGTATGCCTGCGGTCACCAATTCGGTGCCGACAGCTTCGTCGACAAAGGCTGGAGCGCTTGATGAGTTTGTTCAAACGCAGCAAAACGACTGCGAAAGGTTTCGACTGGGCCGGGCTTGGCTGGCTGTTTCTGTTCTTCTGGTACTTCTCTGGCATCACCCAACTGCTCATTCTGTTGAGCGACACCTCCGGCTTCACCGGCTTTCGCCAAGCGTTCGTGATGAGCGCGGTGTGGTTGGCGCCCCTGCTGCTCTTCCCCGCCCGCACGCGCGTGCTCGCCGCCTTGATCGGCGTGGTGCTGTGGGCCTGCTCCATAGCCAGCCTGGGCTACTTCTTCATTTACCAGCAAGAGTTTTCCCAGAGCGTCATCTTCATCATGTTCGAATCGAACGTGTCTGAAGCCGGCGAATACCTGACACAGTATTTTGCCTGGTGGATGGTGGCGGCGTTCCTGGCCCACACCGCCGTCGGCTATTGGCTCTGGACTCGCCTGCGCCCGGTGTACCTGCCCCGGGGCCAGGCCATGGTCGCCGCAGCCGTCATCGTGCTCGCCGTGGCCGGTTATCCGCTGGTCAAGCAAACCCTGCGCACCGGCAGTTTCGCCGGTGGCTTGGAGAAATTCGAGAATCGCATCGAGCCGGCCGTCCCGTGGCAGATGCTGGTGGCCTATCGTCGCTACGGTGAACAGTTGGAGAACATGCAAGGCATGCTCCACAGCGCCAGCAAGATCGCGCCACTGCGCAACCTCAAGGACGCCATGGCCGACCAACCGGCCACTCTGGTGCTGGTGATCGGTGAATCCACCAACCGCCAGCGCATGAGCCTCTACGGTTACCCGCGCGAAACCACGCCTGAGCTGGACAAGCTCAAGGACCAGCTGTCGGTGTTCGATAACGTCATCACCCCACGCCCCTACACCATCGAAGCGCTGCAGCAGGTGCTGACGTTCGCCGACGAACAGAACCCGGACCTGTACCTGAGCACCCCGTCGCTGGTGAGCATGATGAAACAGGCCGGCTACAAGACCTTCTGGATCACCAACCAGCAGACCATGACCAAGCGCAACACCATGCTCACGACGTTTTCCCAGCAGGCCGACGAGCAGGTGTACCTGAACAACAACCGCAATCAGAATGCCGCGCAGTACGATGGCGATGTGATCGAGCCGTTCAACAAAGCCCTGGCCGACAGCGCCCCGCGCAAGCTGATCGTGGTGCATCTGCTCGGCACCCATATGAGCTACCAGTACCGGTATCCGCCGACCTTCAACAAGTTCACCGACCGCCAAGGCGTACCGGCGGGCGTGCGTGATGATCAGGTCCCGACCTACAACAGCTACGATAACGCGGTGCTGTACAACGACTTCGTCGTGTCCAGCCTGATCAAGGACTACGCCAAGACCGACCCCAACGGCTTCCTGCTGTACCTGTCCGACCATGGTGAAGACGTGTTCGACTCCGCCGGCCACGACACACTGGGCCGTAACGAAGGCAAGCCGACCGCGCCGATGTACACCATCCCCTTCATGGCCTGGGCCTCGCCCAAGTGGCGCGAAAGCCATGACTGGAACTTTGCCGGCGACCTGTCGCGTCCCTACAGCAGCTCGCACCTGATTCACACCTGGGCAGACCTGGCAGGCTTGAGTTTTGACGAGCTGGACCGCAGCAAGAGCCTGGTCAGCGATGACTTCAAGGCCCGGCCGCTGCTGATCGGCGACCCCTATCAAACCCCACGCAAGGCCCTGATCGACTTCAGCCTGATGCAGCCCAAGGCACCGACGACCGCAGTCGTGCAGAAATAACCGAAACCCATCAGAAGCCCGCTTTTACAGGGGCTTGATCCAGAACTCCATAGGCCCGTGGGCCGGGTCGAACATGCCGGCGGCAAAGCCGAACTTGGCATAGCTGGCCTGGGCCACGGCATTGCCCTCCAGCACTTCCAGGGTAATCTTGCAGCAACCACGCTGGCGGGCGATGCCCTCAACCTTCTGCAACATCTTCTGGCTCAACCCGAGGCCGCGAAACTCCGGCATCACCGCCATGTCGTGGATGTTCACCAGTGGCCGGCAGGCAAAGGTTGAAAAACCCTCGAAACAATTGACCAGCCCCGCCGGTTCGCCGTTGACGAAAGCCAACACGCTGAAGGCATGAGGGCGCTTAGCCAGTTCCTCGGGCAGGTGCAGCAGCACCTCGGCCGGCAAGGGATGCCCCCCGCCCATCGGGTCCTGCGCATAGCCATTGAGCACATGACAGATCGCTTCTGCGTGGACCGGGTTGGTGTAGCTGGCTTGCAGTACAAGGATGTCCTTGGCTTCTTCCATGATCTTCCATCTCACTTCGTTAGTGCCGCTGGCTCGAAGCCGTCGCCGGGATACAGGTCAGGCTTGCTGACCAAAACGTTGCATTTGCATTTCCTGGAGGCGGCTGAGGGTACGGCGAAACGGGAATTGCAGATAGCCCTCGGTATACAACTCATCCATCGGCACCTGGGCCGAAAGGCACAACGGCACCTTGCGGTCATAACATTCGTCGACCAGGGCGATGAAGCGCCGTACGCCATCGTCATGGATCGACAACTGCGGCAATTCGCGATCACCGGCCTCGACCCTTTCGACGCCGTCTTCGGTGCCACGGGCAATGCGCCCTTCGCGCTGCTCGGCGCTCAGGCACGGCACGTCACTGAGCAGGATGACGCTGAAGCGGTCGCACAGCGCCATGAAATCCAGCGCCGAGAACGGTTGCTCGCACAGGTCGGAGTAACGGCTCCAGAGCACGCTGTCGCTGGCCTGGACCGGTTCAAGCAGGCGATGACCGACCTCGATCGGCGCACCGCTCGACGCTTGCCCGCTGGTCAACTGGTTGAAGACGTCACCCAGCGGATCAGGTTGCCCGGGATCGCGCAGCCAATAACGCTGCTGTAATTGGCCTGGGTGCTGGCGATGGTCTTGCCAGCCGTTCACCGGCACGACCTGCATATATCGATTGATCGCGGTGATGGTCGGCAGGAAACGCTCACGGTTGTGGCCGTTGGCATAGAGCTCCTCCGGCGGCAGGTTGGAGGTACTGACCATGACCATCCCCAACTCGAACATCACCTGGAACAGGCGCCCGAGGATGATCGCATCGCCAATGTCGTTGACGAACAGTTCGTCGAAACACAGCACCCGTACTTCAGCGCTCAATTCCCGAGCCAGGGCCTGCAAAGGATCCGGCGTGCCTGTGAGCTGGAACGAACGCTGATGCACCCACGCCATGAAATGGTGGAAGTGTTGTCGACGGGCCGGCACCTTGAGGCTTTCATAAAAGCGGTCCATCAGCCAGGTCTTGCCACGTCCCACCGGGCCCCAGAGATAAACGCCCTTGATCGCCTTGCGACCTTCGTGCAACGCCTTGTGGCATTGCTCCAGTGTCATGATGGCCAGTTCCTGGGCCTCGTCCTGGACGAAGCCGTGGTGTTCGATGGCATGCTGCCAGGCACTCAAGGGGGAGTCGAAAGTCATACGGCCCGGGTCCGGAATACGAAGGTGGGGAGTATGCCATGACAGCGGGGGCGGATGAGTCATTCACCTGCCTGTGACTCAATGCCAAACCCTCTGACTCAACGCCAAGCCTGTGTGTGGCGAGGGAGCTTGCTCCCGCTCGGTTGCGCAGCAACCGCAAAAGCTTGGGGCCGCTACGCAGCCCAGCGGGAGCAAGCTCCCTCGCCACAACTGCGTTCATTTCCTATACAACAGCGCTCGCCTTCTTAAGTTGAAACAACTTAAATCGAGATATCCAACCGGCTGATCTTGCCCTGCTCATCGAGCCGGAAGGTGTAGCGCAACTCCAGCGGGCTGCCGGGGAATGTCCCGGAGATCAGGTTCTGCACCAACACCTTGCCAGTGCGTTGCTGCACATTGAGGACTTCCACACGCGGCTGGAAGCGCCGGGCAGTGTCTTCCATCCATTGGGCGATGGCCTGGGTGCCGACACGGTGCTGGCCTTCATCGAATACGTTGGCATCCTCGGCGAAGAAACGCGTCACCGCCGAACTGTCACGGGCATTGGCAGCCGCAATGTAGCCGGCGATGGCCGGGGCCAGGGAAGAGACGGGATTGGACATGGTACGGCTCCTTGTTTTATCGATCTGGCACCATGCTAGAACAGCGTTGTGTCAGTTTTTGTCAGGAGTGAACCGTCCGCTTTCGTCCAGCTTCATCAGCGCGAACCAGTCGCGCAGCAAGTCGCTGCGGCGGCCCGGATAGCGCTCGCCCTGCTCGGTGGCAGAGGCAATCCGATCAGTGCGAAAAGTCCGATAGGCGCCGCGCAATTCGCACCAGGCCACCACCACCCGCGCCTCATTGAAAAAGCCCAGGGCCAGCGGCCAGATCAAGCGTTGACTCGGGGTCTTGTTCACGTCGGCGTAATCGATGTGCAGCTTGGCCTGGGCGCGAATGGCCTGGCGGTACACATTCAGTTCCACCGTGTTCTGCGGATAGCCATAACCCGGTGGGCCGGGCAGCACCGTGGGGTTGCGCAAAGCGTCTCGCACATCGGGGGCCAGCACTGCAGCGACCTTCGCCAGGGCGTCGGCGGCTGCCTTGCCCAACACCTCGTCGGCGCGCTGATCGACGTAGCGCAAGCCCAGCACAATGGCCTCGATCTCATCGGCGGTGAACATCAGTGGCGGCAGGAACAGGCCGCTGCGCAAGACATAACCGATGCCCGCCTCGCCCTGGATCGGCGCACCAAGGGCGGTGAGTTCGGCGATGTCGCGGTACAAGGTGCGCTCGGAAACGTTCAGTTCTCCCGCCAATGTCGCAGCGGTGACCGGGCAACGCTTGCCCCGCAAGACTTGCAGCAAAGTGAGCAACCGAGAGGTACGCGACACGATGGACTATCCGGAAGAAAAAAGTTGACGCAGATTAGCAGAGGCTGGTGTCAGAAACTGTCAGGAGCCCTCTTGCCATGTCTCGCATACATCGCTGTGGCATGGGGTTTTGTGGGTTTTGTGGGTTTTGTGGGTTTTGTGGGTTTTGTGGCTTTTGTGGCTTTTGTGGCTTTTGTGGCTTTTGTGGCTTTTGTGGCGAGGGAGCTTGCTCCCGCTCGGTTGCGCAGCAACCGCAAAAACTTGGGGCCGCTACGCAGCCCAGCGGGAGCAAGCTCCCTCGCCACCAAAAGCGCCCTATCCAAGGGTTCGTGGGTTGCCATGGGGCACCTGTGGGGTATCGTGCTCAATCGCTTCCGGTTTTTTCATTCGTTGAGAGTCAAGCCATGCGCAGAATCCTCGGCCTTTCCGTTTTCCTGATACTGCTCAGCCTGAGTGCCTGCGCCCTCTTCCCGCACCGTGACCCGCTGAACATCAACGTGGTCGGCATCGAACCCTTGCCCAACCAGGGCCTGGAGGTGCGTTTCGCCGTGAAACTGCGCGTGCAGAACCCCAACGAAACCGCGATCGACTACAACGGCGTGGCGCTGGACCTGGAGGTCAACGACCGTACGCTGGCAACGGGGGTCAGTGACCAGAGCGGTTCGATCCCGCGCTTTTCCGAGGCGATCCTCAGTGTCCCGGTGAGCATTTCGGCGTTTTCGGTGTTGCGCCAGACCTTGGGCCTGAGCCAGACCCAAAGCCTGGACAACCTGCCCTATGTGCTCAAGGGCAAGCTCGCCGGCGGCGTATTCGGCACCCTGCGCTTCGTTGACCGCGGAACCCTCGACCTGCCGGGCTCCGCCGCCAACTGGTGAATCACGCCGTGAAACGCACGCCGGGCTTGGCGCGCTCGTCCACCACCAACTCGAACACATCTGGCCTGGCGTAATGCCCCACCACGTCATAGTCGTAACGCGCCCGCACCAGCTCATCGGTGTCGATTTCGGCAATCAGTAGCCCAGCCGTGTCCTTCAGCGGCCCCGCGAGTACATCGCCCATGGGGCCGACAATCACGCTGCCTCCAGCAATCAGCGGCCGCTCGGCCGGCCAGTGCGCGACCTCGATACCCAGGGCCTGCGGCGAGGCCTGGACCTGACAGGCACTGACCACAAAACAGCGACCTTCGTGGGCGATATGGCGCATGGTCACCTGCCACATCTCCCGCTCATCCACCGTTGGCGCACACCAGACTTCCACCCCTTTGGCGTACATCGCGGTGCGCAGCAGCGGCATCATGTTTTCCCAGCACACCGCCGCGCCGACCCGACCGACCTGGCTGTCGATCACCGGCAAGGTCGAGCCGTCGCCCTTGCCCCAGATCAGCCGCTCGGTGCCGGTGGGCATCAACTTGCGGTGCCGGGCCACCAGGCCCGCATCGGGTTCGAAATACAGCGCGGTGCAGTACAAGGTGCTGCCGACACGCTCGATGACGCCCAGCACCAGGCTCGCCCCCGTACGCGCCGATAGCCCGGCCAGCGCTTCGGTTTCAACGCCAGGCACGTCAATGGCATTGGCAAAATAGCGGGCAAACGCCTCGCGTCCCTCCGGCAACCGGTAACCCAGTTGAGTCCCGAACGCTTCGCCCTTGGGATAGCCACCCAGCAGCGCTTCAGGCATCACCACCAGGCGCGCGCCAGCCTCGCGAATGGCTTCTTCGTAGGAAAGGATCTGTGCCAGGGTCTCGCCCTTGCCGCCAGGCAACGAGCCGATCTGCAGGGCAGCCACAATGGATTTGGGCATGGTTTTTCAACTCCTCGATCATCAGGTGTTGCCGATTCTCAGGCAGCGGCCGATCATGAATAAAGCCCCGAATACTGCTAAATGATATGAGCCTTATGAATATCGCCGACATCGACCTCAATCTGCTGAAGACCTTCGAAGCCCTGCATGACGAATCCAGCGCCAGCCGCGCCGCCGTACGCCTGGGCGTGACCCAGTCGGCCATCAGCGCAGCGCTGCGCAGGCTTCGCGGTTTGTATGACGATCAATTATTCGTGCGCACCGGCCGGGGCCTGGCGCCGACGCTGCGGGCCAACCAGCTCAAGCCGGTGATCAGCGAAGCACTGGATAAATGCCGCCAGAGCCTGGCGATGGTCGACCCGGATGCCAGCCATTACGAAGGCCGCTCGGTCATCGTCGGCCTGTCGGACGATTTCGAGATTGCCCATGGGCGACGCTTGATCGAAGAAGTGGCCGACCGAGCGCCGGGCCTGCGCTTGATTTTCCGCCAGACCCACAGCCAGATCGTCGGCCGGGCCCTGATGGAGCGCGACCTTGACCTGGCGATCACGGCGGGCGGTTTCGCCCAGCGGTTGCTCAGCCGCCAGGTGTTGGGGGAAGGCGATTACGCCTGCCTCTTGGACCCGGCGAGCCTGGCGCAGGGCCAACAATCCCTCAGCCTGGAGGCGTTCGTGGCCCGTGAACATCTGCTGGTGTCTTCAGGTGGTTTCATCGGTATCACCGACGAAGGGCTGGCCGGGCTTGGCCTGAGCCGGCGAGTCTGTGCCTCGACCACCCACTTTGCCGCGTTGCCGTTCCTGCTCAAGGGCAGCCAGGCCGTGGCGACGATTCCGGCCCATGCCGCCCGGGCCATCGCCGACCTCAGCGGCCTGGCCTTGCTGCCCTGCCCCCTGGCCTTGCCCCGCTACCCCATCGAACTGGGATGGCGAACCCACACGCAAATGGAGCCGACAATGCTCAAGGTTCGCGAGGCCATTACGGCAACATTCACCTAAGGCTTACTTGTTGGCAGCCATCAGTCGATTGACTTCACTGCGTACCATGTTGGCGTACTCCGGCGGCGACATGCCGTCCAGTTCGGCACGCACCCACTCGGCCCACTTGCCCTTGCGTTTGGAGCGCTCGCCGAACAAGCGGGCAGCATCGCCCTTGGCTTTGCCCAGGTTGTTTTGCCACAGTTCAAAAAGTCGGGATTTTTCGTCTTCCAGCGCGGCGCGCTCGGCCAGGGGCTTGTCAGCCAGATTGAAGCTCATGGGAATTACCTGTTGCGTAAATAGGCGCCATCTTACACCTTGCAGGGAAACGTCTTAACCACGATTTGTGATGGGCTGCGCCGACAAGGCCAAACGTTGCAACTTTTGCACAAGCGCAGCACTCCATTGATCAATGCCATCATCAGCAAGGAGTACTTCAATGGCCCGTAAAAGCACCGTGCAAGCGAATGGAGAGCAAATCAAGGATCAAGCCTTCAGCGAACTGAAGGCGTTGATCGAAGAATCGGAGAAGCTGCTCAAAAGCAGTGCCTCGCTGGTGGGCGAAGATGCTGAAAACCTGCGCGACCAGATCTCCCAGAAACTGCAACAAGCGCTTGATTCGGTTGCCAGCGCACGGGAGCGCACCCGCCCCATGGTCGACGCCACTGAAGTCTATATTGGCGGCCACCCCTGGCAGACCGTGGCGATTTCCGCCGGTTTCGGGCTGGTGGTGGGTTTGTTGCTAGGACGGCGGTAAGCATCACAAACCAGCCCCCGAACCTCATGGGGGAGCGAGCTCGCTCGCGATGACGGTGTGTCAGAGAACCTCTCTGCTACTAAGCCACCGCTATCGCGAGCAAGCTCGCTCCCACAGGAGTTTGTGGATGAGTCCGCCATTTATGCACATCCACAAGGTCTCGCTTTAAGCCACAGGTCCCGCCCGCAAAATCGACGCATCCTCCCCGCGATACAACGCCTCCACCTTCCCCGCCCGCCACTGCAACACCGCCCGTTGATTGATCGAGCCCTTGTCAGTGATTTCACCGCGGTCGATGGACGCCGGTTCATCGAGCAAGGCGATCCATTCCACGCGACTGGCGTTGCCGCTGGCTTCACGGTTCAGGCGTCGCAGCCAGTCGGCGAACCATTGGCGCACCGTCGGGCTGGCAAGAACCTGGGCGTCACTGGCATCCCCGCCCAGGCCTGACAAGCGCCGGCATTCAGCAAGCCGTGGGAACACCAGCGCCCCCAGGCACTCGCGATCCGGTGCGGTAATCACCAGGTCCTGGACATAGGGTGTGCCTTCCAGCACCGCCCGGTTACGCAACGGCCCGACACTGACGAAGACACCGGAAGACAATTTGAAATCCTCGGCGATCCGCCCATCGAACATCAGCCCCAGTTGCGGATTGCTGGCGTCGGCCAGCTTGATCGCATCCCCCGAACAGTAGAAACCATCCTCGTCGAATACCTCGGCAGTTTGCTGCGGCGAGCGCCAGTAGCCGGGCATGATGTGCGGCCCGCGAAAACGCCCTTCGAACTTGCCGTCCACCGGCACCAGGCGCACCTCGCAGCCAGGCGCTGGAAGGCCGATGTAGCCAGCCATGGACAACGGCCCGGTGGTGAAGGTGCAGGACGGCGCCGCCTCGGTCATGCCCAGGCCCGCCATCATGCGGATACGTTCGCCGCAATGCTGTTCGGCGACCTTGTCGAGCCGGTCCCAGGTGCTTTGGGACAAGCCCGCCGCCGCAAAGAAGAACAGGCTGATGCGTTTGAAGAATCGCTCGCGCAATTCATCGTCCTGCTCCAGGGCGTTGACCAGTTCCTCCCAGCCCTTGGGCACGGTCAGGTAGGCGGTAGGCGAGATTTCCTTGAGGTTGCGCAGGGTTTCGGCGAAGCCCTGGGCGGTGGGTTTGCCGTCGTCCAGGTAGAACGTGCCGCCGTTGTACAACACGATGCCAACGTTGTGGCTGCCACCGAACGTATGATTCCACGGCAACCAGTCCACCAGCACCGGCGGCGCCTCGCCGAACACCGGAAAAGTCTGCAGCAGCATCTGCTGATTGGCGCAAAGCATACGCTGGGTGGTGATCACCGCCTTGGGCAGCTTGGTGGAGCCTGAGGTAAACAGGAACTTGGCGATGCTGTCCGGGCCGGTGGCAGCGAACGCCTGCTCGGCCTCGGCGCCGCCGGGTTGGACCAGCAGGCTGGCGAAGCTTGTCCTCGACCGGCCGGCTATCTCGCCACGCACGGTGATCAAGGGCACGTCCGCCGGCAATACGGCAGTGATCGCGCGCTCGAACGGTGCGGCTTCACTGACGAACACCAGCCCTGGCTGCAACAGATCGCAGACGTGACGCAGCTTGGCGAAATCCTGGGACAACAATGAATAGGCCGGCGAAACCGGGCAATAGGGAATACCGGCGTACATCGCGCCGAGGGCCATTTGCAGGTGCTCGATGTCATTGCCGGAGAGCAGCGCCAAGGGTTTTTCCGCCGATAAACCGTAACCGAGCAGGCTTTGGGCGATGGCTCGGACACTGTCGAGCATTTGGGCATAACTGACTCGACGCCAGTCACCGCCGGCTTCACGGGCGGCGATAAACGTCTGCTCCGGGCGCACCTTGGCCCAGTGCACCAGGCGCTCGAGCAACCGCGCTGGCAGCGGGGCCAAGGGCTCCAGGGAGCGCATGTGCAAGATGCCACGCTCTTCCCGGACTTCCACGGCAGGATGACCAATCGATACCTGGCGATACCGCCCGGCCTCGGGTCGGGAGGACGATCTGGACTCGGAACTCACGTACATTTCCTCCACCAAGGCACACTCGGGTCGCGATGCGAGCGGAGCGTGGCAGCACCAGGCTGCGGCCTTGTCATTATTATTCTGGCCTGCATCGGGGCGACGGCGTTCAAGGCTCGACCGCCCGCGATGCGACGGGTTTCAGATCGGGTAATGCCGGGGACCGTTCTGCAAAGTCACCCAACGCAACTGGGTGAAATGCTCGATGGACGCCTTGCCGCCAAAGCTGCCGTAACCGCTGGACTTGACCCCACCGAAAGGCATCTGCGCCTCGTCGTGCACGGTCGGCCCGTTGATGTGGCAAATGCCCGACTCGACCCGCAGGGCCAAGGCCAGCGCACGGGTGGTATCGCGGCTGAAAATGGCGGCCGACAGACCGAACTCGGAATCGTTGGCCAGGCGCAGCAGCTCTTCATCGCTGTCACCGCGCAGCAACACGGCCACCGGCCCGAAGGACTCTTCGCGGTACAGGCGCATCTGAGGGGTGATGCCATCGAGCAACGTCGGCTGCAGGATGCTGCCTTCCAACTGCCCTCCCGTGACCAGCGTTGCGCCTTTGGCCAGGGCATCGTCGATCAGCCCCTTGATGCGTTGGCCGGCACTGACGTCGACCAACGAGCCCAGTACCGAATCGCCGGCCGCCGGATCACCAGCGCGCAGGGTGGCGATCTTGGCGGCCAAGCGGGCGATGAACTCATCCGCCACACGGGCATCGACGATCAGTCGCTCGGTGGACATGCAGATCTGGCCCTGGTTGAAGTAAGCGCCAAAGGCCGCCGCTTGCACCGCGGCGTCCAGGTCGGCGTCGTCCAGCACCAGCAGCGGCGCCTTGCCACCCAGTTCCAGCAAGGCCGGCTTGAGGTGGCGCGCCGACAGTTCGCCGACGATGCGTCCGACATGGGTCGAACCGGTGAAATTGACCCGACGCACCGCCGGGTTGGCAATCAATCGCTCGACAATGGCCGGCGCATCCGCAGGTGCGTTACAGATCACGTTGACCACGCCGTCACCCAGCCCTGCGTCCTGCAACACCTGGCCGATCAGCCGGTGCACTGCCGGGCTTATTTCAGAAGCCTTGAGCACCACGGTGTTACCGCAAGCCAGGGGCATGGCGATGGCGCGGGTGGCGAGAATCACCGGAGCGTTCCAAGGGGCGATGCCCAGCACCACGCCGCAAGGCTGACGCAGGGCCATGGCGAAACTGCCAGGCACGTCCGAAGGAATGATTTCGCCATTGATCTGGGTGGTCATGGAAGCGGCTTCGCGCAGCATGTTCGCCGCCAGGTGCACGTTGAAACCGTACCAATTGGCCATGGCACCGGTCTCGCCGGCAGCAGCGACGAATTCACTGCTGCGGGCCTGCAACTGCTCGGCCGCACGCAACAGCCGCGTCCGGCGTTCGTTAGGCGCCAATGCGGCCCAGGCGGGAAACGCCGCTTGGGCCGCAGCTACCGCGGCGTCGGCATCTTCCAGAGTGGCGGCGGCCACGCGAGACACCACCTCACCCGTCACCGGGTTGCAGCGTTCGAAGGTCCGGCCGTCACGGGCCGGGCACGACTGGCCGCCAATCAACAGGGGCACGTCCAGCATGGTGATTCCTCTTTATTGTCTTTATCGGGAATACATCGCAGCGGTGTAACAGTAGCGCCAAGGCGGCGCAGCGAACAGCGGGATGCGGCCCGCCATTCGCCGGTCGATTCAGCGCTTATAGGTTTGCAAGCCAGGCTTGATGCTCTTGTCGTCCAGAAACTGCTTCATGCCCTGCTCGCGGCCACCTTCGGTATCGAGCAGGCGCGACTGATCGAGCTTGGCGTACAGGTAATCCTCGTTCTGCTCCCAGGTCAGCTCGCGGCAGCGCTTGAAACCATGCTTGGCGGCCCGCAGCACCACCGGGTTCTTCTCCAGCAGGTTGCGCGCCAGCGCCACGGTGACTTCACGCAGCTGCGCCAGGGGCACGCTTTCGTTGACCAGGCCCATTTCGGCGGCTTTTTGCCCGCCGAATGTCTTGCCGGTCATGATGTAGTACAGCGACTGGCGATGGCCCACGGTATCGGCCATGGCCTTGCTGACGAGGTTGCCCGGCGGGATGCCCCAGTTGATTTCCGAGAGACCGAAGGTCGCTTCGTCGGCGCAGATCGCCAGGTCGCACGCCACCAGCGGACTGAAACCGCCACCAAAGCACCAACCGTTGACCATGGCGATGGTTGGCTTGGCGTACATGCGCAGCAGCTTCCATTGCCATTGCGACGCTTCGCGACGGATTTTTTCCTGGAGGATTTCCGGCCCCGCATCCACTTCGCGGAAATATTCCTTGAGGTCCATGCCAGCGGTCCAGGCGTCACCGGCCCCGGTCAGCACCAATACGCCAGCGGCCGGATCCTGCTCCAAGGTCTCGAGCACGTCGATCATCTCGCGGTTGAGGGTCGGGCTCATGGCGTTGCGCTTTTCCGGGCGATTGAGGGTTACCCAGGCGATGCCCTCCTCGATATCGACCTTGACTGTTTTCCAGCGACCTTCGTAATTACTCATGATGCGTGCTCTCTTGTTCTTGGCTGAAGATGATCAAAAACTAAACCGGAAAAATAGTTATGTCAATTAACTATTAATCGATTTACCTGTCTTTTCCCGGGTCTGGATCGAAGGTTCCAAATCTCGAATCTGCGCGAGCCCATAGCCAGGGCGTCGCAACCCCGGCAAACTGGATAGCCTTGTTAACCACTTACCTTGAGGAAGTTCACTTCGATGGCCAAGTCTTCCAAGCTTGCCGAACCCGCCGAGCCCCTGGCCGCAGGTACCGACGCGCAAGCGCCGCTGGACTCCGCGCTGGACGACCTGATCGGTTACGCCCTGCGCCGCGCCCAATTGAAACTATTCCAGAACCTGATTGGCCGACTCGCCGTCCACGATCTGCGCCCTGCCCAGTTCTCGGCCCTTGCAATCATCGACCAGAATCCCGGCCTGATGCAGGCTGACCTGGCCAAGGCCCTGACGATCGAGCCGCCGCAAGTGGTCCCGCTGCTGAACAAGTTGGAAAGCCGGGCCCTGGCCGTGCGCGTGCGGTGCAAGCCGGATAAACGCTCCTACGGGATCTTCCTGAGCAAGACTGGCGAAACCTTGCTCAAGGAACTCAAGCAAATCGCCGCGCAGAGTGACCTGGATTCCACGGCAACCCTTTCAGGGACTGAGCGTGAGGAGTTGCTGCGGTTGTTGAAGAAGGTTTACCAATAAAGGACACCGCTCCCCTGTGGCGAGGGAGCTTGCTCCCGCTGGGGTGCGCAGCGGCCCTGAAAAGTCTGCAACAACACCGACAATCAGGGTGGCGCGCGAAGGGGGCTGCTTCGCAGCCCAGCGGGAGCAAGCTCCCTCGCCACAAAAGCACTGCATGGCTCGTCAAGGCATCACCAGATCGGCACGCTGTACGTCACCAGGAACCGGGTCTGGTTCTCGTCGCGAAACGCCGCCGTACCCGGGAAGTTGTTGCGATAGATCGATTTGCGTGCCAGCAGCCCGACGTTTTTCAGCGGGCCGCCCTGGATCACGTATCCCAGCTCCATCTGGAACTCACGCTCCTTGCGATCCTCGGCATTGAGGGCCGCCAGTTCGATGTGATCACCACGCACATAACGCAGTCGACTGCGCAGGCCCGGCACGCCCACGGCGGCAAAGTCGTAGTCATGGATCGCCTGCCAGGTGCGTTCCTTGGCATTGAGGAAGTCCGAGCTCATGGTCATTTCGCTCAAGCCCATCAACTCGGTGCCGGACACATAAGGCGTGGCCGTATCACCACTGGAATGCATGTAGCCCAGGCTCACGCGATGGCCGCCCAGGCGATAGCCGACCAGCGCCGAAACGTTGCGGTTATCCACCTTGCCAGCCTTGGCCGCGCCGTCTTCGTCGCTGAAAAAACTGCGCAGGTCAGTGGTCAGGACGCCATCGCCCAAGGGCAGGTTATGCAATAACGCCAAGGTGTTCTGTTGATACAAATCCGCCACTTCGGCGTGGTAAGCCCGCAGGCTGAGGTCTTTGTTGACCTGGTAGTCGCCGCCCCCATAAGCCATATGGGAAGAAGTCGCCGCCCCGTTGAAACGACGGTTGGGCGAGGCGATGCTCATCGGTTGGTAGTCGGTAGAATCGCGCCGGGCGATGCGATCGATATAACCGGCGTTCAACGTCAAGCCGTCGATGTCCTTGGAACTGAGGGTCGTCCCGCGAAAAGTCTGCGGCAGCAGCCGCGATGGGCTGGCAAAGGCAAACGGCAGGAAGATCGACACATCGCCGGTCTTCACCGTGGTTTGCGCGAAACGCAGCTTACCGGTCACACCCAGGCGCGAATACTCATCCGCCGCGCGCTTGTCGCTGCTCGACACCGGTAACAGTTCGGTGCCGCTTCGGTCAGGCGATGAGTCGAGCTTGATGCCCAGCAATCCCCTCACATCGAGGCCGAACCCAACCGTCCCTGGGGTAAACCCCGACTCGACGTTCATGAACACACCTTGAGCCCACTCCCTGGCCGCGGTCTTGGCGCCGCCGTCCTTGTAGTCGCGGTCCATGTAGTAATTGCGCAGGGTCAGGGTGCCGTGGCTGTCGTCAATGAAACCCTCCGCCCGCAAGGCAGGAGAACCCAGGCTCAGCCCGAGGCAGGCCAGCAGACTGGCGAACGAGAAAACAGGGCGCGCCATCGAGGCGTCCCGGGCAAGGTTTGGCATGTTCGATATCCACTTATTGTTGTTGTTTTGATCGGCCCAGCCTTGGTGATAGGGGCCGTGGGAACCAAGAATGGAAACCGCGAGGGCCCTTCGTCAATCAATACTGACCGATAATCGAACATTAATATCATTAACTAATTTACCAACTGACTTGAATATTCGTACCAAGCCCATGATTTTCATAGTGATCTGGCCCGTTTATGGCTCGCCCTTGGCATCCTTCATTTTTTAGTTAGCTTTGTTAATCTTAAATACGCCTGCCGGTTATCCTCCGAGCCGGTGTCCCTCACAAAAACAATAAGAGGATTTGCCATGAACCGTCCGGCGCATCGTGCGACGCTGACTATCGCTTTGTGTTTCATCGTCGCGTTGATCGAGGGTTTCGACCTTCAGTCAGCCGGTACCGCAGCCGCAGGGCTGCGACAGACGTTTGCCCTCGACCCGAAAATGATGGGTTGGGTATTCAGCGCCGGGATCATCGGACTGTTGCCAGGTGCGTTCTTTGGCGGCTGGATCGCTGATCGCATCGGTCGCAAGAAAATCCTCGTCGCCGCTGTCTTGCTGTTCGGCGTGTTTTCCCTCAGCACCGCTTATGTCGAACACTTCTCCAGCCTCTTGCTGGTGCGTTTCATGACCGGCCTGGGCTTGGGCGCCGCCCTGCCCAACCTCATTGCCCTGTGCGCCGAAGCCGTGGGCGAGCAGCGCCGCGGCACGGCCATCAGCGTGATGTATGCCGGCGTTCCGTTGGGTGGTGCGTTGGCGGCAGTGGTCGCCATGTTGTTTGGCGAACACTGGCAGATGACGTTTTTCATCGGCGGGTTGGCGCCCCTGCTGGTGGTCCCGCTGATGCTCTTGTGGCTCCCCGAATCCAGCGCCTTTCGCCAGGCGCAGGATGGCGGCACAGCGCGCGGCTCCACCACCCAGGCGCTGTTTGGTGAAGGTCGCGGCCGTACCACCCTGGCGCTGTGGCTGAGTTATTTCTTCACCCTGACGGTGATGTACATGTTGCTCAACTGGCTGCCGTCGTTGCTGCTGGAACAGGGCTTCAGCAAACCCCAGGCCGGCCTGGTGCAAATGCTGTTCAACATCGGCGGAGCGCTGGGCTCGTTGCTCGGTGGCCTGTTGCTGGACCGTTGCAATGGCATCAAGGTGGTGCTGTTCGTCTATGCCGGACTGCTGAGCGCCCTGGCCGGGGTCGGGTTTTCGGTCGGCATCGTGCCGATGGCCATTGCCGGGTTCGCCGCTGGGTTGTTTGTCATGGCGGCGCAATTGGTCCTCTATGCCTTGGCGCCGCCCTCCTACCCTACCTCCGTACGTGCGACGGGAGTTGGTGCAGCGGTGGCCATCGGACGCCTGGGGTCGGTGGCCGGGCCGCTGGCTGCCGGACAGATCCTGGCGGCTGGGGGTGGGACCACGGCCGTATTGCTGGCGACGTCTCCTGGGTTGGTGGTTGCGACGCTGGCGGTTCTTAGTGTGATTCGTTATTCGACCGGGCCGCGATTGGGTGCTTCTGAGCCGGTCGCTGGGAACTCCTGACTTGGTGTGTATATCCGTTATTTAGGTAACGGCGGCTTAGGGTTCCGCCCTTTGCACAGCCAACATTACCACCAGCTGACCCTCCGCTTTCGCGAGCAAGCTCACTCCCACAAGGGATTGTGGGGCCGAGGCCCTGACATTGATCGGCCTAGACCTTGAACCGCGCCACCGTCTCATGCAGTGACCCGGCCATCTGCGCCAGGTCCTGGCCCGCCGTATCGGTATGCCGCGCGCCCAGCATGACCTGTTCGGACAGGTTGCGAATGTCCACCAGGTTACGATCCACCTCTCGCGCCACCAGCGCCTGCTGTTCCGTGGCGCTGGCGATCATCAGGTTGCGCTCGTTGATCTGCGAGATCGAATGGGCGATTTCATCCAGGGCCTCGCCGGAGCGCTGGGCCACCAGCAGCGTGGCTTGCACCAGTTCGCTGTTGTTCTGCATGGAGCTCACCGCATGCCCGCTGTCCAGGCGGATATTACCGATCATGCCCTCGATTTCCCGAGTCGAATCCTGGGTCCGATGAGCCAGCGCCCGGACTTCATCGGCCACCACTGCAAAACCACGCCCGGCATCACCGGCGCGGGCGGCTTCGATGGCGGCGTTCAGTGCCAGGAGATTGGTCTGCTCGGCAATGCTGCGGATCACATCCAGCACCGAGCTGATGTCCTGTACCCGCCCGGCCAATTGCTGGATTCGGCCGGAACTGTCCGTCACACCTTCGGCCAGCGCGGTAATGGAAGCCACCGTTTCCTGGACCTGTTCACGACCACGCTGGGCCGTTTGCTCGGACACCCGCGAGGCTTCGCTGGTGCTCACCGCATTGCGCGCCACTTCGTCCACCGCGGCGGTCATCTGGTTCACGGCCGCGGCAGCCTGTTCGATTTCATGCCCCTGCAACTGCAAGGTGCTGCTGGTCTGGCTGCTCACCGCGCTCAGTTCTTCGGAGGAACTGGCCACTCGATCCACCGAGGCCGCAATGTGCCGGACCATGCTGTTGAGACTCTGCTGCATGTCGTGCATGTTGCTCATCACGCTGTCGTTGGCACCGACACCCACGGGGACGCGGATCGTCAGGTCGCCCTGGGCGATGAGGTTAAGCACCCGCGCCGCGTCATTGGGTTCACCACCCAGGGGACGGGTCACACTGCGGGTCACCAGGATCGCCACGGTCGTCACCAGGGCCAGGCAAGCCAGCACCAACGCCAGCATGTTGCGCCGCGCATCGTTGTAACGTGCCTGGGCCAAGTGCTCACGTTCGACAAAGACCTTGCCCTGCATCGCCATCATCCCTTCGAGGCTTTTGTACACCTCAAGCTCCGCCGGAATCACGCCCTGCTTGAGCTGCGTCATTGCCTCGTCCGTCGCGCCCTGGCGGATCAACGCCTGCACCTGGACGAACGCCGCCACGTAGGCCTCGCGACGTTTCTTCAACTCGGCATACGCGGCCTTGCCTTCAGGCTGATCGAACAGCGGCTCCAGCGTGGCGAAGGCCTGGGTAATCCGTTGTCGGGTGGCGTCGATGGATTGCTGGACTTGCGCATTGTTCTTGTCGATCAACAGATCCCGGGTATTCCTGGCGTTATCGCGCACGCCCGTGGCGATCACCATGATCGGGTCAATCTTCGGCCAATCCTGCCTGACGATCTGCTCGGCCTGGTCGCGCAGCATCGCCAGGTCGCTCAAGGCGTAAAGCGCCAGGGCAATCAAGGCCAGTGGCGCGATGGCAAAGCCGATCACGATGCGTTGGGCGGTGGTGAGTCTGGTCATATCAAATGCTCCCTGTTCAACTACCTGCCGGTTGGCAGCGCATTTGAAAACCTAAAAAAGTGTGGCCCGGTCATCCCGGGCCGCTGTCGGTCGTTCATCCCGGCGCTCGCTCAACTGCGTAAGACGAACGAGGGGAACAACTCGCGCATGGCGGCCCACAGCTCAGGTTGCAAGGCTTGTGCCGAAACGCTGGAAAGGTGGGGATCGAGCATCCGCGCAGTGCGCACCAGTTGCACCGCGAACCGCGTGACGCCGCGTTCGCTCAAGCGTCGGGCCAGGTTCAGCAACCGTTCGGGGTCGAACAGATGCCAGTGCACCGTTGTGCGACATTCATAGTCCACGCCACTGGCCAGCAGGTGGTCGAGGCTGCGCCAGTTGGCAGCGCCGCTGCCTTCGACACGGGTCACGTCCAGGGCATCTTCGGGCAAGGCCTTGACGTCGAAACCGACCCAGTCGGCAAGACCGACCACTTTGGCGAAGGCCGCCGGTTTGATGCCGGCGCTGTGCAGGCCGATGCGAAAGCCCATCTGCCGCACTTCCTCCATGGCCGGCGCCAGGCCGTCCTGCAAGGTTGGCTCACCGCCACTGAACACCACGGCGTCGAGCAGATCCTGACGGCGCTGCAGGAACGCCAACACCCGGCACCAATCCACCTCCTCGCTACCGCGCGGCGGGATCAGTTGCGGGTTATGGCAATAACGACAACGCCAGGCACAGCCTTGGCAAAACAGTACGCACGCCAGTTGGCCCGGATAATCGAGGGTGGTCAGGGGCACCATGCCCCCGACCCGTAGCACTCGACTCATGGACGCCCGGCCGCGCGTTCGGTGAAGTGCACCCGCTCGCGATGCTCGGACTGCTTACCTGGGTTGAAGGCCGCCACCGGGCGGTGATAACCCATCACTCGGGTCCAGACTTCGCAGCGTTGACGCTGTGCTTGTGGAAGGCTTTGCGATGCATTCATGGGTGAAGCTCCTTGCGGTCGATGGATCGGATCAGTGAACGCTGCCCTGGCGCTGTTGTTGCAGCAGCAAGGCCTCGTCGCATTTCGGGCAAAACTCATGTTCGCCGGCCAGGTAACCGTGCACCGGACAGATGGAAAAGGTCGGCGTGATGGTCAGGTACGGCAGGCGGAAACGTCCCAGTGCCTTGCGCACCAGTTGCTTGCAGGCCTGTGTGGAGGAAATCTGTTCTGCCATATACAGGTGCAACACGGTGCCGCCGGTGTATTTGCACTGCAGTTCGTCTTGTAGCTCCAGGGCTTCGAACGGATCCTCGGTGAAGCCCACCGGCAGTTGCGACGAGTTGGTGTAGTACGGTGCGACCGGGCTGCCGGCCTGCAAGATATCCGGATAGCGCTTGAGGTCTTCCTTGGCGAAGCGGTAGGTGGTGCCCTCGGCGGGCGTGGCTTCGAGGTTGTAGAGGTGGCCGGTTTCTTCCTGGAATCGCAGCAGCGTGGCCCGCACGTGATCCAACAGTTTCAGGGCGAATGCCCGGCCTTGCTCGGTGTGCAGGCCTTGTTGGTCATCGGTGAAATTGCGCAGCATTTCGTGCAGGCCATTCACGCCGATGGTGGAGAAGTGATTGCGCAAGGTGCCCAGGTAGCGCTTGGTGTAAGGATACAAACCGGCATCCATGTGATGCTGGATGACCTTGCGCTTGACCTCCAGGCTCTCTTTCGCCAGTTCCATCAGAGTATCGATGCGTTGCAGTAACCCGCTGGTGTCGCCTTTGTACAGATAACCCAGGCGCGCGCAGTTGATCGTCACCACGCCCAGGGAGCCGGTCTGCTCCGCCGAGCCGAACAAGCCACCGCCACGCTTGAGCAACTCGCGCACGTCCAGCTGCAAGCGGCAGCACATCGACCGCACCTGGTTGGGTTGCATGTCCGAGTTGAGGAAGTTCTGGAAATACGGCAAACCGTAACGGGCGGTCATTTCGAACAGCCGGTCGGCGTTCTCGCTGTCCCACGGGAAGTCGTGGGTAATGTTGTAGGTCGGGATCGGAAAGGTGAACACCCGCCCTTTCGCATCGCCGGCCTGCATCACCTCGATGTAGGCGCGGTTGATCAGTTCCATTTCCGCTTGCAGGTCACCGTAGGCGAACGGCATCTCTTCGCCACCGATGATCGGGATCTGTTCACGCAAGTCCTGTGGGCAGACCCAGTCGAACGTCAGGTTGGTGAACGGAGTTTGCGTGCCCCAGCGCGACGGTACGTTGAGGTTGTAGATGAACTCCTGCAACGACTGCCGGACCTCGTCGTAGCTGAGCTGGTCCTTGCGCACATAGGGTGCCAGGTACGTGTCGAACGAGCTGAACGCCTGGGCGCCGGCCCATTCGTTCTGCAGGGTGCCGAGGAAATTCACCATCTGTCCCAGGGCACTGCTCAGATGCTTGGGCGGCCCGGCCTCGACCCGCCCTGGCACGCCATTGAGACCTTCGTGCAACAGGGTACGCAACGACCAGCCGGCACAATAGCCGGCGAGCATGTCCAGGTCGTGGATATGCAGGTCCGCCTCGCGATGCGCCTCGCCGATGGCCTGGCTGTAGACCTCGTCGAGCCAATAGTTGGCGGTGACCTTGCCCGATACGTTGAGGATCAGCCCGCCGAGGGAATAGCCCTGGTTGGCGTTGGCCTGCACGCGCCAGTCTTCGCGGTCCAGGTATTCGTTCATCGACGTGGCGACTTCCACCAGCGTACGGCGATCCCGACGCAGGCGTCCGTGTTGCTCGCGATAGACGATGTAGGCACGCATGGAGAGAAAGAAACCGGCATCCATCAACACCCGCTCGACACGGTCCTGGATCTGCTCGACGTTCAACCGCGTCTGCCCTTCCAACCGCGCCAACACCGCCTCCAGCAACGCCTCGGCCTCGGCTTCGGCGTATTCGCCAGTGGCCTTGCCAGCGGCGATCAGCGCCTGGCGAATCTTGTCCGCATCAAAGGCGACCACACTGCCATCGCGCTTGTGCAAGCGGTTACACCCTACTGAGATCAACGTGCTCTGCATTTTGGCTCCAGACACTACATATAGGCTTTTTGATTCGTACAAACACAATATGCAGTGGAGAGTACGGCCAAACGATCGAGTTGCAATTGATCGATATCAAGATTCGGGAGCGACGGCCAACCCGCTTGGAAGGGGGGGGCAATGCGCCTCGTACAATGGGATCGGGGTGCGACCGGAAGAAATAGACCGGCTGGCAGGCCGCCTTCGCGAGCAAGCCCGCTCCCACAGTTGGATCGGGGTATGGCCGCAGAGCCAGGCCGGCTATAAGGCCGCCTCGCGGTGGACGTTGATTTCGGCGCCCCGTTAACCACGCTGGCCGAACGCAGGCATTGCGCAGTGGGCATCCCGGCATGGATGCCGGGATAGCCGCGCTGGGCCATGGATGGCCCTTCGCGGCGGCCCACGGAGCAATGCCTGCGTTCGGGCATGCCGAGCCTAGGCGAGGCACCGAGTGGTGGGGCAAAAGCGTTTTGCTTACTTTTGCGCTTCTCAAAAGTGAGCCGCCGTCAGGGCGGAACCCTAAGTGGCCGTTACCGCAGCAACGGATATGCCCCCAATCAACAAATCCCAGCGCTCAGAACAGTACGGGGCTGCTGCGCACCCCAGCGGGAGCAAGCTCCCTCGCCACGGGGTCCGTGTAAGTCCTTAACCCCCACTCATATTCATGAACCGCACAATCTGCACCTCCCCACCAGGATTGAAGTCATGGCGCAAAGGCTTCCCACGCAACGCCTTCTGCACCGCCTGAATAACCGGCTGGTCATCCAACGGATAACGCCGCAACAAGCCACGCAGATCGAGAGAATCCTCCTGCCCCAGGCACAACAGCAAGCGCCCTTCAACGGTCATGCGCACGCGATTGCAACTGGCGCAGAAGTTGTGAGTGTTGGGGGAAATGAAACCGATCCGGGTATCCGGATGCTGTTCCAAACGTACATAACGCGCCGGGCCACCACTGTTCTCCGTACTGTCGAGCAACCGGTGATGAGCGGCGATCACAGCCCGGACCTCATCGCTGGAACAGAACGACTCGCCCCGGGAACGCCCCACCTCCCCCAACGGCATCTCCTCGATAAAACTGATGTCGATGCGTTGATCGATGGCGTACTGCACCAGCGCCGGGACCTCATCGAAGTTGCGTCCTTTCATCACCACGCAGTTCAACTTGACCCGCTCGAACCCGGCGACCTTCGCCGCTTCAATCCCGGCCAGCACCTGGTCCAGGTTGCCGTTGCGGGTAATCGCCCGAAAACGTTCACCGTCCAGGCTGTCGAGGCTGATGTTCATGCGCTTGACGCCAGCCTCGACCAGCGGCTGGGCCAATCGCCCCAACTGCGAGCCGTTGCTGGTCATCACCAGTTCCCGCAGGCCGGGCAACGCCGCGATCTCGCGACACAACCCGACGATGCCCGGACGGATCAGCGGCTCTCCACCGGTCAGGCGGATTTTCTTCACCCCCAGGCCGACGAACAGCCGCGCCAGGCGCTGCAACTCCTCCAAGGTCAACACTTGCTGACGCGGCAGGAACGTCATGTTTTTCGCCATGCAATACACACAACGAAAATCACAACGATCGGTCACCGACATCCGCAAATAATCGATCTGGCGCCCAAATCCGTCCTGCAACACCGCATTCATGAAGATCTCCTGATTGAGCCCGTGCTCACTGCACCAGCGGCGAGTCGGCGCCCTGAAGGTGAATGCCGCGAATGTCCGCCGCACCGATCAGGGTTTGCAGGTACTGCACCAGCGCTTTTTGCCACACGCCCTGCTGCAACTGGGTACGAATCGCCGTCGCCACCGCCTCGTACGGCAATGGCTGGCCATCGATGCGCTGGTCGATGCTGATCACGTGCCAGCCATAGCGACTTTCCAGCGGTTTACCGGCCAGGCCCGCCGGCAGGGTGAATAACTGGCGCTCCAGCTCAGGCACAGTCTGGCCCTTGCTGATCTGCCCCAGCGAGCCGCCCTGCTCCTTGGATGGACACGCCGAATGCTTGATCGCCAACTCGGCAAAACTGCCCGGGAACTGATCCAGCCGCTCCAGCAGCAGCTCGGCCTGGACATGGGCCAGGCTGCGCGCCTCGGCATCGTCCGGCGCGCATTCGAGCAGGATGTGCCGCACCGCCAGCAACGGTGCGCTGTGAAACCGCGCTCGGTTGCTTTCGTAATAACGCAGGCAGGTGGCCTCGTCGCACTGCGGCACCTGCACCTCACGTTCGAGCAATAGCCGCGTGGCCGCTTCCTCTTCGTTTTCGCCGGCGCCGACCTGTAACGCCAGGCCCAGTTCGGCGATGCGTTGCTGGAGCAATTCGCGAATCACCAAGGCCCGTGCCGCCTGATAAACCGCCTCCTCGCGGCTTTCCGCCGGGTGGTATTGCAGCTCCTGGGCCATCGCCTGCGGGGTGATCGACACCCCGTTGACGCTGATGATCGGCCACTCCTGTTCACTGCTGGCAATCAACTGTGGCGCTTCATCCTCCGCCACCGGCCCGGCCTGGGCCGGCTCGAACTGCACCGCCCCCGCCGGTTCGGCTTCGGCCACCGGCGCGATCACCGGTGCCGCTTTTGCCGAAGAACCGCAGCCGCCGCTGCCGCCACCACCACCGCCACATCCGCATCCACTCGCCATGATCTTCTCCTCAAAACTTCTGCCGAACGATTTGATAACGACGTCCCAGGTACCAGACCGGCGCACTGACGATATGGACCAGACGAGTGAACGGGAACAACACGAACAAGGTCAGGCCCAGCACCACGTGGAGCTTGTAGACCAGGCCTACCGGCGCTATCGAGGTAGCGGCTTCAACCGGACGCAACAGCACGGTGTTCTGGGCCCAGTCGGCCAGCATCACCATTACCGAGCCGTCCATATGGGCGGTAGAGGCCACGATGGTCATCAGCCCCAGCACCAGTTGCACCAGCAGCACCACCAGCACGAGGATGTCCGACGCATTGGAGGTGGCGCGAACCCGTGGGTCGGTCAGGCGACGGTTGAGCAGCATCACCAGGCCGATCAGGCCCAGTACGCCGAAGAAACCGCCGGAGACCATCGCCAGCAATTGCTTGTTTTCGGTGCTCAACACATGGTGATAGATCGCCGAGGGTGTCAGCAGGCCGACGAAGTGGCCGGCCAGCACGAACAGCACGCCGATGTGAAACAGGTTGCTGGCCACCCGCATGCCGCGCTTGTTCAGCATCTGGCTGGAACCGGCCTTCCAGGTGTACTGGGACAGATCAAAGCGTGCCCAACTGCCAAGCAGGCAAATCGCCAAGGCGACGTAGGGGTAGACCCCGAACAACAACAGATCCCATTTAGACATTACCCACCTCCCCGGCTGGCGCTGCGGCCAGCCCTTCATGCTGAAAATCCACCCAGTGCAGCGGCACCGCACTTTCGTCTCGCGCCTTGCCCGGCGCGCTGGGCATCGAGCTGCAACGGTCCTGCTGTTCGGCCTTCATGAAATCCACCGCCTCTTCTTCCCAGACCTTGTCCAGGGCTTCGAGGGAGTCATCCCGTGGCTCGGCCTTCACTTGCTCGCGAAACTCGGCCACCGCCACCTGAGGCTCGGCCCCGGCGATTTGTAGCAAGGCGCGGAAGCAACTGGCGTAGGCGCTTTCACGTTCGTCCAGGCGCGCCGCGAGCAAGGCCAGCAGGTGCGCCACATCGGCCAGGCCCTCGCGGGCCTCGAGGTCTTCGCGGGTGGAAAGAAACTCCAGGTACAGCGGGATGTAGTCAGGTAGTTCCTTGACGCCGATGGCAAAACCGGCCTCTTCGTACTGGGCCATCATGTCGACCATGGCCTGGCCACGGTCGCGGGATTCGCCATGGACATGTTCGAACAGCAGCAGCGACAGCGAACGACCGCGGCCGAACAGCGCACCGTAGTGCTCCTGGCCATCCATCAGGTCCTTGCCGCAGATCACCTCCAGCAATTCAAACAGCCCGGCGCGCTGGTTGGGACTGATTTCCCGTGCCTGGAGAATCGCTTGTTCCAGCTCATCCCGACCGGCCACCAGGGTCTCGGTCGGGTAGTCGAGCAGCAACGAAATCACCTTGAGAATGCGCATGCTCATTCCTCCCACAACTGCACGGTTTTGATCACGTCGCGGCGGTTGGCTTTCTTGCCACCGAACATGTTGGTGTCGGAGCTGCCACTGCAACCGCTGCCAAAGCTGAAGCCGCAACCGGAGCGCTCGGCGAACGCGTCGCTCATGGCGTCTTCGCGGTGGGCGCTTGGTACGACGAAGCGATCTTCGTAGTTGGCGATGGCCAGGTAGCGGTACATCTCTTCCACCTGGTTCACGCTCAAGCCGACGTCGGCCAGCACTTGCAGGTCCTGCACGCCGTCGACCTGCTCGGAACGTTTGTAGGCACGCATCGCCAGCAAGCGTTTGAGCGCAAGCTTGACCGGTTTTTCATCACCGGCGGTGAGCATGTTCGCCAGGTAGCGCAGCGGGATGCGCAGGCTGTCGACGTCCGGGATCACCCCGTTCATGCCCACGGTGCCAGCCGTGGCAGCGTTCTGGATCGGCGACAGTGGCGGCACGTACCAGACCATTGGCAAGGTGCGGTATTCCGGGTGCAGCGGCAGTGCGAGTTTCCAATCCACGGCCATTTTGTAGACCGGCGAACGTTGCGCCGAATCGATCACCGACTGCGGCACGCCATCGGCCAGGGCTTGGCGAATCACTGCCGGGTCGTTGGGGTCGAGGAAAATCTCCAGTTGCTTCTCGTACAGGTCCTTCTCATCGGCGGTGCTTGCCACTTCGCTGATACGGTCGGCGTCGTACAGCAACACGCCGAGGTAACGGATCCGTCCAACGCAGGTTTCAGCGCAGACAGTCGGCATCCCGGCTTCGATACGCGGGTAGCAGAAGATGCATTTTTCCGACTTGCCGCTCTTCCAGTTGAAGTAAATCTTCTTGTAAGGGCAGCCGCTGATGCACATGCGCCAGCCGCGGCACTTCTCCTGGTCGATCAGGACGATGCCGTCCTCTTCGCGCTTGTAGATCGCACCGCTCGGGCACGATGCCGCGCACGCCGGGTTCAGGCAGTGCTCGCACAGGCGCGGCAGGTACATCATGAAAGTGTTTTCGTACTCGCCGTAGATGTCCGCCTGGATCTTGTCGAAGTTCTTGTCCTTGCGCCGCTTGGCGAATTCAGTGCCGAGGATTTCCTCCCAGTTCGGGCCCCACTCGATCTTCTGCATGCGCTTGCCGGACACCACCGAGCGTGGTCGCGCAGTAGGCTGGTGCTCACCCAGCGGTGCGGTGTGCAGGTGCTGGTAGTCGAAGTCGAACGGTTCGTAGTAATCGTCCAGGCTCGGCAGGTCCGGGTTGGCGAAGATGTTCGCCAGCACGCGGAACTTGCCGCCGATGCGCGGGTTGATCGAGCCGTCGGCGTTGCGGATCCAGCCGCCCTTCCACTTGTCCTGGTTTTCCCATTCCTTGGGGTAGCCGATGCCTGGCTTGGATTCGACGTTGTTGAACCAGGCGTATTCCATGCCTTCGCGGCTGGTCCAGACGTTCTTGCAGGTAATCGAGCAGGTGTGGCAGCCGATGCATTTGTCCAGGTTCAGGACCATGCCGATTTGTGAGCGAATCTTCATCTCAGTTCTCCTCGATATCAGTCGGCAGTGGACGCGGCAAATCATCGCCACTGGAACCATCGAGCCAATCGACCTTGACCATCTTGCGCACCACGACGAATTCGTCGCGGTTGCAACCGACCGTGCCGTAATAGTTGAAGCCGTAGGCCTGTTGCGCGTAACCGCCAATCATGTGGGTGGGCTTGAGCACCACGCGGGTCACCGAGTTGTGGTGGCCGCCACGGGTCTTGGTGGTTTCCGAACCCGGCACGTTCACGATCCGTTCCTGGGCGTGGTACATCATCACCATGCCTTCCTTGACCCGCTGGCTGACCACCGCACGGGCGGTCAATGCGCCGTTGACGTTGAAGCATTCGATCCAGTCGTTGTCCTCGATACCGGCGCGCTTGGCGTCGATTTCCGAGAGCCAGACAATCGGCCCGCCACGGCTCAAGGTCAGCATCAGCAGGTTGTCGCTGTAGGTGCTGTGGATGCCCCACTTCTGGTGTGGGGTGATCCAGTTCAGGACGATCTCGGTCTCGCCATTGCTGCGCTTGCCCTTCACGCCGGCGATGGTGCGGGTGTTGACCGGTGGCCGATAGCTCATCAGCTGCTCGCCGAACGCCTGCATCCACGGGTGATCCTGGTAGAACTGCTGGCGACCGGTGATGGTGCGCCATGGGATCGACTCATGGACGTTGGTGTAGCCGGCGTTGTAGCTCACGTGATCGTCTTCCAGGCCAGACCAGGTCGGGCTGGAAATGATCTTGCGTGGCTGGGCCTGGATGTCGCGGAAACGAATGGCCTCGTGCTCCTTCGAGACGGCCAGGTGACTGTGGTCGATGCCGGTGAACTCCGACAGCGCTGCCCAGGCTTTCACCGCGACATGGCCGTTGGTTTCCGGGGCCAGGGACAGGATGACTTCGGCGGCGTCGATGGCGCTGTCGATCTTTGGTCGCCCTTGGCTGATGCCGGCCTCGACTTCCTTGTGGTTCAGTTCGCCGAGGAATTTCACTTCAGTCTCGGTGTTCCAGTTGATGCCCTTGCCGCCGTTGCCGAGTTTCTCCAGCATCGGGCCCAGGGAGGTGAACTGCTTGTAGATGTTCGGGTAGTCGCGCTCCACCACCTGCAGGTTCGGTGCGTTCTTGCCCGGGACCGGCGCCACACCGGCACTTTTCCAGTCGGTGCCGCCGAAGGGTTGGGCCAGTTCGCCGACGCTGTCGTGCATCAGCGGTACGGTGACCAGGTCTTTCTCGACACCCAGGTGGCCGACCGACATGGCGGAAAACGCCTTGGCGATGCCCTTGTAGATTTCCCAGTCCGAACGCGATTCCCAGGCCGGATCGATGGCGGCCGACAGTGGGTGAATGAACGGGTGCATGTCCGAGGTGTTCATGTCGTCTTTTTCGTACCAGGTCGCGGTCGGCAAGACGATGTCGGAGTACACGCAGGTCGAGGACATGCGGAAGTCCAGGGTGGTCACCAGGTCGAGCTTGCCAATGGCGCCCTCGTCGACCCATTCGGCTTCGGTGGGTTTGCACTCGGTGCTATGGCCGATGTCTTCGTTCATCACGCCGTTCTTGGTGCCCAGCAGGTACTTGAGCATGTACTCGTGGCCCTTGCCCGAGGAGCCCAGCAGGTTGGAACGCCAGATGAACATGTTGCGCGGGAAGTTCACCGGGCTGTCCGGCTGTTCGCAGGCAAAGCGCAGGGAACCGTCCTGCAGCGACTTGACCACGTAGTCCTTGGGTTCCAGGCCCGCGGCGGCGGCATCGCGGCAGATGTGCAGCGGGTTGGTGTTGAGTTGCGGCGCGCTCGGCAACCAGCCGGCCCGTTCGGCACGGATGTTGTAGTCCAGGGCGTGCTCGGGGAACTGCGATTTGTCGGCCAGGGGCGAGAGCACGTCGTGCATGCTCATCTTCTCGTGGCGCCATTGCGAACTGTGGCCATAGAAGAAGCTGGTGCCGTTCATCTGCCGTGGCGGACGGTTCCAGTCCAGGCCGAAGGCCAGGGGCAGCCAGCCGCATTGCGGACGGAGTTTTTCCTGGCCCACATAGTGGGCCCAGCCACCGCCGGTCTGGCCGACGCAACCGCAGAGCATGAGCATGTTGATCAGCCCGCGGTAGTTCATGTCCATGTGGTACCAGTGGTTCATCGCCGCACCGACGATGATCATCGAGCGTCCACGGGTCTTGTCGGCGTTATCGGCAAACTCCCGGGCGATCTGGATCGCCTTCTCGCGACTTACACCAGTGATTTGCTCCTGCCAGGCCGGGGTGCCGGGCACCGAGGCGTCGTCGTAGTCCTTGGCGACGTTGGCGCCACCCAGGCCACGGTCGATGGCCAGGTTGGCCGCCGACAGGTCGAACACGGTGGCGACTTTCGCCACGCTGCCGTCGGCCAGCACCACGCTGTGCACCGGCACCCGACGGAACTGCACCGCATCACCGGCCACGTGCTGGAAGTACTCCTGGGCTTCGCCGGCAAAATACGGGAAGGCCACCTCTGCGACGTCGCCGCCGATCAGGCTCAGCTTGAGGTCGATCTCACGTCCCTCGCCGCCTTCGCGCGGCAGGATGTTCCACTTGCCCTTCTCACCCCAGCGATAGCCGATGGAGCCTTGGGGCGAAACCAGTTCGCCGGCGGCATCCATGGCGATGGTTTTCCATTCCGGGTTGTTGTCCTGGCCGAGGTTGTCGGTCAGGTCGCTGGCCCGCAGGAAACGGTCCGGCTGGTAACCCGCGCCCGGCGCAGCGCCAAGCATCGGCTTGAGCATCACCAGTACCGGCAGGTCGGTGTAGCGCTTGGCGTATTCAGTGAAATAGGCGCTGGGCTTGTCCAGGTGGAATTCTTTGAAGATCACATGGTTGAAGGCTTGGGCCAGTGCGGCGTCGGTGCCCTGCTTGGGGTTGAGCCACAGGTCGGTGAGCTTGGCGACTTCCGAATAGTCCGGGGTGATCGCCACGGTCTTGGTGCCCTTGTAGCGCACCTCGGTGAAGAAGTGGGCGTCAGGGGTGCGGGTCTGCGGGACGTTGGAGCCCCAGGCAATGATGTAGTTGGAGTTGTACCAGTCGGCCGATTCCGGCACGTCGGTCTGCTCGCCCCAGACCATCGGCGAAGCGGGCGGCAAGTCGCAATACCAGTCGTAGAAGCTCAGGCACACGCCACCGATCAACGACAGGTAGCGCGAGCCGGCGGCATAGCTGACCATCGACATGGCCGGGATCGGCGAGAAGCCCACCACCCGGTCCGGGCCGTGCGTCTTGACGGTGTAGACGTTGGCGGCGGCAATGATCTCGTTGACTTCTTCCCAGTTGGAACGGATGAAGCCACCCATGCCGCGCTTGCTTTTATAGGAGTCGGCCTTGGCCTTGTTCTCGACGATGCTGGCCCAGGCCTCGACAGGCGGCAGGGTCTGCCGGGCTTCGCGCCACAGCTTGAGCAATGGCTTGCGAATTTTCGGGTACTTGAGCCGGTTGGCGCTGTAGATATACCAGCTGTAGCTCGCGCCGCGAGGGCAGCCGCGTGGTTCGTGGTTGGGCAGATCGTTGCGGGTACGCGGATAGTCGGTCTGCTGGGTTTCCCAGGTGATCAAGCCGTTCTTGACGTAGATTTTCCACGAGCACGAACCGGTGCAGTTCACCCCATGGGTGGACCGCACGATCTTGTCGTACTGCCAGCGCGAACGATAGACGTTCTCCCAGTCGCGGGACTCCTTGCGGGTCTCGCCGTGCCCATCGGAAAACTCGCCTTGCTTACGGTTGAAAAACCGCAGTTGATCCAATAAATGACTCACAGTGTGTTCCTCTCAGGCTTGCTCCGCGGGGTCTGCGCCCCGCCCACGCAATAGTTGAATTCGTCTTAGCAGGGTGTCGCCGCGCCCTTGCGGGCGTACCACCACCAGGTCACCACGATGCAGCTCAGGTAGAAGCCGACGAACATGTAGAAGGCCATCTCCGGGCCGCCGGTCAGGGCCATCGAAGTACCGAAGGATTTGGGGATGAAGAACGCCCCGAAGGCGCCCATGGCCGAGCTGAAGCCCAGCACCGCGGCCGATTCCTTGCCGGCGTTCTTGAGCGCTTGCTCGCGCACCTCGGGCTTTTTGCCCAGGGCGGCTTTTTCATGCAGGGTGCGGAAGATCACCGGGATCATCCGAAAGGTCGAACCGTTGCCCACACCCGTGGTGATGAACAGCAACATGAACATGCCCAGGAAGCCGTAGAAGTTGCCGCCCTGGCCGCCTTGGGGCAAAAAGTGCATGACCCCGAACACCATCAGAATCATCAGCACGAAGTTCCACAAGGTGACCTTGGCCCCACCGAGCTTGTCCGCCAGCCAGCCGCCCAACGGCCGCACCAGCGCGCCCACCAGCGGGCCGAGGAAGGCGAATTTAAGGGCGATGACTTCCGGGAACGAAGTTTTGATCAGCAGTGGGAAGGCAGCGGAGAAGCCGATGAACGAACCGAAGGTGGCCAGGTACAACCAGCACATCAGCCAGTTGTGCTTGCGCTTGAAGATCACCGCCTGTTCGCTGAACGAAGCACGGGCGCTGGACAGGTCGTTCATGCCGAACCAGGCAATCAGGGTCACGGCCAAGATAAACGGCACCCAGATGAAACCGGCGTTCTGCAACCACAGCGAGCTGCCATCAGCCAACACCTGGGGCTGGCCGCCCATGAAGCCGAACACGCCGAAAGAGATCACCAACGGCACGCTGAACTGCATCACCGACACCCCCAGGTTACCCAGCCCGGCGTTCAGGCCCAGGGCCGTGCCTTGCTGGGACTTGGGGTAGAAGAAGCTGATGTTGGACATGCTCGAGGCGAAGTTGCCGCCGCCAAAACCGCAGAGCAACGCGATCAACACGAACACGCTGTAGGGCGTGGCCGGGTTCTGCACAGCGAAGCCCATCCACAACGCCGGGATCAGCAGCGATGCGGTGCTCAGGGCGGTCCAGCGCCGGCCACCGAAGATCGGCACCATGAACGAGTAGAAGATGCGCAAGGTCGCACCGGACAGCCCCGGCAATGCCGCCAGCCAGAACAGCTGGTCGGTGCTGAAACTGAAGCCGATGGCATTCAGGCGCACGATCACCGTGCTCCAGACCATCCACACCGCGAAGGCCAACAGCAGCGCCGGGATGGAAATCCACAGGTTGCGCCGGGCGGTCAGTTTGCCGCTACTGCCCCAGAAAGCAGGGTCTTCCGGACGCCAGTCATGAATGACCGGGCCCTTTTCAGGCGTTTGCAGAACGGACATGTTCTTCTCCTTGGGCAATGCTGGAAAACGGGGATTGAATGGCCGGCGGCTGTTTACCCAGCAGCGGGCGCTTGCGTATTTCGCTGAAGTACATCCAGGCCAGGGAGACCCAGACCACGCCGTACATCAACATGAAGCAGGACGAGCGCACGCCGGTGAGGTCCACCAGGGCGCCGAACATGATCGGCAGCACGAACCCGCCCAGGCCGCCGGCCAGGCCGACGATGCCGGACACTGCCCCCATGTTTTTCGGGTAGTCGTTGGCGATGTACTTGAAGACCGAGGCCTTGCCGAACGCGAAGGCGATGCCCATCACGAACAGCAGCACGGTGAACAGCGTGGCGTTGAGGCCGATATGGAAGTCGACGATGCCGTTGACGGTCTGCACTTGCAGTTGGGTCTGGGGGTAGGAGAGCAGGAACAGGCAGATCCAGCTGACCCACAACACCCACCAGGTCACGCTCTGGGCGCCCCAGCGGTCGGACATCCAGCCACCGACGGCCCGCAGCACGCCACCAGGCAGGGAGAAACACGCCGCCAGCAGCGCCGCGCTTTGCAGGCTGAAGCCGTATTCCTGCACGTAGTACTTGGTCATCCACAAGGCCAGGGCCACGTAGCCGCCGAAGACGATCGAGTAGTACTGGCAGTAGCGCCACACGGCCGGCTCTTTCAGGGTTTTCAACTGCTCGCGCAATGTGGCGCCGCCGGTGCCGCTGTGCTCCTTTTTCTCGCTGGTGAGAAACCAGAACAGCAGCGCGGTGATGAACAGGATGGCGCTGAACACCTTGGGCACCAGGTGCCAGGAGCCGAACGCGATCAGGGCCGGGGCGAGAAACTTGGTCACCGCCGCCCCCGCGTTGCCGGCACCGAACACGCCCATGGCGAAACCCTGGTTCTGCTTGTCGAACCACTTGGCGACATAGGCGATGCCCACCGAGAACGAACCGCCAGCCAGGCCGACGAACAGGCCCAGCACCAGGAACTGCCAGAAGGCCGTGGCGAGGGTGATCAAGTACAGCGGCAGGACGCAGGACAGCATCAGCAGGAAGAACACGATCCGCCCGCCAAAGCGGTCGGTCAAAAGCCCCAGGGGCAAACGCACCAGCGAGCCGGTCAGCACCGGCGTGGCCGCCAGCAGGCCGAATTGGGTCTCGTTGAGGGCCAGCAGCTCCTTGATCGGAACGCCGAGCACGGCAAACATCATCCAGACCATGAAGCACACGGTGAAGGCCAGGGTACTCATCCCTAGTACCAGCCCTTGTTGCACTTGCGCTCGCATCACGATGCACTCCGTCAGTTCGATGAGCGCAGCCTAGTGATACGAACCCCGCAAAAACTTGACTTGGGTCAACGTGCACCGGGGCGGTCCAGGCCTATGCTTGCCCCATCTACCTCCAAGGAGGTAGACCCGGATATTGATACAACCCTTTATTTATCAATATCTTGAACAAGTCTGCCGAAGCTTTTATGGAAATGGAGCGGCCGACAACTCTTTAGAGGTAGTGCGCCCAGGATTGGCTGCTACACCCCCAGGTCCAGGGCGCCCCTATGCTCGCTTCACAGTTTTGCCCCGCAGGCCCGCGTCGATGATGCGCTGGCTGCGCAGCTCCCTGCCCGCTCGCGCCGGGCTGGCGGTGATCCTCATCGCCATCCTGGCCCTGGCCAGTTCCTTGAGCGCCGGATTGATCGCCTGGTTCAGCCAGGGCGACGCTGCCGCTATCAATACCGCTGGCTCCGTGCGCATGGAGACCTACCACCTGAGCTGGAAACTGGCGGCGGGGGCCAACGACGACATCCCCGCGATCATCACCAGCCTGCAACAACGCCTCGACAGCCCTGCCCTGCGCGCCGTGCTTGAAGATGGGCCGGAAACCTCCCTGCACAAGAGCTATCGCGACCTTGTGCAGCGCTGGAACCAGACTTTGCGCCCGGCCATCGAGCGTGGTGACTCGGCATTTTTCCAGGCCAGCGCCAACACCTTCGTCGATCAACTGGACCAGTTCGTCACCCTGCTGCAACGTCAGAGCGAGCACAAGCAAGGCTGGCAGCAGGTGATCCAGGGCGCGGCGCTGTTCAGCACCATGATCATCCTGCTGATCGGCCTGTATGAATTGCAGTACGGCGTGGTCACGCCCTTGCAGGAGTTGGTGGACGCCACCCAGCGCTTTCGTCGCGGCGAATTCCAGGTGCGGGTCAATCACCAGTCCGAAGATGAACTGGGCCAGTTGGCGACCAGTTTCAACACCATGGCCGAGACCATCGAGCAATCGCACCGCACCCTGGAAAACCAGGTCCAGCAAAAGACCCTGAACCTGCAACAGGCCAACGCCGCCCTGGAACTGCTGTACCAAAGCAGTCGCAGCCTGGCGACGCGACAGGCCAATGCCGAAGGGCTGGATGAACTGATCCGACGCTTCCAACAACGCCTGCCGGGCCTGCGCCTGACGCTGTGCCTGCAAGGGCAATTGCAGGCACCGGCCAGGCACTTGCTGGCGTTGCATGGCGCCGACAGCCGCCAGGTCTGCGCCAGCAGCGATTGCGCCAGTTGTCATAAACACAACGCGGCACGCCCGCAAGCCTTCAGCATCAGCAACCAGGGCAACGAGCTGGGTGAGCTCAAGGCCCATTTTGTCGACGGCCACGCCGCGCAGCCCTGGGAAACCGCATTGATCCAGGCCCTGGCCAACCTGATTGGTACGTCGCTATCGCTCAAGCGCCAGCGCGAACAGGACCATCGTCTGCTGCTGCTCGATGAACGCACGATCATTGCCCGCGAACTCCACGACTCCCTGGCCCAGGCCTTGTCGTACATGAAGCTGCAAGTCAGCCGCATGCAGACCCTGATGCGTCGGGGCGAACCGGTGCAGACCCTGGAGACCGTCACCGGTGAACTGCGCGAAGGGCTCAACAATGCTTATCGCCAGTTGCGCGAGTTGCTGACCACCTTCCGCTTGCAGATCCACGATGACGGCCTGGTCGAAGAACTCAAGGACACTGCCGAGGAGTTCTCCAACCGCGGGGACTTCAAAGTGCATCTGTTCGTCGACACCCTGGCTTTCGAGCTGTCGGCCAGCGAGCAGATCCACATCCTGCAGATCACCCGCGAAGCGTTGTCCAACTGCCTGCGCCATGCCCACGCCGAGAACGCCTGGCTCGAACTGCGCCAGGAAGGCGAGACCGTGCGGCTGTCGATCGAAGACGATGGCCGGGGCTTCAGCGGCGAGGTGGACCAGCGCGAACACCATGGCCTGAACATCATGAACGAACGGGCCCGCAGCCTGCGCGGCCAGCTCCAGATTCACTCCCGTACCCCCCAGGGCACCCGCATCCAGGTGCATTTCCAACCGGAATTCCTGGGCCAACACACCGAAGGCCTCGCAACATGAACGCCCCCCTGCGCCACACCCTGCTACTGGTCGACGATCATCCGATGATGCGTCGCGGCATCCGTCAGATGCTTGAGCTCGAAGACGATTTGCAGATCGTTGGCGAAGCCAGCCACGGCGAAGAAGCCCTGACCCTGATCGAACCGCTCAAGCCCGACCTGGTGTTGTTGGACAACAACATGCCGCAGATGAACGGCATCGAGACCCTGCGCCGGCTGCGTGCCATGCACTACACCGGCAAGGTGTTGCTGTTCACCGTGTCCGATGCCGAGGACGACATTCGCGATGCCCTGCGCCTGGACGCCAACGGCTACCTGCTCAAGGACATGGAGCCGGAGTTGCTAATCCAGTACATCCGCGATGCCCTCAACGGCGCCCTGGTGATCAGCCCCGGCCTGACCCGCGTCATGGCCCAGGCGCTGCGCTCGCCACCGCGCCAGGCCGATGTGGAACTGACCGAGCGCGAACGCCAGGTGCTCAAGACCATCGCCGGCGGCTACAGCAACAAGGTCATCGGGCACAAGCTGGGCATCACCGAAGGCACGGTCAAGGTGCATGTGAAGAACCTGCTGCACAAGCTCGGCTTGCGTTCACGGGTCGAAGCGGCCGTATGGGCGATGGAACATCTGCGCGGGGCGGGTTAGGCCTGGCGAATAGATCCCATGAGCAACACATAACCTGTGGCGAGGGAGCTTGCTCCCGCTGGGGCGCGCAGCGGCCCTGTTTTTTGGGGCTGCTACGCAGCCCAGCGGGAGCAAGCTCCCTCGCCACAGGGATAGTCATCAGGCCTCCCTCCCTCTTCCGAGGTAGGCCTGCCGAGGCATAGGCCGGCGACGATTTGGGCCCTACCATGACGGCACGCGGAGGTACGCCATGCTGACCCACCCTTCCATCGTTTTACTGTTGCGTCGTCATCACCTGTTCAGCCAATTGCCGGAGCGGGTCTTTGAAGATGTCTGCAGCCTGGCCGTTCTCAGGCGCCTGGACAGCAACAGCACGCTCATGCACCAGGGCGACCCGGCCAAGCGGTTTTTCCTGCTGGTCAGTGGCCAGATCAAGCTGTTCCGGGTCACCGGCGAAGGCCAGGAGAACCTGGTGGAGATCATCCAGCCCGGACAGACCTTCGCCGAGGCCCTGCTATTCAGCGAGGCCCGGTGCTACCCGGTCAGTGCGTCGGCAATCAAGGACAGCGTACTGGTGAGCATCGAAGGCACCCACTACCGCAAGGCCCTGGAGGACCAGCCCAAAGTTTGCCTGGCGATCCTGGCGAGCATGAGCATCCACCTGCACCAACGCCTCAAGGACATCGACAACCTGACCCTGGCCAGCGCCAGTCGACGGGTGATCAATTTCCTGCTGCAGGAGCGCGATCCACGCAACGGTCAGTTGGTGCTGCAGGTGTCCAAACGCCTGGTGGCCTCCAAGCTGGGGATTCAGCCAGAGACCTTCTCGCGCATTCTGCATCGCTTGGTGGACGGTGGCCTGATCGCCATGGAACGGCGCAACATTCGTATCCTGGCCGAGGAAGCGCTGGAGGCTTACCAGCAATAGCCCGAGTCAGTGCACCCTCTGTGGCGAGGGAGCTTGCTCCCGCTGGGCTGCGCAGCAGCCCCAAAAAGGCCAGACACAATCAATCTGACGCTCCGCAGTGGCAAACTTGGGGGGCTTCGCCCCCAGCGGGAGCAAGCTCCCTCGCCACGGGATCGGTGTTTGGCTCAGGGGCTTTGATCAACCCCTATCATCGGTATCAACCGCTCGAACAACGCATCGCCCTCTTCTTGCGAGCACTCGACCCCGAAACGCTTGCGCCAGCCCAACTGACTCAGGATCACGTGCACATCCGCTTCCAGGTCGTGTTGCTGCAAGCACGCCTGGACGCATTGCAACGGGCAACCGTCCAAGGCAATAATCCGCCGCCCCGAGCGTGCCTTGTTGACTAGCGGCGCCACATGCCCGCCGACCCCGACGATGCAGGACATCTCGGCCAGGCCAGCGCGGTCCAGGCGCAAGGCCACGTTGTTGGCCAGTTGCGCGACGTTGGAGCAACCGGAGCAGGAATACACCAGGGGCAATGCAGTCGAAGGCTTCATCACACGGTCGCCAATCCCTTGCCCGCCCGCTCCAGATTGCGCCACAACCAAGGCGGCAATACCTCCGGATCAAGACTGTCGATCAGGTTCTTCAGCGCCAGCCCCAGCTCCGTGTCCCCCTCGATCACCAGCCGCCGCCGGAAGAACAACGTATCGGGATCCTCCTGACGGCTGGCCAGCAACAGGAACTCGCGCCAGTTACCGCTGATGGTGACCTGGGCTTCGGCCCGCTCGGCGATGCGCAGTCCATCCCGCGCCAGGGTCAGGTACCAACACAACTTCAGGTCCGGCACCCGCAGGCACAACCAGCGCCCCTGCAATACATCGAAACCGCCATCGCGCAACGGCTCGGCCAGGCAACGATTGAGCGCCTGTTGCAACGCCAGGCGCTGCACCACGAACGGCACCTTGCCCACCAGCGGCAGCAAGCGATCAGCGCCCTTGAGCACCCACTTCTTCGGACTCAACACAGGCCCGCCTCCTCTACCTTCAACATGCCGGCATGGCCGTGCCAGTAGCCGTTGCAGCCCTCGACAAACAGCGGCGGCGCCTCCCCCTGGCGCACGCGATCAAACGCGCTGACCACCTCGGCCATGCCCTGGGCTCGCGGACTCAAGCGCAGGATGTCGGCCCCGCAAGCCACCAGGGCGTTGTAATCAGCCAGCAGGTTGCTCACCTCACCGGACATCGTCTGGATGCCATTGAGCGTAAACAACGGCTGGCCCTCCTGACTGCTCAGCGCCAGGCCATCGGGGTAATTGATGCAGCAGAACTGGCAGTCATCCTTGGGCCGGTTTTCGGCACGAGCGGTGAAGCAGCGCGCCGAGTAAGCCAGGGGCAGATGGCCGTAGGCAAAGATCTCGACTTCAGGCACCTCACGCTCCATGTCTCGCACTTGCTCCAGCACATCGCCAATCAGCGCCGCCGAACACTCCACCGGTGGCACCCAGCGGACCATGCCGCTGTCGAGCAATTGGCCCAGGGCGTGACCGTTGTACAAATTCAACGCCGGACCGCCCACGAAAGGCAGCTTGCGTTCGGCCAGCAACTGCACCGCCCCCATGTCATTGGCTTCCACCAATAATTGGCCGTTGTCACACAGACGGCGCAGCGAAGACAGCTCCGAAGCCGCTTCGATCAGTGTCAGGCTCGACAACACGATCTGTGCCTGACTGCACGTCTGTAGCTCGCGCGCCAGCCCAAGCCATTGATCCAGAGAAAAGGCCCGGCGCTTGGAGCACACGGTTTCCCCCAGATAAATCACGTCCAGCGGCAATGCCGACATCTCGGCATAGAAATTCCCCAGTTGCGCTTTGTCCCAGTAAAACAGGACCGGTCCCAGGCTGAGTTTCATCTGGCCTCCCCTCATTGCCATGATCGATGGTAGGCACCCAGGGTGGTCTGGCTGCCTTCGGACAAGCCAGCCAGCACCTGGCGCCATTCTTCCTGCACCCGGAACCGTTGTGGCGCGACCTGGTGGGCATCCAGTGCGGCGCGCCAGACCCGGGTCACCTGTTCAACATAGGCCGGGCTGCGTTGGCGACCTTCGATCTTCACCGCTTCGACGCCGATGGCGGCCAGCTCCGGCAGCAGGTCAAGGGTGTCGAGACTGGTGGGTTCTTCCAGCGCATGGAAACGCTTGCCACCCACCAGGAAGCGGCCTTTGCACAGGGTCGGATAACCGGCCGGTTCTTCGGGGGTGTAGCGGTCGATCAGCACCTCGCTCAGGCGTGCGCTGAGGCCTTGGGCATCCTCGCTCCAGCGCACCGCCTTGGCGGGCGAGCAGACGCCGCACAGGTTCGGCGATTCGCCGGTGATGTAGGAAGACAAGTGGCAACGGCCTTCAGCCATGATGCACAGGCTGCCGAAACCGAACACTTCGATCGGCACCGGGCTGGCAGCCGCCACCTGTCGCACCTGGGCCAGGGACAGTACCCGCGGCAGCACGGCGCGGCGGATGTCATAGCGCTGGGCGTAAAAAGCCAGAGCCGCAGCGTGGGTCGCCGAGCCTTGTACCGACAGGTGCAGCGCCAGTTTCGGGTGGCGCTGGCTGGCGTAGCCGAGCACGCCGGGGTCGGCGGCAATCAGGGCATCCACGCCGAAATCGGCGGCACGGTCCACCGCCCGTTGCCAACGTTCCCAGCCCTTGGGCTGCGGGTAGGTATTGACCGCCACGTACAGCTTGCGTTGGTGTTGACGGATGTGTGCGACAGCCGCGTCGAACTGCTTGTCGTCCATGTTCAGCCCGGCGAAATGCCGGGCATTGGTGTCATCGCGAAAGCCGACATAGACGGCATCGGCGCCTTGGCGCACCGCCGCTTTGAGGGCAGGCAGATTCCCTGCCGGGCAAACCAGTTGCATGGGGCATCCTCATGAGAAAAACTCAAGCGCCGCCAGTCTAGCCAGCCCTCGGCCGGCGACCTTGACGGCAATCAATTGCCGTCAATGCATCAGCTCGGCGAATGGCAGGTACAGCACTTTGTCGTGCTTGTGCAACTGCGCCTCACACTCCACCACCGCCAGCCCATCGGCCCAACAAGCGGCCGTCAGCATCGCCGAACTTTGCTGAGGGTGCAGTTCCACACACAGGTGGCCGTTGGCATCCGGGACCAACCTGGCCCGCAGGTACTGCCGGCGTCGGTTGCGCTTGAGCCAATCGAACCCGGCCGGCAGTTGCAACGGTACAGGCAGCACGTCGCGCATGCCTTGGGCGCGGAACAGGAAGGGACGCACGACGATCAACGCGGTAATCAACGCCGCTGAAGGATTGCCCGGTAGCCCAATCCATGGCTTGCCTTCCACATCCCCAAAGGCCAGGGGCTTGCCCGGCTGGATGGCGAGGCGCCAGAGGTCGATGCTGCCCAAGGCTTCGATGGCTTGCTTGAGGTGGTCTTCTTCACCCACCGAGACACCGCCCGATGTGATCAGCACATCGCATTCGGCGGCGGCCAGGCGCAACGCTTGTCGACTGGCCAATAGCTGGTCGGGCATGACCCCGAAGTCATGCACCTCGACACCCCAACCGCGCAGCAGTGCGGCGAGGCTATGACGATTGCTGTTGTAGATCTGTCCTGGCGCCAGTGGCTCGCCCGGCTCGCGCAGCTCATCGCCGCTGCTGAGCAAGCCCACTTGCAAGGGGCGATAGACGTCCACCTGGCCGACTCCGGCACCGGCGAGCAAACCCAACTCCTGGGCACGCAAGCGCGTGCCGGCTTCGAGCAGCCGGTCTCCTCGACGCAGTTCCTCGCCTTCCTTGCGAACATGGTCACCGCCGTTGACCGACGGCAACCAGACCCGCTCGCCATCGACGCGACAGCTTTCCTGCGGCACCACCGTGTCGGCCCCCGGTGGCAGCGGCGCGCCAGTAAAAATCCGCACGACGTGCCCGGCCTGCAACGGCTCGCCCGGCTCGTCACCCGCGGCGATCCGCCCGCCCAACAGCAGGTAGCCGCCGTCACCCGGCAGGTCAGCGGCCCGCAGGGCATAGCCGTCCATCGCACTGTTATCCCAGGCCGGCAGGTTCATCGGGCACAGAATGTCGGCAACCAGCACACGCGCCAGGGCCTGGTCCAGGCCAACCCGTTGCACGGGCGGTGGCGGCGGGGCCTGGTCGAGCAGATGACGAATCGCCTCATCCACCGGCATCAGCACGCCGCTGTCGCACACCTTGCCGCTCACGAGCGTGTCTCGCAGGCGGTCGGAGCAATGCCGGCCTGCGGCTTGAGATGCGGGGTGAAATTGCACGGGCCAGTGCGGCTGTCCAGTTGCCCGACCAGGATCTTTTCCCAGCCGGTCCGGCAAGCCCCCGGCGAGCCTGGCAAGCAGCAAACCAGCACGCCATTGCTCATGCCCGCCAAGGCCCGTGATTGCAGCGTGGACATACCGATTTCCGCCAGGGACACCTGGCGGAACAACTCACCAAAACCGTCGACGTGCTTGTCCAGCAGCGGCGCCACCGCTTGGGGGGTGTTGTCGCGCGGGGTGAACCCTGTGCCGCCAGTCATCAACACCACCTGCACCTTGGGGTCGGCGATCCATTGGGAGACCTGGGCGCGGATCTGGTAGATATCGTCCTTCACCAGCCCACGGTCGATGAGCACGTGTCCGGCTGTTTGCAGCAGGTCCGCCAGGGTTTGGCCCGAGGTGTCGGTGTCGAAGGTTCGCGTATCGCTGATGGTAAGGACCGCGATGTTCAGTGGTTGAAAGAGGCGTTGCGTCAGATGGGCCATGATCAGCCGTCCTGTCAGAAAAGATGGCCCAGCCTGAACCGCAATCGTTGCCGGGCCTATTCCTCCTTGGAGGTACCTCCCTCGGCGCTCAAGGCGCCAGGCGGCTGCGCTGCCAGGCGCCATCCTGCAGGCGGTAGTCGAGGCGATCGTGCAAACGGTCGGCACGGCCCTGCCAGAATTCCAGCCGTTCGGGTCGCAGGCAATAGCCGCCCCAATGCGCGGGACGTGGCACCGGTTGATCGGCGAAACGTTGTTCGGTTTGCACCAGCAAGGTCTCGAGCGCGGCCCTGTCCTCCAGTGGTCGGCTTTGTGGCGACGCCCAGGCACCCAGGCGACTGGCGACGGAACGGGACTCGAAATAGGCATCCGACAACGCGGGATCAAGCTTGCAGACCTGTCCTTCAATCCGCACTTGCCGCTCCAGCCCCGGCCAGAAAAACGTCATGGCTGCCCACCGGTTGGCCGCGAGGTTCTGTCCCTTGGCGCTGTCGTAGTTGCCGAAAAACGAAAAGCCCTGGGCGTCGAAGCCCTTGAGCAACAACACCCGACAGTGAGGCCGGCCCTGCTCATCCACCGTCGCCAAAGCCATGGCGTTGGCTTCCACCGGTGGGCTTTCGGTGTCTCGGGCCTGTTGCATCCAGAGCCTGAACAAAGCCATGGGGTCGTCGGGTGCCTGGACTTCATCCAGGCCATCGAGGGTGTACTGACGGCGCATTTTGGCCAGGGAAAGGGGCATGACGGTGATCTCCACGATGGGTTTGGGCCAGTGTGGATTCTGCGGCGATGACGGGCCTTGATCGTTGTCAATGGTGGTTCTTGTGGTGAGTTGAAGGGCGCTATCGCGAGCAAGCTCGCTCGCGATGAAGGCAACGCGGTGTAACAGATCAACGGCTACTTGAGCCCCAACCGCCGCGCCAGCTTATGCAAGTTGCTCGGATCAACCTCCAACAACCGCGCCGCCCCCGCCCAATTCTGCCCGCAACGTTCCAGAGCCGTGAGGATCGCCTGTCGCTGACAAGCATCAACCGCCTCACCCAAGGGCTGGAACGGCACATCGAGCGCTTCCAGGGGCCTCTCCGGCAACGCCTGGGCCGTGACGGCGCTGGCATTGACATCCAGATCCAGCACCTGCGGCTCCAAGGTCATGATCAGGCTGCGACTGGCCCCCCGGCTCAGTTGCTTCAACGCCGCGCGACTGATCACATGTTCCAGCTCCCGCACGTTGCCCGGCCAGGAGTACGCCAGCAGCGCCTGTTCAGCCGCCGGTGACAGGCGCAAGCCACGCAAGCCCAGGCGCGTGCGGTTCAGTTCGAGGAAGTGCCCGGCCAGCATCAACACATCGTGGCCACGCTCGCGCAGCGGTGGGATCGGCACCGGGTAGACCGAAAGCCGGTGGTACAGGTCGGCGCGAAACAGCCCGTCGCGAATGCTGTCAGGCAGGTGCCGGTTGGTGGCGGCGATGATCCGCACATCGACGTGCAGCGGCTTGTCCGCCCCCAGGCGCTGGATCTCGCCGTTCTGCAGGGTGCGCAGCAGCTTGGCCTGCACACTCAGCGGCAACTCGCCGACTTCGTCGAGAAAAAGAGTGCCGCCATTGGCCGCGTCGAAACGCCCGGCGCGGTCAGTCGTCGCGCCGGAGAACGCGCCTTTGACGTGGCCGAACAACTCACTTTCCGCCAGGGACTCCGGCAACGCCGCACAATTGACCTGGACCAATGGCTTGTGGCCGCGCCGGGACAAGCGATGCAGACGCCGGGCAAACAATTCCTTGCCCACGCCGGTTTCGCCCAGCAACAGCACCGGCAGTTCGGAGTCGGCCAATACATCCAATTCGTTGAGCAACTGTTGCAGCCCCTCGCTACGGCCGAGGATCTCGCCCTCCTCGGCCGGCAGACGCAGGTCCGCCGGGTCGCTGCGCGAGGCCCGCAGGCTGCGGTTTTCCTGCTCGAGCCGAGTGACTCGCACCGCCGCTTCGATCTGCAAGGTGCAGCGCTTGAGTTCCTCCCGGGCGCGGCTGTCGAAGGTGCCGGCGTGCAACGCATCGAGGGTGATCGCGCCCCAGAGCCGGCCTTCCACATACAGGCTTACGCCCATGCAGTCGTGCACCGGCAGCGGCTCGCCGACATGGTTGTCGAGCAAGCCGTCATAAGGGTCCGGCAAGCGACTGTCAGGCTCGAACCAGGTGGGCTCGCGCGAGGCCATGATTGCCGCCAGGCGTGGGTGTTGGGCAATCACGAACCGTCGGCCCAGCGCCTCGTGGACCAGACCCACGGTCGCCACGGGCCTGAGGCTGTCGTCGTCCAGGCGCAACAATCCCACGGCGCCACTGTTGAAGTATTCGCGCAGGGTCTGCACCAGGCGCTGCAATCGCACCGCATTGGGCAGCTCGACGATCAGGTCGGCGGCCAGGCTTTCACGCAGCATGGTAGTGATGACCCTCCAGGGTTCGTTTGACCCTCAACAGTCAGGGTGACAATCACCCTGCCAAAAATTTAATGCTTTATTTTCAATCAGTTGAAACTGGCACGTCGACTGCAAAGTCCGTTCATCCGTCCCTGCCGGGATTCAACCCCAAGGAAACATGATGAGCCTCGATTTGCTGGAACAAAGCCTCGGCCAACTGGCCTGCGATATTCCCGGTGCAACCCGTACCTTCCATCATTACAACCTCGACTTCTGCTGCGGCGGGCAAAAGTCCTTGCGTGAAGCAGCGCTGGGCAAAGGCCTGAACCCGCTGCTGATCGCCGACGCCCTGCGCACCTTGCAAGCCGCTGGGGAGCTGGGCCATGACTGGCGCGACGAACCCCAGGCGACCTTGATTGGCCACATCCTGGAGCGCTACCACGCACGCCATCGCGAACAGCTGCCGGAACTGATCCGCTTGGCCCGGCGCGTCGAGCAGGTCCACGGTGCGCGACCCAGTTGCCCGAACGGCCTGGCCGATCACCTGCAGGACATGTACCAGGAACTCGAAGGCCACATGCTCAAGGAAGAACAGGTGCTGTTCCCGATGCTGCAACAAGGCCTGGGCGAACGGGCCTCGGCGCCGATCCAGGTGCTGCGCTACGAACACGACCAGCACGGTGAAGCCCTGGAAACCATGCTCGCCCTGACCGACCAGATCACCCCGCCCGCCGACGCCTGCAACACCTGGCGCGCCCTGTATCGCGGGTTGGTGGAGTTTCGTGATGACCTGATGCAGCACATCCACCTGGAAAACAATGTGTTGTTCGTCAATGCGATGAAGCCTGCCCGTTAACTCTCAAACATTGCCCATTACGCCTGTGGGAGCAAAGCTTGCTCCCACAGGCATTCGTTGCTCTCATCCCTGCTCAAAACTGCCAATAGAACATCGCCTTGGCCAACACCACGATCAACACCATGTGCCCCAGGATACTGCGACGCAACCAGCAGGCTCGGTTCGGCGTCAGGCGACCGCGCTTGAGCCAGTACGCCAGCCACAAATAGTGACCGATGATGCTCAGGGCCAGCAGGATCTTCAGGCTCAGCAGCAGGCCGAAGCTGTTGCTCAACGGCTGGCTCAATGCGCCGCGATGCTGCCAGGCCAGGGCCATGCCGGCGCCGTACAGCACCAGCACGACGCCGTGCAGCACGCGGCGCGAGCGCTGGGCGATGGCCTGGTCGGCAGCGTCCTTGACGCCTTGGGCCAACGGCCGACGGGCGCCATGCCAGATGAAGACCTCGAAAAACAGCGTGCCAATGAAGGCGATGGCCGCCAACAGGTGGGTAACCAGCAAGACCCCGTACATTATCGATTCCCTCTGCCCAGTCGGCTCATCCCGGATGCCCATCCACCCGAGCCTTGAGCAGCATCGGCCCATAGCGCCAGGCGTATAGACCGAACGCCAGTGTCCAGCACAGCGCCGCCAGCCACAGCCCGGCCAACGGCAACAGCAGCACCAACAGCACGCGGCTCAGGCACGCCAGGTTCAGCAGGATGAACGCCAGGGTCATGCCCGCCGGCGGCTCGAGGGCGCGCCCGGTATGGCCCAGGCTGACACGGGCAACCATCGCCAGGATCAACCCGGCCATGGCGCCGATGGTCAGGCCATGCACCGCCAGGCTCGGGTTCACTGGCACGCCGAAGTGCCACAGCGCCATGCCCAGGCAAGCCACCGCCAGCCAGGCGTAGGCCAGGTGCAACGACCACAGCAGCGGCACCCGCCACAAATCCCGATCATGCCAACGCACCAGCCGAATCCCGTGGCCCACCGCCAACGCGGCGAACAACAGGCCGACCCAGACGCTGGTCACCAGCGCCGGACCGAAGGCATACAACAACGCCACCAGCGCCGCCCCTGCCAGCAACAGGCGATCGAGCCACGGCCAAGGGGCAACGCCCTCGACCCGACCGAGGCCGCGCTGGGTAAAGAATGGAATCACGCGCCCGCCGATCAACCCCATCATGGCCGCCACTAGCCACAGGCCGGTGAGCACGCTCTGGCGTTGCAAGCCCTCGTCGTGCTGCACCAGGCCGTATACGGATAACGCATCGGCGGCGGCCAACAGCAGCAATACCAGCACAATTGGGTAATTGCGCTTCTGCCGCACACGCCACAACATCACGCCCATCAGCGCGGCGACCGCCAGGGCAAAACCCAGCTCCAGCAGCGTCAGTAACGGCCAGGGCGCATCCACCAACCAGGCCAGCCGCGCGCCCAGCCACAACAACGCCAGCGTTGCCAGGCGCTTGCCGCTGAGGCCGGGGATTCCGGTCCAGGTTTGCACCGCCGTCAGCAGGAACCCGGCAATGATCGCCAGGCCGAAACCGAACAACAGTTCATGCCGATGCCAGGCCAACCAGCCGCCGGCCGGCTGCCAGGTCGACAAGCGCCCGGTGAACGCCAGCAGCCACAGGGGAATGGCCAACAGCGCCAACACGCAGCCCGCCAGGAAGAACGGCCGAAACGCCAGGCGCCACAGCGGCAGAATGGCCATGGCCTTGCGACGGTCAAGCACTTGCATACATCACTCCTTTTGCCTCGCTGAACCGCCAGCGAAGTACGACAAACCAGGGTTCGAATGATCGGCTATCGGCGCTGGCAGGCCTTGTCTCAGATCAAGCCAGCCAGGTGCCTCGACCAGTCACTTGCAAGGGGCTTGCCGAACCGGGTCGAGCCATTCGCTAAATACCCCTACCCCCCTGTGGGAGCGAGCTTGCTCGCGATGGCGGTGGGCCAGACAACTCAATACTGACTGATCCGACGCCATCGCGAGCAAGCTCGCTCCCACAGGGACTATAGCCGAACGGGGTACTTATGACCCTTTCGTGGTTGTTTTAACCCGATTGCGCCAGGGTCATTTTTACCCTCACTAACTCTAACGTCCCATGAAACAACGCCCGCAGGCATGGCCCGTCTCTTGCTCAGGCACGGCATCACCTTTCTTGTCGGGGTCATCCATGAAATCCGTCGTTCTGCCGTTTACCTGGTTCGTCTTGCTCTCCTGCGTCGTGGCGCTAGCCAGCGGCCTGTCCCTGAGCCTGGTCTGACCCCGACCACCTCTTTCACCCTTACAAGGATTCCATGCCATGGTGCTCCACCGCGTCCATCACCAGATTCTGCGCAGCCATCACCTGTTCGAGCCTTTGAACGAAGAAGAGCTCAACGAATTGATGAGCAACAGCCAACTGCTGAACATCGACCGGGGCGATCCGCTGTTCCGCCAGGGAGAGCCGGCGCAGGCGTTTTACTTCGTGATTTCCGGTGCCGTGAAAATCTACCGGCTGACCCCGGATGGCCAGGAAAAGGTCTTCGAGGTGATCGGCGAGCGCCAGACCTTCGCCGAAGCCATGATGCTGATGGACACCCCCAACTACGTCGCGTCCGCTGAAGCCGTCGGCCCGACCCAGGTATACCGGTTGTCCAACGCTACCTACATGCGTCTGCTGCAAAGCAACAGCCGGCTGACCTTCGCCCTGCTCGGCAAGCTCTGTGTACGCCTGCACCAACGGGTCAACGAGATTGAAACCTTGTCACTGAAGAACGCCACTCACCGCGTGGTGCGCTACCTGCTGACGCAACTGGTGCGCCTGCAAACCGTGGACAGCCAGTTCGAATTGCCGATGGCCAAGCAGTTGATCGCCGGGCACTTGTCGATCCAGCCGGAAACCTTCTCGCGGATCATCCGGCGCCTGATCGATGAAAAAATCATCACCCAGGACGGTCGCCAGATCGCCATTCTCGATCGCCTGCGCCTGGAGCAATTCGAATGAGCGCGCAGCCCACTTGCCTGTATTGCCAACAAGCCAACCCGATACACGAAACCGAATGTCGCCAGTGCGGCATGCCCCTGCCAGTCGAGGCCGCAAAGGCCAGCGAGCGTCGGTTGCGACGCTTCACCTGGTTCTGTGTCGGCTTGACGATCTTCTGCATCGTCATGTTCTTCTGGCTGCCGCGCAGCATCGCCTGAGCCCTCAATCCTGAGTCAATTGCCGGTACAACTGCGGTAAGCGCAGCGGCAGTTGCTCGGGCTGGCGAATCAAGGTGTAGCCGTTGGCCCCGAACATGTACGGCAGGTAATCCCCCGCTTCGCGATCGATGGTGATGCAGAACGGCGTCAGCCCTTGGCGCCGGGCTTCCAGCACTGCCTGGCGGGTGTCTTCCACACCGTAGCGTCCTTCGTAGAGGTCCAGGTCATTGGGCTTGCCGTCACTGAGCAGCAACAACAATTTGCGCCGCCGCTTGCAGCCCGCCAATCGTTGCGTGGCCTGGCGAATCGCCGCGCCCATGCGCGTGTAGTAACCGGGCTTGAGCCCTTGGATCCGCCCCCGGGTGTGGTCGTCATAACGCTGGTTGAAGGCCTTGAGTTCATGCATGCGCACCTGCTGGCGGCGCAAGGAAGAGAACCCGTACAAGGCAAAATCGTCCCCCAGCACCGATAGGGTTTCGCCGAACAGCAACAGGCTGTCGCGAATCACGTCGATCACCCGGTGTTCGTCGTTGAGGTGGGCATCGGTAGACATCGACAGGTCGGCCAACAGCAGGCAGGCCAGGTCGCGGCGCGTCTGACGCTGGTCCATGAACAGCCCGCGTTCACTGCACTGCCCGTGCTGGCGTTCGACGTGGAAATCCAGCCAGGCTTGCAGGTCCAGTTCCGAGCCTTGGGTTTGCTGGCGCAACCATTGGCGATCGTTGCGCAAGTGTTCGAACTGGCGACGCAAGCGCTGGGCCGAGCTTCGCAGGCGCGCGGGCAACGGCTGGGGCTGGCAATCGCGAGGGGTAAAGGTTTGCAGGCTGACGAAGTCGTCCTGCAGTCGTTGCTTGCGGTAATCCCATTCCGGCAACAGGATGCCTGCGCCCAACGGGAGGTCATCCACATCGGCCGGCGGCAGGTCCAGGTGCAGTTTCAAACCACCGCCCTTGCGTATGCGGGTACGTGACAAGGTCAACTGGTCCAGGTCCTCGGCGACGCGAGCGGCGTCCGGGTCTTCGCTGTCATCCGCCCAGCGATCCAGGTCCACGTGTTCGGTCCAACTGAACAGGTTTTCCAGGCGCACGATCAGCAGCCCACCATCACGGGTGGTGTCGTCGATTCGCTCGGCGCGCTTGCGCCCGCCCTGCTGTTCACCGGGCGGCGTCGCCAGGTATTGCTCGGACTCCTCAAGGTTGGCGGCCTGGGGATTGGCCAGGTGTTGGGGTGGGTAGAGCCACAGCGGCAACGGCCAGGCCGCCCGCTCGCTGCGTGGAAAATGTTCGACACTGCCCGGTTCGCGCAAGGCTTGGCACAGCGCCCGCTCCAAGGCGGCTTCGGCCGGGTTGAGCGTGGCCGGATCGGGGCGCAGGGACAGGTGCGCCTCCACCAGTCGCCGGTAGCGAGGGCGCAGCGCCGGGTAGCGCTTCAACACCGCCAGGGTCCAGCGTTGATTGTCCCGTCCCCAGTGCTTCATCGGCCCCGACTGCGCGGCCAGCAACGCGAGCCAGCGATACAGCTCTTCGTTGAGCCCGACATCGGGGAACGTCGCCAGGCTCGCCGGCAGCCGCAGGTTATCGCCATCGCAACAGGCCAGGGGCACTTGCTTGCAGGTGCCGGCAATCTGCTGCAACAGGTTGCGACGCAACAACAGGTCGCGGTCGCTGACCGCTTCCACCCCCAGGTGAGGCGCACCGCCAGTGGCGCGAAACAGCACCTGCAACGAACGTTGCCGGGGCACCAGCTCGACCCGGGCCTCAGGAAAATCAGCACTGGCCCGGCGGGTGATGAAACGGTGCCAGACACTGCCGACCCATTCTTCCAGCTCCAGGGTGAATGCCATGGTTATTCTCCTCTTAAGCCGTTGCACTGAAGGGACTGGCTCACACCGCTTTCGTGGCGAGGGAGCTTGCTCCCGCTGGGGTGCGCAGCAGCCCCCTTTTTGTGGGCGCTGCGCACCCAAGCGGGAGCAAGCTCCCTCGCCACAATGAGTCCGGCTCAGTCGCTGTGGTGACTCACGAAGGCACCACCGCCGCTGGTGCCCGCAGGGCCGCACGGCCACGTTGACGGAAGCTGAACAGGTAGCAGAGCAACCCGGCCAGGAACCCGATACCGCTGACCAGTCGTGCCCAGAACAGCGGCTTCAAATGATCCATCGTGGCCATGAACGGCAAGGCACTGCCATCCGGCATCCACCGCTGCAACCACACCTGGACCACACCGGCAGCGGTGAGGAACAAGGTGATCATCACCATCGACAAGGTCATCAACCAGAAGCCCCAGATCTCCAACCGCTGGGAACGTTCGTCCGCTGCTTCACCCAACCCACGCAAGCGTGGCATGGCGTAGCTGATCAGCGTCATCACGATCATTGCGTAGGCGCCGTAGAAGGCCAGGTGACCGTGGGCCGCAGTCAGTTGCGAACCGTGGGTGTAGTAGTTGACCGGTGCCAGGGTGTGCAGGAAACCCCAGACGCCCGCACCGAAGAACGCGGTGACCGTGGTGCCCTTGGCCCACAACGTGGCGGCGCGGTTCGGGTGTTGCCGACGACGGTTTTTCACCATGCTGAAGGCGAAGACCACCATGGCCAGGAACGGTAGCGGTTCCATCGCCGAGAAGATCGAGCCGACCCACAACCAGACCTCGGGCGCGCCGATCCAGAAGAAGTGGTGACCGGTGCCGATGATCCCGGTGATCAACGCCATGGCGATAATCACGTAGAGCCATTTTTCCACCACTTCCCGGTCCACGCCGGTGATCTTGATCAGGACGAAGGCGAGCATCGAACCCATGATCAGCTCCCAGACGCCTTCCACCCAAAGATGCACCACCCACCACCAGTAGAACTTGTCGCGTGCGAGGTTTTCCGGGTTGTAGAAGGAGAACAGGAAGAACACCGCCAGGCCGATCAGCCCGGTCATCATCACCATGCTGACCGTGGTCTTGCGCCCCTTGAGCAGGGTCATGCCGATGTTGTAGAGGAACCCCAGGCATACCACGACGATGCCCATCTTGGTGATGGTCGGCTGTTCCAGGAACTCGCGGCCCATGGTCGGTAGCAGGTCGTTGCCGGTGAATTTCGCCAGCGTGGCATAAGGCACCGAGAGGTAACCCAGGATCGTCGCCACGCCAGCGGCGGCGAACACCCAGAACAGCAACAGCGCCAGTTTCGGGCTGTGCAGTTCGCGGTCGGCCTCCTCCGGTATCAGGTAATACGCCGCGCCCATGAAGCCGAACAGCAGCCAGACGATCAGCAGGTTGGTGTGGACCATGCGGGCCACGTTGAAAGGGATCAGCGGGAACAGGAAGTCGCCGACCACGTATTGCAGCCCCATGATCAAACCGAACAACACCTGCCCCAGGAACAGCATCAGGGCAAACACGAAGTAGGGTTTGGCGACGGCCTGCGAGGCGAATTTCAGATGCGGATTAGCCATGCTCATCTCTCAGCCCTCCTTGTTTGGCGGCCAGCCATTGGTATTGATTTTCGAGCTCCATTTGAGGAACTCGGCGATGTCGTCGACCTCCTGCTCGCTCAGGTTGAACTGCGGCATGGCCCGACGCCCCGGAACGTTCAGCGGCTGCATTTTCATCCAGGCCTGCAGGAACGGCTTGAAGGCTTCATCGCCACCGCGACGGTTGACCACGTTGCCCAGCTCCGGCGCAAAGTACGCGCCCTCGCCCAGCAGGGTATGGCAGCCGATGCAGTTATTGCGCTCCCAGACGCCCTTGCCGCGTATCACCGATTCCGTCAATTGCGCCTGGTTGCTGCGTTCTGGAAAGGTCTGTTCCGTGTGGTAGGTCAGGGCCAGGAATATCAGGAAAAAGAAGATGCTTCCCCCGAAATAAATATTCCTGGCCATGCCTTTGGTGAAAGTATCTGACATGGTCACTTCCTCATTGCTTGGCGTGTTCATTCTAGGAAGCGAGGGGTCGGAAACCGCTTGATGGCGATCAAGAATCTCCGATGGTTTTGGTGGGTTGTTCCTGCAGCACCGATCCCGTGGCGAGGGAGCTTGCTCCCGCTGGGTCGCGAAGCGGCCCCAAAACCTGCCGGCACGGTGTGTCAGGTAGAGTGAGGTTGTTACGAATGGGGCTGCTGCGCAGCCCAGCGGGAGCAAGCTCCCTCGCCACGGGTTATGTGCCTGCCATGAGTGTCGAGGCAATCAGCGTCGCCAACAGCACCGCCCAGCTCAATATCAACCCGCGCCACAGGCGCGGCGCATGGCGCAGTTCCATGAAGCCGTCGGCGATCAGCCAGGCCTTGGTCACCGCGACCACCAGGATGGCGATGGACACCAGCCCGGCAGCCGCGATCTGGCCCAGGGCAACGGTGCCGGTGCTAAGCACGGCCAGCGTCATCCAGCAAGCAATCAAGACACGGGAAGCCGACATGAGCACCTCCGCTCAATCAAGGATGTAGACAACCGGGAACAACAACACCCAGACCAGATCGACCATGTGCCAATACAGCACGCCGGATTCCAGCCCACTGTTGCCCTGCGCCCCATAGCGACGGCGCCGGCAGCCCTCGGCCAGCCAGCCAAGGATCACCATGCCCAGCAGCACATGGAGGAAATGAAACCCCGTGAGGATCCAGTACAAGGTGAAGAAGGTGTCGTGTTCCATCCCCAGGCCGTTCGCCAACAGATGGGCGTACTCCGTGAGCTTGATCCCCACATAGCCCGAAGCAAGTAGCAACGCCACCCACAGCAACAACGCCCCCCGACGTGGCCGGTCCTGCCTGACCTGCTCCTGGGCCAGGGCGGCGAACAACCCGGCCGTCAGCAGGCTGAGGGTCATCGCCAGGCCCGTGGAGCGGTCCAGCAATTGCCGGCCTTCGCTGAAAGTCTGTGGGTACAACGCCTGGGCGACGGTGAACGTCAGGATCAACAACGCGAACACCGACAACTCGGCGAGGATGAAAAACCACATCGCCAGGTCCCCGGGCAAGCGTCGGGGCACGGCAACGGTTTCAGCCAAAGTGGACATCGACCACATCCATCAACGCGGCAACGGTCTGCGGGTCGTCACTCAATGGCTCGGCCAGGCACGCCAGGCAAGCCTGGCGCGGGTCCATGCCGGAGCCGATCATGCGCGCGGCGAAAATCAGCAGGCGCGTCGAGGCAACTTCCTCCAGGTCATGCTGATCGAGCCGGCGTAGCGCCTGTCCCAATCGCACCACCTGAGCCGCCAGGGCCAGATCGACCCCTGCCTCGCGGGCAACGATGCGCTCTTCATCGGCCACCGCCGGATAGCCAAAGCGCATCGCCACGAAACGCTGGCGAGTGCTGGGTTTCATGCCCTTGAGCAGGTTCTGGTAACCGGGGTTGTACGACACCACCAGCATGAAGGACGGCGGCGCCTGCAGCACTTCGCCAGTGCGTTCCAGGTACAGCTGCCGACGATCATCGGCCAACGGGTGCAACACCACGGCCGTGTCCTGGCGTGCTTCGACCACCTCATCCAGATAACAGATACCGCCCTCGCGCACCGCCCGGGTCAAGGGCCCGTCCTGCCACCAGGTGCCCTGGGCGCCGATCAGGTGACGCCCCACCAGATCGGCCGCGCTCAAGTCATCGTGGCAGGCCACGGTGTACAGCGGCAGTTTCAGGCGGTGGGCCATGTGCTGGACGAAACGGGTCTTGCCGCAGCCGGTCGGGCCTTTGATCAGCACCGGCATGCCGTGATGCCAGGCCTGCTCGAACATCGCCTGCTCGTTGTCCTGGGGTTGATAAAAGGGTTCGTCGGGGTGCTGCAAAGTGTGGATAGCGTTCATGGCAAGACCTGATCAGACAACACGATTGCAGGCCACGCTACGGTGCCCTGCGACAACCTGGCAAGGGCTGCGGCCGGCAAACTTGATCGCCGTCAAGCGGCTAACCACCGGCCTGGGCATAGCCTTGCACCGCACCAAGAACCTGCGCGCCGAACGTCAATTACAGCGCAGCGCGGGTCACGCCTGAGGAGAAATGGAATGCTGATCAGCCACAAAAAATCGTGGGCCCTGCGGGTCACGGCGCTGTGTACAGCGCTGGCCGCCCCCCACGCCTTCGCCGACCAAACCGCCGCGCCGGAGCAACCCCGCGTGGTCAAGACCGAAGGCGCGCCCGACCTGAGCCAGGCCGACTTCGACACGGCCAAGGAAATCTACTTCCAGCGCTGCGCCGGTTGCCACGGTGTGCTTCGCAAAGGCGCCACCGGCAAGCCGCTGACACCCGACATCACCCAATCGCGCGGCCAAGCCTACCTGGAGGCGCTGATCACCTACGGTTCGGCCGCCGGCATGCCGAACTGGGGCACCTCCAATGCCCTGACCAAAGACCAGATCACGGTGATGGCCAAGTTCATCCAGCACACCCCGCCGACGCCACCGGAATGGGGCATGGCGGAAACCCGCAAGACCTGGAAAGTGCTGGTCAAGCCTGAAGACCGGCCGACCAAACAGATCAGTACGCTCAACCTGCAGAACCTGTTCTCGGTGACCCTGCGCGACGACGGCAAGATTGCCCTGATCGACGGCGACAGCAAGAAGATCGTCAAGCTGATCGACACCGGTTATGCGGTGCACATCTCGCGCATCTCGGCGTCAGGTCGCTACCTGTTGGTGATCGGCCGGGATGCCAAGATCGACATGATCGACCTGTGGCCGAAAGAGCCGACCAAGGTCGCGGAAATCAAGGTGGGCATCGAGGCTCGCTCGGTGGAAACCTCCAAGTTCAAGGGCTACGAAGACAAGTACACCATCGCCGGCTCGTACTGGCCGCCGCAGTTCACCATCATGGACGGCGAGACCCTGGAGCCCAAGCAGATCGTCTCGACCCGCGGCATGACCGTCGACACCCAGCAGTACCATCCCGAGCCTCGGGTCGCGGCCATCATCGCCTCCCACGAGTGGCCGGAGTTCATCGTCAACGTCAAGGAAACCGGCAAGGTGATGCTGGTCAATTACCAGGACATCAAGAACCTCACCATCACCAGCATCGACGCCGCACCGTTCCTGCATGACGGCGGTTGGGACAGCAGCCATCGCTACTTCATGACGGCCGCCAACAACTCCAACAAGGTCGCGGTGATCGACTCCAAGGAACGCAAGCTCACCGCCCTGGTGGATGTTGGCAAGACCCCGCACCCGGGCCGCGGCGCCAACTTCAACCACCCCCTCTACGGACCGGTCTGGGCCACCAGCCACTTGGGCGATGCCGGCGTTTCGCTGATCGGCACCGACCCGGTCAATCACCCGCAATACGCCTGGAAACAGGTCGGTTCACTCCAGGGCCAGGGTGGCGGTTCGCTGTTCATCAAGACTCACCCCGCGTCTCGTCATCTGTATGTCGACACCACCCTCAGCCCCGACGCCAAGCTCAGCCAGTCGGTAGCGGTGTTCAACATCGACAAGCTCGACGCCGGCTACACCGTGCTGCCGATTGCCGAGTACGCAGGTATCAAGAAAGGCGCGCTGCGTGTGGTGCAACCGGAATACAACAAGGCCGGTGACGAGGTCTGGTTCTCGGTCTGGAGTGGTCAGGAAGACGAGTCGGCGCTGGTGGTGATCGACGACAAGACCCTCAAGGTCAAGAACGTGATCAAGGACAAACGCCTGATCACCCCGACGGGGAAATTCAACGTCTACAACACCCAACACGACATCTATTGAGCCCCATCAATAAGAGGAAAAACCATGAAGCCTATTCTGATTGCCCTGGCCTTGACTGCCGCCTACAGCCTGCCGGCATTGGCGCAAGACGGCCCGACGCTGTTCAAGAGCAAGCCCTGCGCGGCCTGCCACTCCATTGACACCAAGGTGGTGGGCCCGGCGCTCAAGGACGTCGCGGCGAAAAACGCCGGCGTCGCCGGAGCACAGGATCTGCTCGCCAAGCACATCAAGGAAGGTACGCAAGGCAACTGGGGACCGATGCCAATGCCGGCCAACCCCGTGACGGAAGAGGAAGCCAAGATCCTGGCGGCGTGGGTCCTGACCCTTAAATAAACCCGGCAGGGAGACCTGTCTGACACAAACCCTGTGGCGAGGGAGCTTGCTCCCGCTGGGCTGCGCAGCAGCCCCCCTGGTTTTGCCTGACACACTGAGTCGTCAGGTCGTTATCGGGGCTGCTTCGCAGCCCAGCGGGAGCAAGCTCCCTCGCCACAGGACCGCGCACGATTTTGATTCAGGAGGACGTCATGGAACGACACAGTGCTACAACCCTGGCGACTGCCCTGCTCTTGGTTCTTTCGTCCTGCGTGCTGGCCGCTCCCGACAGCCAGCGCCAGGCCCAACTGCAACACCTGCTGGACCAGGATTGTGGCGCCTGCCACGGCCTGTACATGACCGGCGGCCTCGGCCCACCCCTGACCCACGAAGCTCTGGCCGGAAAATCCCGCGACAGCCTCATCGCCACCGTCACCCTCGGACGGCCCGGCAGCGCCATGCCCGGTTGGGCACCGTTGCTTGCACCCGACGACATCCGCTGGCTGGTGGACCGGCTCCTTCAAGGAAAACCCGCCTCATGATCCGTTCTATCCTCTCCTCCACCGCCATCGCCCTGCTGCTCTGCGGTTGCGCCCAGATACCGCCTCGCGGCACCGGCGATTTGGGCGTGGTGGTGGAGCGCGCCACCGGCAGCCTGCAAATCATTGAAAGCGACACCCGCACCGCCCTGGGCCGCGTCGAAGGCCTGGGCGACTTGTCCCACGCCTCGGTGGTGTTCTCCCGCGACCAACGCTACGCCTACGTGTTCGGCCGCGATGGAGGCCTGAGCAAAGTCGAACTGCTGAGTGCGCGCATCGAGCGGCGCATCATCCAGGGCGGCAACAGCATCGGCGGTGCAATCAGCCAGGACGGCAAGCTGATCGCCGTCTCCAACTACGAGCCCGGCGGCGTCAAGGTATTCGATGCCCAGACCCTGGAACAGGTCGCCGACATCCCGGCCACGCCATTGCCCGGCGGACAAAAGCGCTCACGGGTGGTCGGCTTGGTGGACGCGCCGGGGCAACGCTTCGTGTTCAGCCTGTTCGACACGGGTGAGATCTGGACCGCCGACTTCAGCCAAGGCCTCACCCCGCGCATCGAACGTTTCACCGCTATCGGCCAGCAACCCTACGATGCCCTGATCACCCCGGACGGGCGTTATTACATGGCCGGGCTGTTCGGTGAAGACGGCATGGCCCAACTCGATCTCTGGCACCCGGAGCTTGGGGTGAAACGGGTACTGGGGCATTACGGTCGCGGCCAGGAGCGGCTCCCGGTGTACAAGATGCCGCATCTGGAGGGCTGGGCCATGGCCGACCAGCAAGCTTTCGTGCCTGCGGTCGGGCATCACCAGGTGTTGGTGATGAACGCCCAGGATTGGCAACAGACCGACGCCATCGCCGTGGCCGGTCAACCAGTGTTCGTCACGGCGCGTCCGGACGGTCGGCAGCTGTGGGTCAACTTCGCCTACCCGGACAACGACCGCGTCCAGGTCATCGACACCCAGACCCACGCCATCGTCGCGGATCTGCGGCCAGGCCCGGCGGTGCTGCACATGGAGTTCACCGCGCGGGGTGACCAGTTGTGGTTGTCTGCCCGGGACGGTGGCGAGGTCCAGGTCTGGAACCCGTATCGGCTCAAGCGCCTGAGCAGCCTGCCGGCCCTCAGCCCCAGCGGCATTTTCTTCAGCAGCCGCGCGCACAAGCCGGGGTACTGACCATGACCTCCAGCTCACTGGCCCGGCGCCTGATCGATCAATTCCAGCATGGCCTGCCGTTGTGCGCCGATCCCTATCGGGCCATGGCCCAGACCTTGGGCTGCAGCGAAGCCCAGGTCATCGACTGCCTGCAACACCTGCAAGTGGCCGGGACCTTGTCGCGGGTCGGCCCGGTGTTCGAACACACCCGGGCCGGGGCCAGCACCCTGGCCGCTCTGGCCGTACCCGAAGAGCGCTTGCACCAGGTGGCGGCACGCATCAGCCAATACCCGGAAGTCAATCACAACTATGCCCGCGAACATCGCTACAACCTCTGGTTCGTGCTGACCGGCCCCAACCGCGCCCACCTGGAAAACATCCTCCAGGAACTGGAGAACGACACCGGTCTCACGCCACTGGACCTGCCCATGCTGACCGCCTATCGCATCGACCTGGGCTTTGCCCTGGAGGCCACCCCATGAAAAACGCCCTGAGCGAACAACAGTCACTGGCACTGCGCCGCTTGCTGGAAACCGGCCTGCCCCTGACATCGCGCCCCTTCCAGGCCCTGGCCGAGCAGATCGAGGCCAGCGAGCAACAGGTGCTCGAACAGGTGCAGCATTGGCATGAACAGGGACTGTTCCGCCGTGTCGGCCTGGTGGTCAACCATCGCGCCTTGGGGTTTGCCGCCAACGCCATGCTCGTGCTGGACGTGCCGGACGCCTTGGTCGATGAAGTCGGGCGTCGCCTCGGGCAAGCGCCCGGCATCAGCCTTTGCTACCAACGCCCCAGACGCCTGCCCCAGTGGCAATACAACCTGTTCTGCATGATCCACGGTCGCCAGCGCGACCGTGTCGAGGCCCAGATCCAGGCGCTGCTTGAAGAACATCGGCTGGACGACTTGCCCCACCAGTTGTTGTTCAGCACGCACCTGTTCAAGCAATGCGGCGCACGTTACGCCGCCCCGGTCGGAGCCCATATCGATGGATGACCTGGACCGCCGCCTGATCAATCGCCTGCAACTGGGCCTGCCTTTGGTGCGCCACCCTTGGCAGGCCCTGGCCCAAGAGCTGGACAGCAGCAGTAGCGAATTGCTCGATCGCCTGCATGAGTTGCTCAACGACGGTGTACTCACCCGCTTCGGCCCGATGTTCGATATCGATCGCCTGGGCGGTGCGTTCACCCTGGCGGCGCTGGCGGTGCCCGAGCCGCGTTTCGAGGCCATCGCCGAGCTGCTCGCGGACATGCCCGAGGTCGCCCACAACTACCGCCGCGAGCACACCTGGAACATGTGGTTCGTGCTCGCCTGCCCCAGCGAACAGGCGATCAACGACACCCTGCTGCACATCGAACACCTGACCGGCCTGGTGCCGCTGAACCTGCCCAAAGAGGAGACCTACCATGTCGGCCTGTATTTCCCCGTCTGAGTCTTTGTGGCAAGCGCCGCCACGGCTGGATGAAACACCCTTGGCGCTGCGCCTGGTGGAACTGACCCAGGCCGGCCTGCCCTTGCTCGAAGACCCTTGGGCCTGGCTGGCCGAGCAACTGGAACTGAGCGTGGAATCCACCCTCGACCTGCTCAAGCGCCTGCAGGCCGACGGTGCGATCCGCCGCATTGCCGCCGTGCCCAATCACTATCGCCTGGGCTATCGCCACAACGGCATGACGGTCTGGGACGTGGCCGATGCCGACATCTCGCGTCTCGGCGCCCTGCTGGGGGCGCAGCCCTTCGTCAGCCACTGCTACCGGCGCCCGCGCCAGCCGGGCTGGCGCTACAACCTGTTCGCCATGGTCCATGGTCGCAGCCGCGAAGAAATCGACAGCTACCGCGAACACCTGCGCTACCTGCTGGGGGACGCCTGCGCCGCCGACGACATGCTGGTGAGCAGCCGCATCCTGAAAAAAACCGGCCTGCGCCTGTCACCCGCCTCGCGCTGAACCCGCACGCCGACTGAAGGAGCGCCTTATGTTGAGGATCAGCCATTACCTGCGAGCCCTGGCCGGGCATTGCCCCGCCCCACGTGTCGCGCCACCGGGCAGCAGTCGCCCGCCGGTGGTGATCTGGAACCTGCTCAGGCGCTGCAACCTGACCTGCAAGCACTGCTATGCAACGTCGGCCGATAGCGTGTTTCGCGATGAACTGGACACACCGGCGGCGCTCCAGGTCATTGACGACCTGCACGAGGCCGGCGTGCGGGTGTTGATCCTCTCCGGCGGCGAACCGCTGTTGCGCGAGGACCTGTTCCAACTCAGCACTTATGCCCGCGACAAAGGTTTTTTCCTCGCTTTGTCCACCAACGGCACGCTGATCGACGCTTCCAATATCGAACAGATTGCTGCGGCGAACTTTGATTACGTAGGCATCAGCATCGACGGACTGGAAGCGACCCACGATGAATTCCGTCAGCTCAAGGGCAGTTTCGCCAGCTCCATGGCGGCCATCCGGCTTTGCCGCGAGCAAGGCATCCGGGTCGGGTTGCGCACCACCCTCACCCAGCAAAACCATGCCCAGTTGCCGCGCTTGCTGGATTTGATGAATGAGTACGACGTACAGAAATTCTACCTGTCACACCTCAACTACAGCGGCCGGGGCAAGCGCAGTCGCAAGCTCGATGCCCAGCAACAGATGAGCCGCGAGGCCATGGCCTTGATCTTCGAACGGGCCTGGCGCGACATCGAACAAGGCCGCGACAGTGACTTCGTCAGCGGCAACAACGACGCCGACGCAATCCTGCTGCTGCAATGGGTCGCCCGGCGTCTGCCCCAACACTACGCCGCACTCGAGCAGATGCTGCGAGCCTGGGGCGGCAACGCGTCGGGTAGCGGCATCGCCAACATCGACAATACCGGCGAGGTTCACCCCGACACGTACTGGTGGCAGCACTCGGTGGGCAATGTCCGCCAGACACCATTCAAGACACTCTGGCTCGATCGCCCCGATGCCCTGCTGCTCAAGCTACGCGAACACCCGCGGGCCGTTGGCGGTCGCTGCGGGCAATGCCGCTGGCTGGCGATCTGCAACGGCAATACCCGCACCCGGGCCTGGGCCGACGGCGACCTGTGGGGCCAAGACCCTGGCTGCCACCTCAGCGACGAAGAAATCGGCTTGCACGCGATCCCCAGCGTTGCGATGCCCTGCGCCTGATCAACCGACGGCGAACCCGATACCGAACCAAGGAAGTCCCATGCCTGCCTCCATCGTTTTGCCCGCTGCCCTGCAATCGCCCTTCAGACCGGGTGAAGTCGCCCTGGTCGGCGCCGGCCCCGGTGACCCGGGCCTGCTGACATTGCGCGCCTGGAGCCTGTTGATGCAGGCCGACGCGGTGGTCTACGACCGCTTGATCAGCTCGCAATTGCTCAGCCTGATCCCCCTGACCTGCGCCCGCCACTACGTCGGCAAGGCCGCCGGTTGCCACAGCCTGCCCCAGCCACAGATCAACGAACTGCTGGCCGACCTGGCCGACCAGGGACAGCGGGTGGTGCGCCTCAAGGGCGGTGATCCGTTCATCTTCGGTCGCGGTGCCGAGGAACTGGAGTATCTGCTGGCCCGCGGTATCGATTGCCAAGTCGTGCCCGGCATCACCGCCGCGGCCGGTTGCAGCACCTATGCCGGCATTCCCCTGACCCATCGCGACCTGGTCAATTCCTGTCGCTTCATCACCGGTCATTTGCAACGCGAAGGTGACTTGAACCTGCCCTGGCAAAGCCTGGCGGATGACAGCCAGACCCTGGTGTTCTACATGGGTCTGTCAAACCTTGGCACCATCGCCGCACAACTGATCGCGGCGGGCCTGGCGGCTGATACGCCGGCGGCCTTGATCAGCAACGGCACACGCCCCGACCAGCAGGTCTTGCGCGGCACCCTCCAGCAATTGCCGGAGATGGCGCTGGCATGCGCCGAAGGCCTGCCAACCTTGACGGTGATCGGCAAGGTGGTCGGTTTGTTTGCCCATCAACTGCTGGAGCATCCGGCCCGCCTGCACCCGGCCCTACCGCTCCAGCCAACTGTCGCGAGGGTGGCCTCATGAGGATCGGCTGGCTTGCCCCATTACTGTGGATCGGTGCCGTCCACGGCGCCACGGCGCCTGACCCGGACCTGGCGTTGGCCGAACAGAACTACCAGCAACACTGCCAGCAGTGCCACGGGGTCAATCGCATCGGCGGCGCCGGGCCGGCGCTGTTGCCCCAGAGCCTGAGCCGGATCAAGCCCGACGAAATCCGCCAGGTGATCGAGTATGGACGCCCGGCCAGCCAGATGGCGGCATTCGGCGCGGTGCTGGAGCCCGCGCAGATCGATGGCCTGACCCACTATCTCCAACGTCCGCCGGCCGTCGAACCGACCTGGAGCGAGGACGATACCCGCCGCAGCCATCGCCTGCTGGCGGATGTCGCGACCTTGCCCGACAAACCCCAGCACCACGCCGATCCGCTGAACCTGTTCGTGGTGGTGGAAGCTGGCGATCATCACGTCGATATCGTCGACGGGGATCGTTTCGAGGTCCTGGCGCGCTTCGCCTCACATTTCGCGGTGCATGGCGGACCGAAGTTTTCGCCGGACGGACGCTTCGTCTATTTCGCCTCCCGGGACGGCTGGATCAGCCTGTATGACCTGCACAACCTCACGCTCATCGCCGAGGTGCGAGCCGGGCTCAATACCCGCAACCTGGCGGTGAGCAAGGACGGGCGCTGGGTGCTGGTGGGCAACACCCTGCCTGGCAACCTGGTGGTGCTGGATGCCCGCGACCTGTCATTGGTCAAGACCGTTGCAACGGTGGGGCTGGACGGCCAGGCGTCGCGGGTCAGTGCGGTCTATACCGCACCGCCGCGCAACAGCTTCATCGTCGCCTTGAAAGATGTGAAAGAGGTCTGGGAACTGTCCACCGGCCCGAATCCGGACTTTGTGCCCAGGCGTATCGAGGCCGAGGATTACCTCGATGATTTTTCCTTCTCGCCCGATTACCGGCAATTGCTCGCCACCTCGCGCAAGGCCCAGGGCGGCCAGGTGATCGACCTCGACACGGGGCGGATTGTCACCGATATCGCGCTGCCGGGCATGCCGCACCTGGGCTCGGGGACCTATTGGAAACGCGATGGACACTGGGTGTTCGCCACACCCAACATCAGCAAGGGGCTGATTTCGGTGATCGACTTCGACACCTGGAAAGTCATCAAGCAGATCCCTACCCTGGGGCCGGGTTTCTTCCTGCGCAGCCATGCCAATTCCCGCTACGCCTGGACCGACGTGTTCTTCGGCCCGGACAACGATGCCATCCACCTGATCGACAAAAAGACCCTGGAAATCGCCCACACCCTACGGCCCATGCCCGGTAAAACCGCCGCCCACGTCGAGTTCACTCGCGACGGCCGCTACCTGCTGCTGAGCATTTGGGATACCGATGGCGCGCTGATCGTCTACGACAGCAACACCCTCAAGGAAATCAAGCGCCTGCCCATGAACAAGCCGTCGGGCAAGTACAACGTCGGCAACAAGATCGAGTTCGCCGAGGGGACGTCACACTGAAAAAAGGGGGCTGATGCGCAGCCCCAATATCAATCAGTCTCGGGGCCGCTTCGCGCCCCAGCGGGAGCAAGCTCCCTCGCCACAGGATTGCACCGTACTCAAAAATGAAGTCGAACACTGCTCTTGTGGCGAGGGAGCTTGCTCCCGCTGGGCTGCGCAGCAGCCCCAAAAGCCGACCTGACACGCCTCAGCTGAAGGGGGTCACCCTTACCAGGTGAGCACCGCCCCCACCGCGAAGGTATCGGTGTCTTCGTTCTGGGCGCTGGTGTCGTGGCCGTTGATTTCGAACTGGTTGTACTCGGCCACGAGCTTGAGGTTGTCGTTGATGTCGTGGAACAGCGCGATGCCCCGGGTTTCGTAATCGGCGCCACTGCCTACCACGCCGTTGCCATCGTCATCGGTCTTGCCGTAGGACAGCGCCAGGCGGTTCTTGCCCAGCTTGTAGGAGCCCTGCAACAGGTAGCCCTTGCTGTCGACATTGCGCAGGGTGGCTTCACCGGCGTTGTTGGTGAAGAACGGGTTGATGCCCTTGGCCTGGAACCCCGAGCCGGTCAGCGACAACCCGCCCATCTTCGCCTGCACACCATACCCCAGGCCCTTGGAAGTGACCGATTCGACGGTGGAGTCGGTGTTGTCCGAGGTCTGGTAGCTGCCGTTGAGCCAGCTGTAGATCTTCGCCCCGCCCAGATCGAACTGATAGGTGATCTCGCTCTCGGTGCGCGGGTTTTCCTGATAGGCCTTGCCCGTGGCGCTGTTGTCGTTGGTGTCCACCGGGTCCATGATCCCCACCGCCACGCGCAGGCCCTCCATCACCGGCGTGCGGTAGGTGATCTGCGAGGTCGGGAACGGATACGGGTAACCGCTGCCGATGTTGCCGAACGAGACGCCCCCGCCGTCCACCAGGCCCAGGGTGTCACTGACCTGGCCGTAACCGGCGAGCAACTCGTCCAGCAGGATGTTGGAGCGGGCAAACAGGCCGAAGTCCTTGCCGATCAGCACCTCACCCCACTCCGGGTTCGCCACGGTGCCGTAGAACTGGCGCACGTCGATGGCGGTGTCGGTGCCATTGGTTTCACTGTCGTTGATGGTCACCCAGAACGAGGCCCTGGCACCGAGCTTGAGGTCATCGACCTGCTTGCCCATGTTGAAGCCCAGGTAGTTGGGCAAGAAACCCATCTTGACCCGCGCCTGCCGACGGTCGTACTGCTCACCCGCGCGGTCGACGTCACTGTTGACGTAAAAGGCGTTGATGTAGCCGTCGGTGGAAAAGGTGGTCTGGTCCTTGTCGTACAGCATGATTTCGGCGTTGGCCCAAGGCATCAGGCCCAGGCTCGAAACACCTACGATGACCGCAGGCAAAAAACGTTGGCGGGTATTTTTATTGTTGTGCATGGCGCGCTCCGCAACAGGGGACTGGATGTCGGAGGCGATTATCGAAAGGCGCCAGGGCGCGTCATACGCTGCCTTGGAGGCAATTGGCGGATGCTTTGGAAGCGCCGGCCCGGCGCGGCAGTTTGGGTGTAAGACGGCGAGGCTGGCGGGCGCGACAGCTTAGGTGTAAGACTGCCTTGCCGACGGGCGCGGTACTTTGGGTGTGGGCCGCTGGGTGGGCTGGGAGGATCAACTCATTGGTCAGTCATAGCGAGTTGTTTGGTTTGGGGCTGCTGCGCAGCCCAGCGGGAGCAAGCTCCCTCGCCACAGGGGTCGCACCCACACTCAAAATTGAAGTCAGATCCAGCTTTTGTGGCGAGGGAGCTTGCTCCCGCTGGCCTGCGCAGCAGGCCCCCTCGCTATCAGCTCAGAACCTCGGCTTGACGGTCTTCCACTCCGGCCGGTAACGCTGCATCTGCCGCACATCGTCGCGCTGGCGGATGCCGCAACTGAGGAACTGGTCATGCAGCTTGCCCAGTTGATCCCGATCCAGTTCCAAGCCCAGGCCCGGCGCCCGGGTGATCTTCACGCAGCCGTCGACAATCGGCAGCTTGCCACCCTTGATCACTTCTTCATCCGGTTCCTGCCACGGGTAATGGGTGTCGCAGGCGTAGTCCAGGTTCGGCACCGCTGCCGCCACGTGGGCCATGGCCATGAGGCTGATGCCCAGGTGCGAGTTGGAATGCATCGACACGCCAAGGCCGAAGGTGCTGCACATTTTCGCCAGGGCCTGGGTGTCGCGCAGGCCGCCCCAGTAATGGTGGTCGGCCAACACGATCTGCACGCTGTCCAGCGCCACGCTACGGCGGAACTCATCGAAATCGGTGACCACCATGTTGGTCGCCAGGGGCAGCCCGATGCGCTTGTGCAGCTCGGCCATCCCCTCCAGCCCCGGTGTCGGGTCTTCGTAGTACTGCAGGTCATCCCCCAGCAGCTCGGCCATGCGAATCGAGGTTTCCAGGGACCAGTTACCGTTGGGATCGATGCGCAACGGATAGCCGGGAAATGCCCGTTTCAACGCCTTGATGCAGGCGACTTCATGCTCCGGATCGAGAGCGCCGGCCTTGAGTTTGATGCTCTTGAAACCATAGTCCTGGATCATCCGCCGGGCCTGGGCAACGATCTGTTGTTCGTTGAGCGCCTCGCCCCAACTGTCGGGCGGGTACGGCGAATCGATGTGCTCGGCGTACTTGAAAAACAGATAGGCGCTGAACGGGATCTCGTCGCGGATCGCGCCGCCCAGCAGGTCCACCAACGGCACGTTCAGGTAATGGGCCTGTAAATCCAGGCAAGCCACTTCGAACGCCGAATAGGCATTGCTCACCGCCTTGCTCGCGTGGGAACCCGGCGCCAGTTCGGCACCGGCAATGCTCACCGGTTTCTGCGCGGCGACGGTCGCCTGGACGATGGCCCGCAACTGATTGAGGTTGAACGGGTCCAGGCCGATCAACTGGCTCTGCAACTGCTGCTGGATCGCCAGGGCCGGCGCATCGCCGTAGCTCTCCCCCAGACCGATGTAACCGTTGTCGCTCTCGATCTCGATGATCGAGCGCAACGCGAACGGCTCATGGATGCCGCTGGCGTTGAGCAAAGGTGGATCGCGAAAAGCGATGGGTGTGACGGTGACGCGTTTGATCTTCATACAGCGGCTCCCGATGGGCCAGGTTTCAAGGCTTGAGAGGTTTGCGACTGACTGGCTTCGGCAACGGCTTCGGGCCGGCCGGACAGTGAGTTCGGGGTATCGCGCTTCGGCGTGGTGCGGGCAAAAAAGATCACCACGGCGGCGACAAGCGAAGTGGCGGCCAACCCATACAGGCCGCCCTCGATGGAGCCGGTGGTCTGTTCCAGGAAACCGAAAGCCGTCGGCGCCACAAAACCGCCGAGGTTACCGATGGAGTTGATCAAGGCGATCACCGCCGCCGCGATGCGTGCATCCAGGTAGCCTTGGGGAATAGGCCAGAACAACGCCGACGCCGCCTTGAAACCAATCGCCGCAAAACAGATCGCGACAAACGCGAAGATCGGCCCTCCCGTGGTGGACATGAACATGCCAAACGCAGCGACCACCAGCGTCACCGCGACCCAGGCCTGCTGGAATTTCCATTTGCCGGCCAGGGCGGCAAAGCCGTACATCGCGATGATGGAAATGATCCACGGAATGGAGTTGAACAAGCCGACTTGGAAGTCTCCCAGGTTGCCCATTTTCTTGATCATGCTCGGTAGCCAGAACGTGGCGCCGTAGATGGTCAGGGCGATGGAAAAGTAGATGAAACAGAACAGCGCGATCTGCCGGTCGGCCAACAATTTGAACATCGACGGCTTGATCACCTGGGCCGCCTCCCGGGCCCGTTGCTCTTCGGCGATAGCGGCGATTAATACGGTTTTCTCTTCACTGCTCAGCCATTTCGCCTGACTCGGATGCGATTGCAGCCAGAACCAGACAAACCCGCACAGCACGATGGAGGCGAAACCTTCGATCAGGAACATCCATTGCCAGCCATGCAGACCCATCCCGCTGATGTGCAGCAAGGCGCCGGACACCGGGCCGGAAATCACCGAGGCGATGGCCGACCCGCTCAGGAAGATCGCCATCGCCTTGCCGCGCTCGTTGGCGGGTAGCCATTGGGTGAAGTAGTAGATGATGCCGGGAAAGAACCCCGCCTCCGCCGCGCCGAGGATGAAGCGCAGCACATAGAAACTGGTTTCGCCGCGCACAAAAGCCATGGCCATGGCCGCCGCGCCCCAGGTGAACATGATGCGCGTCAGCCAGGCCCGCGCGCCGTAGCGTTGCAACAGCATGTTGGACGGCACTTCAAACAGGGCGTAGCCGACGAAGAACAACCCGGCGCCAAGCCCATAGGCGGCAGCGCCGATGCCCAGGTCGGTTTCCAGGTGACTGCGCACGAAACCGATGTTGACCCGGTCGATGTAGTTGACGATGAACATCACCACCACCAACGGCAGTACATGACGTTTGACCTTGGCCGCCGCGAGCGCCAGGGTGCTGTCATGGGTGGAGTCCGTTACGTTATTCAAGGGGTGCCTCCCGATCATTGTTTTTGTGGGGAACGGGCCGATGATGGACGCGGGGGATTGTTCCCGTCTAATCTAACTTGGCACTTGATTGATACCTGGATTAAATCAATGTTTGAACTGGCCCAGCTGCGCTGCTTCACCACCGTGGCGACCGAACTCAACTTTCGTCGTGCCGCCGAACGCCTGAACATGACCCAGCCACCGCTGAGCCGGCAGATCCAATTGCTGGAGCATCACTTAGGCGTCGAACTGTTCACCCGCAGCACCCGCAGCGTGGCGCTCACTGCCGCCGGCCGGGCGTTTTTCATCGAAGCGCAGAACCTGCTGGAACAGGCCCAACAAGCCGCCATCGCCGCCCGGCGCTTTGCCCAGGGTGACATCGGTTCGGTGACCATCAGCTTCGTCGGCAGCGCGGTGTACGAGTTTCTGCCCAAGGTGATTGCCGAGGCCCGGCTGAAACAGCCCCAGGTCAAAATCGTCCTGGCGGAGATGAACACCTACCAGCAGCATGAAGCCCTGCGCGCTCGGCGCATCGACCTGGGCATCGTCCGCTCGCCACTGCTGGAGACCGGCTACGCCACCGAATGCCTGGTGCGCGAACCCTTCGTACTGGCGGTGCCTGCCGGACATCCGCTGGCCAGCGCCGAGACCGTGAACGTCCAGGATCTGGACGCCCAACCGTTCCTCATGTATTCCCACGCCGCCTACCCGCCCTTCAACGAACTGCTCACCGGCATGCTGCGCTCGGCCCGGGTCGCGCCGCAATTCGTGCAATGGCTGGGGTCGTCGCTGACGATCCTGGCACTGGTCAATGCCGGCATGGGCCTGGCGCTGGTGCCGCGTTGCGCCAGCAGCGTGGTGTTCAAGCAGGTGGTGTTTCGCGAGATCGACCTGGGCGAAGGGGTTCAAAGCGAATTGCACCTGGTGTGGCGCGAGGACAACGACAACCCGGCGTTCACCATGTTGCTGGAAGGGATTCGGGGAGCAGTTCGCGAGGGCCTGTGAATACACCACCACAGCTAAAAGCCCACCCCTGTGGCTGGCCATCCCCCCCGATGTTCTTTTGACCAGACCTGGCTGATTTCACAAATGGCCTAGCTGTCTGGCTATTCCCGTTGCCTTCGACAAGTTGTACGATGACCGATGAGCGCAAGCGCTCGTATGTTCCGGATACCTACAACAACAAGGAAATCTCCATGAAAAAAGCGACATTGATCGTCAGCTTCTTGTGCCTGTTCAGCGGCTACGCAGCAGCAACCCCTTCTTCGGCCGAGCAGGAAGTGGCCCAGGCCGTCGACCACCTGACCCAAGCCATGCTGCACAAAGACATCCCACAACTCCAGGCACTGGCCGCCGAGAACCTGACCTACGGGCACTCCAGCGGCAATATCCAGGACAAGAAAGCCTTCATCGCCGACATCGAAACGGGCAAGAGCGCGTTCAAGACCCTGGAAATGCAGAACCAGAAAATCACCTTGTCCGGTGACGTAGCGCTGGTGCGCAACCACTTCTCGGCCCAGGCGCTCAAGGGCACCGAAGTGGTTCCGACGGAAATCGAGAACTTCCAGATCTGGCAGAAGCAGAAGAATGGCAAGTGGCTGCTGATTGGCCGTCAGGCGTTTCGGTTCTGATCGCGATCTGACGGTTGGAATCTCTGTGGCGAGTGAGATCGAGTGAGCGCTTCGCGCTCAAGCGGGAGCAAGCTCCCTCGCCACAGGGATGCTTTTTCAGCCCTGGCACCTTGTGTCAGGCCAAGGCCCATTGCTGCCGGTGCTGCAGCAGGAAATCCACGAAGGCACGCACCCGTTGCGGCACGTATCGGCCATGGGGATACAGCAGTGTGAAAGGTCGTGACCGTCCCCCGAAAGACTGCAACACCTCCACCAGCCGGCCATCCGCGAGTTCCTGTTCGACGATGAATCGATAGGTCTGGAACAACCCGCCGCCATGCTTGGCCAGCGTCACCCCGCCCAGCACATCATCCGAACAGCAATAGTTGCCTTGGCCGAATACCTCCTTCTCCTTGCCATCCACCTTGAACAACCAGGAAATCCGTCGTCCGCTGCTGGGCAATTCGAACTGGATGCACTCGTGATCGTCCAGGTCTTCAAGGGTCTGCGGCGTGCCGGCCTTGCGCAGGTAGTCCGGTGAGGCGACCACCGCCAGATTCGCGTCTTCCAACAACCTGGCGATCATGGAGGAGTCCGGCTGGGCCCGCACCCGGATGGCGAGGTCATAACCTTCGGCAACGAAATCGATGTTTCGATTGCTCAGGTGCAGGTCCACAGTCACTTGCGGGTACAGCGCTCGAAAGGCCGGCAGCAACGGCAGGATGCGGTGATGGCCGTAGGTAGTGGGCAGGCTGATGCGCAGTTGCCCGGACGGCACCGATTGCGCGCCCATCATTTCCTGTTGCGCCTCGACCAGTTGCGTCAACGCCTGCCGACATTGCTCGAAATAGGTCTTGCCGGCTTCGGTCAGGCGGATGCTGCGGGTGGTGCGTACGAAAAGCCTTGAACCCAGGCGCTCTTCCAGGCGAAAGATCGAGCGGCTCACTGCCGCCGGGGTAACCCCCGCCAACTGCGCCGCCGCCGTGAAGCTGCCCGCCTCCGCCGCCAAGCAGAACAGTTCTATGCTGCCCAACTGCAGGTCTTCGAAATGACGCTTCATGATTCATTACACCGCGTATCAACTGAAGTTTCCAAAGGCCTGTTTATCAGTCTGCGGCGTATAAATACAGTGGCCTTCCACCGCGCAGGGTTGTCCTGCGCTCATTTCCATCAGTTGGAGTGCAACATGCCTTTCGTCAATGTGCGAATTACCCGAGACGGCGTCACCCGTGAACAGAAAGCCCAGGTGATTTCCGAAATCACCGAAACCCTCCAGCGCGTACTGGGCAAGGACCCGCATTTGACCCACATCGTGATCGAGGAAGTCGACACGGATAACTGGGGATACGCGGGCATGACCACGACGGAGTATCGAAGTCTTCCCAAGGAATAACGCCCTGCCCCTTCCGAGCCCGGTCCAACTGACCGGGCTTTTTTCTGCCTGCGACAATCCTGTGAGCGTTACCGGCGAACTTGGGTTTGCGAGCCGGGAACATTGTGTGTGGCCCCGGCCATTGATTACATGACGTATCAACTCAAGTACCAGAAGCCATATTTATCAAGCCCTGGCGCATCAATACCCTGAACTCAACCACCGCCAACACAGGCGCACCGGTTCAACTCAATGTGATCAGGAGTCAATCATGAGCCTCAAACAAACCGTCATCATCACCGGCGCTTCCAGCGGGATCGGCCTGGGTTTGGTCAAAGCGTTCCTGGGTCGGGGTTACAACGTGGTGGGCAATGCCCGCTCCCCGTCCGGCCTGGAGGCTGCCGCCGCCGACCTCGGCCACCCGGCCGGCTTCATCGGCGTGGCCGGCGACATCGCTGACCCGGCCACCTCAACCGCCCTCATCACCCAAGCCATTGAGGCGTTTGGCGCCGTTGACGGGCTGGTGAACAACGCCGGCTTCTTCCTGCCAAAACCCTTCGTCGAATACAGCCCCCAGGATTTGGACGCGCTACTGGACACTAACCTCAAGGGGCTGGTCTACGCCAGCCAGGCCGCCGCCGCGCACATGATCGGGCGCCAGCAAGGCTTTATCATCAACATTTCAGCCGCCGTGGCCCTGCAACCGAACATCCAGGTGCCGGCAGCACTGCCGGTGTTGATCAAGGGCGGCGTCAACCAGATGACCCGCGCCCTGGCCCTGGAGTTGTCGCCCCACAACATCAAGGTCAACGCGGTCGCCCCCGGCATCATCGACACGCCCATGCACGACCCGGCGCACCGCGCATTCCTCGACAACCTGGCCCCAGCCGGTCGCGTGGGCACCATCGAGGAAATTGCCGAGGCCGTGTTGTACCTGGCGGGCGCCGATTTCACGACTGGCGCGATACTGCCGGTGGACGGCGGGATGAGCACAGGCAAGTGGTAAAGAGGCAAGTGGTAAAAAGAAAAACCCCGAAGGCAGAACCTTCGGGGTTTTCATGACGCATCGAATTCAGAGCGTGTAGGAGATGCCGGCCTGCACGGTTCGCGGTGCGCCTGGGTAGGCATAGACGCCCCCGAATGCACCCTCTTCGTAGTCGGCGTCAAACAGGTTCTTCAGGTCCAGGTTGAGGCGGATCCGCTCGTTGACCTTGTAGTAACCGAGCAGGTCCACGACGGTGTAGCTGTCCATGGTAAAGGTGCTGGCCGCGGTATTGCCGGCCCGCTCATCGACGTACTTGGCACCTACGCCAAGGCCGAGACCCTTGAGGCCACCGTCCTGGAACTCGTAGACGTTCAACAGGCTGAAGGAGTTCTTGGGCACGTTGAGCAAGCGGGTGCCGGACGGGATGCTGATGTCCTTGGTCACTTCGGCATCTACATAGGCGTAACCACCGATCACGCGCCATTGTGGCGTCAAATTGCCCGCCACGTTCAAGTCAAATCCGCGACTGCGCACTTCGCCGGCAGCCACGTTGAATGTTGCATCCTGCGGGTCGGGCGTGAGTACATTGCGCTTTTCAATCTGGTAGATCGCCGCGTCGACGCTCAACTGGCGATCCAGCGCTTCCCACTTGACACCCATTTCGTAGGACTTGCCCTCTTCCGGCTTGAACCCTCCGCCTTGGAGTCTGGCACCGGTGTTGGGTTTGAATGAGCGTGCGGTGTTGGCATAGACAGCCACGGTGTCGGTCAGGTCGTAGATCATCCCCAGGCGCGGAGTGACGGCGCTGTCGGTGACATCCCAGTTTCTACTGTCGGGCCGCAGCTGTGGAACGAACGTCTCGTACTCATGTTCGAACCGCTCAAAGCGCGCCCCAGCCAACAGCTTCAAACGCTCGGTCAGCGCCACCTGATCCTGGACGAACACGCCAAACGTCTTGAGGTTTTCCTGGTCGTCGGTGGGCTTGCGCGTCAATGCCGGGCGTGGCTGGCCATACACCGGGTCGAAGATATCGATCGGGTAGGCCCCGACGGCGCCGGAGGAGCGCTGGATGATGGACTGGTAATCGTAGTCCTCATACTCGATACCCGTCAGCAACGTGTGCTCGAACCCGCCAGTGGAAAAATGCCCGGTGAGGTTGAGTTGGGTGTCGCGGTCGGTCCACTCCAGCTTACGGTAGTTGAAGTTGCGACCCAGGGTGCGTCCATCGGCGGCGATGCCGTTGCCTTCGATGGCATTGCCCTGCAAGGTGCCGTCGAGCCATTGGGTACCGCCGGCCAGGGTCCAGTCGTCGTTGAGCATGTGCTCGAAACGCACCTGCAGCATGTTGTTGTCGTTATGCAGCTTGCCGACGTCTTTTTCACCGAAGAACGTATCCCGCGACGCGGTGCCGCGCTGGCCGGCGTAATGAGTCAAGCCACGGTCCAGCGGCGCATTGTTGCGCATGAAGTCGCCTTCGAAGGTCAGGCGCGTGGTGTCGTTGACCTGCCAGGTCACCACGGGTGCAACGCCGTAACGCTCGGTCTCGACGTGATCGCGGAACGTGTCGCCGCCCTCGCCGATCACGTTCAGGCGATAAGCCAGGCGCCCTTCTTCATCCAACGGGCCGGACGCGTCCAGCGTACCGCGACGCATCCCCTGGTCGCTGACCTGGCTACCCAGGGTCACCGTGCGCTCGGCCAACGGCTGCTTGGACACCACGTTGAAGGTACCGCCCGGATCGCCCCGGCCATAGAGCATGGTGGCCGGGCCGCGCAGGACTTCCAGCCGCTCGATGGTGTTGGCGTCAGGCATGTTCGGATAGCCACGGTTGATCGGGAAACCGTTGCGGTAGAACTCTCCGGTAGTGAAACCGCGCACGGTGAAAGTAGTCAGGCCCTGGCCGCCGAAGTTGTTACCCCGGCCGACCCCTCCAGCGTAATCGAGGGCGTCCTGCAGACGCGTGGCGCCAAGGTCTTCGACGACGTCGCGAGACACCACGGAAATGGATTGCGGGGTTTCATGGATCGCCGTGTCGGTACGGGTGGCACTGGCCGAACGGGTGGCGTGATAGCCCTTCACCGGTCCCTGTGCTGATTCATAGTCGGCGCTACCGACGATATCCGTGGCTTGCAACTCAAGGGAAGCCGGCTTGGCAGGGACTGGCTGTTCAGCCCAGGTGGAAACGGAATAAGCCTGGAGCACACACAGTGAAACGAGTATCCGACGCATCGATGCACAATCCTAATGGAAAAAAGCCTCCACATCGGGAGGCTGACAAGAATGTGTCGCGAAAGATACAGTAACTCATTTCTGTTTGATATCTATTCCCATTAACGCCGATATTTTTTGTGACCGGTCAGTCCGTCATCGCGAGCAAGCTTTGCTCCACAGGGGATTGCTCGCGATGACGCAGAACAATCTCCCAAACCCTACTGAGCCACCGCAGTCGACTCCTGCTCCACCCGCTGGAAGAACACCTGCGCCCGATGATCCTGGGTATAGGCCACATTCAACCGCAACCAATCGCACGCCTCGCCCTGGGGCAGGAACGTCGAGCCTTGGGACAGTTGGATTTGCAGCTCCCGGGCGATCTGCTGCACCCGTTGTGCCGCCAGGTACCGAGGCCTGGCCCAGACGAACATCCCCCCCAGCGGCTCGGCAAACACCTCCCAGTGGGCTGGGTCCAGTTGGCGCAGCGTACTTGCCATCTGCTTGTTCAGGCGCTGGCGCAAGCGCTGGATCAACTTGCGATAAGCACCGTTGGCCAGCAACGTCGCCACCACGTTTTCTGCCAGCAGCGAACAACCGATGCCAGTAATCATCTTGACTTCGGCCAGGCGCTGGATGATCTCGGGATGGGCGACCACGTAACCGATGCGCAGCGAACTGGACAGCGTCTTGGAAAAACTCGCCAGGTAGATCACCCGGTCCAGGGCATCCAGGGAGGCCAGGCGTGAGGTCGGACCATTCTGGAAATCGGCGTAGATATCGTCCTCGATGAGGCGAAAGTCATGGGCCGTTGCCAGTTGCAGCAGACGATAGGCCACGCTTGGCGCCAGGCTGGTGCCAGTGGGGTTCTGGTACATGCTGTTGATGAAGAAATACGAGGGCTTATGCTCGCCGAGAAGCTGTTCCAGGCGGACGATGTCCGGGCCTTGGGCGGTTCTCGGCACCGCCACGGTCTTGACCCCATTCAGTTTCAGCAGATTGAACAGGTTGTAGTAGCCAGGACTTTCCACCAGCACCAGGTCACCGGGCTTGAGCAGGGTTCGCACCAGCAGGTCGAGGCCCTGGCTGGCACCTTGGGTGGTAATGATTTGCGTCGGGTCGACATGAATATCGATCAGGCCCAGGCGCTTTTGAAGGTGCAGGCGCAGATGAGGCGAGCCCAGCGGGGTGCTGTAGTTGAACAACGCATGGTTGTCGCTGCGCACCACTTGGCGGATCGCCTGGCCCAGGTCGGTGTCGTCGCGCCAGGCATCGGGCAGCCAGCCACACCCCAGCTTGAGCTGCGTCGACTCATTGTCGAACAACCGCCACCGCGCGTTATCCGTTTCCGGCTCCGGCTCCACGGGCCGGAACAACTGCTGCGCGACAAAAAAACCCGCGCCATGTCGAGACTCCAGCACCCCGCTGGCAACGAGTTGGTCATAGGCCTTGATCACGCTCGACAGGCTCAAGCTGTTTTCCCGGGCCAGTTGACGAATGGACGGCATGCGCGCACCGGGGCGGATGCCATGGGCGTTGATCCAGCCCATGAGGTGCGTCACGAGCTGCCGGATCACAGGCTCGGCAACGTTGCGATCAATTTTCAGGTCCACGGCTGGCACCCTTGGCTAAGTGTTCTCGAATTTCGAGCGAACAGTTAAGCACAAATGGCCTGGGTCTGTTCCTTGTTTGCGCTGTGCCCGGCAGTGATAGTCCCCGAGACTTCATGCACACCTCTAAGGAACACCCTTGAACCCATCGCATCGACATTCCTGGGGACTGGCTTTCGGCCTTTGCCTGATCACCCTTGCGGTCAACCTGCAGGCGCCGCTGTACACCACCTACGCGCAGTTGTCCGGCTACGGGGCCGGAGCCACGGCGGTGGCGTTTTCCGGTTATGTGCTGGGCGTACTGCCGGTCCTGCTGGCGTTCGGCGGGCTGGCCGACCGGATGGGACGCAAGCCGTTGATCCTGGTCGCCCTCGGGCTGTCGATGCTGGCGACGCTGGTGACACTGCTCTGGCCGAGCCTGGAAGCCCTGGGCGTGGCGCGCCTGATGATGGGGGTCGGCACAGGGCTGGCCTCGGCCACATCAACCGCCTATATGGCCGAGCTCATGGCAACCCGCGATCCCCGCTCGCCGGCCAACCGGGTCACCGCCAGCACCTCCCTGGGCTTTGGCCTGGGCGCGGCGTTGACCAGTCTGTTCCTGTTCGTCCATCACAGCGCCACGCCCGGCAGCTTCTGGTTGCAGTTGATGCTGGCTGCAATGGCGATCGTCGTGGTCTGGCGCTTACCGGACCCGGCGCAGAAAATCAAAGATGCACCGTTGCTGCGCCTGCCGTTGTTTCCCGCCGGCAGCCTGCCCTACAGTTTTTCCATGCTGTTGGCCTGGGCGACCTCGGGCCTGGTCATCGCCATATTGCCATCGGTGCTGGCGACCCACGACTTGCAGCGTTGGTCGGGCCTGTCGACCTTTACGGTGATCAGTTGCGGCTTGCTCTTCCAGCCCTGGGTTCGACGCATGCAGCCGGCCAGGGCCACGGGCTTGGGCCTGTTGATCCTGCCTGCGAGCTACGCGTTGCTGGCCTGGGGCGCGAGCGCCGGCTCCCTGCTCGCCGTGTTGCTGGGAGCGCTGGGCGCCAGCAGCGCTTGCTACGGTTTCCTGTACCTGGGTGGGTTGTCGGCCGTCACGGCCATGGCTGGCGCGGAAAAGGCCCGGGTCAGTGCCGGGTTTTTCCTGTTCGCCTATGTCGGGTTCAGCATCCCGGTGGTGGTGACCGGGTTGCTGGCCGATCATTTCGGCGCGGACGTGGCGTTGATCGTGTTCGGCCTGGCGTTATTGGCTGGGGTGTCTGTTACCGGATGGCGCATCGTCCGGACCGAGGCTTATGTGAGCCACCTGTCCCACGGCTGAAACAACCAACCGGTGGCGAGGGAGCTTGCTCCCGCTGGGTTGCGCAGCGACCCCAACATTCTGCGATTGCTGCGCAATCGAGCGGGAGCAAGCTCCCTCGCCACAGAGGCTGACTGAAGGATTGGGGAAGCCTTGGACAGCTCGACACTGCGCTCGGCAAAGTCGTATACCATATCCCCACCTAAGCCGAACGACCCGCCGCCGTGACTTTATCCAAGTTCAACCTGCCTGATCTGGGCAACACCCCTTCCACCTCGGAAATCATCACCCGCCATCTGCGCGATGCCATCGTGGCCGGGCACTTTGCCGAGGACGAGCCTATTCGCCAGGATGACATCGCCCGGCAGTTCAACGTCAGCAAGATCCCCGTGCGCGAAGCCCTCAAGCGCCTGGAGGCCGAGGGCCTGGTGATGTTTCAGCGCAATCGCGGGGCGATGGTGACGCGCATTTCCGAGGCAGAGCTGGCGCAAATGTTCGAAGTGCGGATGCTGCTGGAAGACAAAGTACTGCGCCTGGCGATTCCCAACATGACCGAAGCCACCTTCGCCCGCGCCGAAAGCATCTGCCGGGAGTTCATCGGTGAAGACGACGTAGGGCGTTGGGCGGAACTGAACTGGCAGCTGCATGCCTGCCTCTACGAACCGGCGCAGCGGCCGTTCATGGTGAGTCTGATCCGCTCGGTCCACGACAAGCTGGAGCGTTATTTGCGCATGCAGATGAGCCTTTCGGCCGGCAAGGAGCGCGCCGATCACGAGCACCGGGAAATCATCAAGGCCTGCCGCGCCGGTGACGTCGAGCGAGCCGTGATGCTGCTGGACGAACACATCGCCGGGGTCTGCGAGACCTTGTTCAAGTTCCTGCCTTCCAGCCATTGATGGGCCGGCACTGTGCCGATTTCGTCATCGGCGACAGGTAAAACCATCAAGCCGTCGCCCCCTGGCGCGGGCCACGCTTGCCGTCACTCATCTGAACGGACGTGGCCCTCCCATGAAACGCATCACCGTGATCGACTCCCATACCGGCGGCGAACCGACCCGACTGGTCACTGGCGGTTTTCCTGACCTGGGCCAGGGCAGCATGGCCGAGCGTAAGCAACGCCTGGCCACGGAACACGACGCCTGGCGCACCGCCTGCGTGCTGGAACCGCGGGGCAGCGATGTGCTGGTGGGGGCGCTGCTCTGCGAGCCGGTGGACCCGAGCGCCTGTGCCGGCGTGATCTTTTTCAACAACAGCGGCTACCTGGGCATGTGCGGCCACGGCACCATCGGCCTGGTGGCATCACTGGCCCACCTGGGCAGGATCGGCCCCGGCGTGCACAGCATCGAAACCCCGGTGGGCACGGTACAGGCAACCTTGCACGAAGACCGCTCGGTCAGCGTACGCAACGTGCCGGCCTACCGTTACCGCAAGGCCCTGGCCCTGGAGGTGCCCGGCATCGGCCAGGTGGTGGGCGACGTGGCCTGGGGCGGTAATTGGTTTTTCCTGATCGCCGAACATGGCCAACGCGTGGCCGGCGATAACCTCGACGCGTTGACCGCCTACACCTACGCCGTACAGCAAACCTTGGAGCAGCAGGGTTTTCGCGGCGAGGACGGCGGCTTGATCGACCACATCGAACTGTTTGCCGACGACCCGCAAGCCGACAGCCGCAACTTCGTGCTCTGTCCCGGCAAGGCCTATGACCGCTCCCCTTGCGGTACCGGCACCAGCGCCAAACTGGCGTGCCTGGCGGCCGATGGAAAACTGCAACCCGGCCAGATCTGGCGCCAGGCCAGTGTCATTGGCAGCGAGTTCGAGGGCTCCTACGAGCGCTCGGGCGAGCGCATCGTGCCGACCATTCGCGGTCGCGCCTACATCAGCGCCGAAACCACACTGATCATCGAAGCCGATGACCCGTTCGCCTGGGGCATTCGTCCGTGAGCGAGGGCCATGTCGCCGACGTGATCATCATCGGCGCGGGCATCATCGGTGCGGCCTGTGCCCAGGCATTGGCCCGACGCAACGTCAACGTGTTGGTGCTGGACGCCGGTTGGCACGGCGCCACGGCGGCCGGCATGGGGCACCTGCTGGTGCTCGATGACAACCCGGCGGAGCTGGCCCTCAGTCAATATTCCCTGCAACGCTGGCGCGAGCTGGCCCCAGCCCTGCCCGACGGCTGCGCCTGGCGCAACAACGGCACCTTGTGGCTGGCGGCCAATGCCGAAGAAATGGCGGTGGCCCATAGCAAATACCTGAACCTGCTGGCCCATGGCGAAGCCTGTGAGCTGATCGGCCACGCCGCGCTGCATCAGCGTGAACCCGAGCTGCGCCCGGGGCTGGAAGGTGGGTTGCTGATCAAGGGTGACGGCATCCTCTACGCCCCGGCGGCCGCGCGCTGGATGCTGGACGCGCCCACCATTCGCCAGCAGCGGGCGCAGGTCAGCGAAGTTGACGGTCATCGCGTGCGCCTTGACGACGGTCGCTGGTTGAGCGCCGAAGCGGTGGTCCTCGCCAATGGCATCCAGGCCACTGATTTGTGCCCGGAGCTGCCGATCGTGCCGAAGAAGGGCCACCTGCTGATCACCGACCGCTACCCCGCTACCGTCACCCACACCCTGGTGGAACTGGGCTATGTCACCAGCGCCCATAACGCCAGCGGACCGTCAGTGGCGTGCAATATACAGCCGCGCCCGACCGGGCAATTGTTCATTGGCGCCTCGCGGCAGTTCGGCACGCTTGACCCTCAGGTGGAAGGCTGGATGCTGGCGAAGATGCTCAAGCGCGCCGTCGAATACCTGCCAGGATTGGCGCATTTGAACGGCATCAGGGCCTGGACCGGTTTTCGTGCAGCGAGCCCCGACGGCTTGCCCCTGGTGGGCCAACATCCACAGCGCCAGGGACTGTGGCTGGCGGTGGGTCACGAAGGCCTGGGGGTCACCACGGCACCGGCGACGGCTGACCTGCTGGTCGCCCAACTGTTCAACGAAACCTCGCCGCTCGCGCCTCAAGCTTACCTGCCGCAGCGTTTCCTTGGAGAGCCGGCCCATGCTTGAAGCCCGACACAAGTCCTTGTGGCGAGGGAGCTTGCTCCCGCCGGATTGCGCAGCAGTCCCCTGGACTGGCCTGGTACACCGAGTTGTCAGATCGTTGTCGGGGCCGCTGCGCGCCCCAGCGCGAGCAAGCTCCCTCGCCACGGGATGGGCGTTGGGCGCTGATATCCCTTTACCCCTGGAGGATTGCTCCTATGCCTGATCTATTCCTCGACGGCCAGCCCTTGTCAGTGGCCAACGGCACCAGCGTCGCGGCGGCATTGGCGTTGGGCGCGGATGGTTGCAGTCGCACCTCGATCAGCGGCCAGCGCCGTGCGCCCTTGTGCGGCATGGGTATCTGCCAGGAGTGCCGGGTGCTGATCGACGGTCGTCGACGCCTGGCCTGCCAGACCTTGTGCCTCGACGGCATGCAGGTCCAGACCCGACCATGAACGAAACCACCGACCTGCTGATCATCGGCGCCGGCCCCGCCGGCATGGCCGCTGCCCTCGCCGCAGCCAGCAGCGGCGCGCGCATCGTGCTGCTCGACGACAACCCGCTGCCCGGTGGGCAGATCTGGCGCGACGGCCCCCAGGCCAACCTGCCCAGCTCCGCCCGACGCCTGCGCGAGCAACTGCAAACCTGCGCCAACGTACGTTGCCATGCCGGCACCCGTGTGATCGCCTGCGCGGCGGATAAAACCTTGCTGGTGGAAGATGCCGAGCGCGGCTGGCAGATCAGCTACGAGCGCTTGATTCTCTGCACCGGTGCCCGCGAACGACTGCTCCCGTTTCCCGGCTGGACACTCCCCGGCGTGACCGGTGCTGGCGGCTTGCAGGCGCTGATCAAGGGTGGCTTGCCGGTGCGCGGCGAACGGCTGGTCATCGCCGGCAGCGGCCCCTTGCTGCTGGCCAGCGCCGCCACGGCAAAGCATCAAGGTGCACAGGTGCTGCGCATCGCCGAGCAGGCCCGTCGCGGCGCCGTCGCCGGTTTCGCCGCACAACTGCCGCGCTGGCCGGGGAAGTTTTTCCAATCGTTCAGTCTGTTCGACCGGCACTACCGCACCGACACCCACGTGGTAGAAGCGCTCGGCCGGGAACGGCTGGAGGGCGTGCGCCTGCATCAGCAAGGCAAGACGATTGAATTGGCCTGCGACCGGCTCGCCTGTGGTTTCGGGCTCATTCCCAATACCCAATTAGGCCAGGCCCTGGGTTGCGCGGTTGAAGACCAGGCGCTGACGGTTGACGCCTGGCAAGCGACCACTCGCCATGAACATTATGCGGCAGGCGAATGCACCGGTTTCGGCGGCAGCGAACTGGCGCTGGTGGAAGGCGCCATCGCCGGCCATGCCGCCGTCGGCAATAGCGCGGCTGCCCAGCAACTGTGGCCGCGCCGCGCACGTTGGCAGGGTTTCGCCAGGGCATTGAACAAGGCCTTCGTCCTCGATCCACGGCTCAAGGCCCTGGCCCGCAGCGACACCCTGGTCTGCCGCTGCGAAGACGTACCGTACGGCGAACTGGTCGGCCACGAAAACTGGCGCGAAGCAAAACTGGCAAGCCGCTGCGGCATGGGCGCCTGCCAGGGCCGAGTGTGCGGCGCCGCCCTGGAACACCTGTTCGGCTGGACACCGCCCGCCCCCCGCCCGCCCTTCAGCCCGGCGCGAATCGAAACCTTGCTGGCCCTGGAAGAAACCCCACCCACCTGACTGATCTGCACTCACCCCAATCCCCTGTGGGAGCGAGCCTGCTCGCGATAGCGGCGTGACAGACGGCGCATTTTCGATTGACACTCCGACATCGCTCCCACAAAAAAGACAATGCCGGCCATGTACCCCTCGCTCACCCCCTTCGCCCCCTGCGACCTCGACACCCTGCTGCGCAGCCTGCAGCCCATCTCCGCGCTGCTGGACACCCTCGCGGACGTGGTGTTTTTCATCAAGGACAAGCAGGCCCGCTACGCCTTCGTCAACCAGACCCTGGCCCGCCGCTGCGGTTTCAAACACAGCGGCGACCTGCTCGGCCTCACCGCCGAACAGGTGTTCCCCGAGCGCTTCGGCCCGCTGTACACCGAACAGGACCGCCGGGTGCTGGCCAGCGGGCGGGAGTTGGCCGACCAGCTCGAACTGCATTTGTATTACGGCAACCAACCTGTATGGTGCCTGACCCACAAGCTCGCCCTGCACGATCCAAACGGCCAGATCGTCGGCCTGGCCGGTATTTCCCGCGACCTGCAACTGCCACAATCGGGCCATCCGGCGTTCCACAAACTGGCGGCGGTGGACGCCCATATCAAGCAGCACTTCGCCCGCCCCATCAGCCTTGCCGAGCTGACCGCCATTGCCGAATTGTCGGTGGCGCAATTGGAGCGGCACTGCAAACGCATCTTTCAACTCACACCGCGACAGATGATTCACAAGGCACGGCTGGAAGAAGCCTCACGGCTGTTACTCGACAAAGACCTGCCGATCACCGAGATCGCCCTGCGCTGCGGTTACACCGACCACAGCGCCTTCAGCCGCCAGTTCCGGGCCCTGACCAGCCTGTCCCCCAGCCAATATCGCGAGAATCAGCGCTGACCCTTGTTCCCTCATGGGGCATCGAGCCCCGTGGGTGCTCCTATCTGTAACACCCTGGCGCCAGCACCACCCTTGCCCTGCTCGTTACCGCCCGGCATGAAAGCCTCTAGACCAGCCCTCCGGTGGCATTGCTGTGGCGCTACCAGAAACAGGCACGCTGATTGCTTATCTAATATCGTATACGAAATCCTCAATACGATATCTCACCGCATTTATTCGACAGCGAGGCATTTATGAAAAACCCTGCATTGGCCGTAGCCCTCAGCGTTGTCCTCACCCCGCTTTTCATCGCCCCCGCCCACGCCGACAAGCTCGACGACATCATCGGCTCCGGCAAGCTGCGTTGCGCCGTGACCCTGGACTTCCCCCCGATGGGCTTTCGCGACGAAAGCAATAAACCGGCGGGATTCGACGTGGACTATTGCAACGATCTGGCGAAGGTCCTCGGTGTAGATGCCGAAGTGGTGGAAACCCCATTCTCCGACCGAATCCCCGCGCTGCTGTCCGGTCGCGCCGATGTCATCGTCGCCTCCACATCCGACACCTTGGAGCGAGCCAAGACCGTGGGCCTGACCGTGCCCTACTTCGCCTTCCAGATGGTCGTGCTGACCCGCGACAACACTGGCATCAACAGCTACGCCGACCTCAAGGGCAAAGCCCTGGGCAATACCAGCAGCACCTACGAAGCCATCGCCCTGGAGAAGGACCAGAAGAGTTGGGGCAGCGGCAGCTTCCGCGCCTACCAGTCGCAGAACGACACCTTGCTGGCCGTCGCCCAGGGGCACATCGATGCCACCGTGGTGACCAACACCGTGGCCGCCGCGACCATCAAGTCGGGCAAGTACAAGGGCCTGAAGATCGCCGGTGATGCGCCCTACGTCATCGACTACGTGTCCCTCGGTGCCAAGCGCAGCGAATACGGCCTGCTCAACTACCTCAACCTGTTCGTCAACCAGCAGGTGCGCACGGGCCGCTACAAGGAACTGTTCGTCAAATGGGTGGGCAGCGACATCCCGCCGGCCAACCTGACCGTTCCCCAGGTCTATTACTGAGGATCGGCGCATGCCAAGCACGCCTGTCCGTGTGAAAGGCCGCAGCCTGGTGGAGGGTGCCGCCCAGGGCGCCCTGCTGTTCGCCGAGGTGGGGCTGAGTTTCTGGGGCGGGGTCGATCCAGCCAGCGGCGAAGTCATCGACCGCCACCATCCCTTGAGTGGTCAGCGCCTGGCGGGGCGCGTGCTGGCGATCCCCAGCGGACGCGGTTCCTGCACCGGCAGCAGCGTCTTGATGGAACTGATCAGCAACGGCCACGCACCCGCGGCCCTGGTGCTCGCCGAAGCCGATGAAATCCTGACTTTGGGCGTGCTGGTGGCGCAGGTGATTTTCCAGCGTTCGCTGCCGGTGCTGTGCGTGGGACACGAGGCCTTCAACGGGCTGCGCGGCCAGGGTTTCGTGCGCCTGGAAGGCGACGTCCTGACACTGTCTGGCCGGCCCCCAAACGACGGTTGGCAAGGTTCCGACGCAGCGCCGCAGCCGTCCACTTTCTCAACCCTGGAGCTGAACGAACAGGACCGGGCATTGCTCGACGGCACCCACGGCAAGGCTGCCCAAGTGGCGATGCAGATCGTGCTGCGCATGGCCGAGATCCAGGGCGCCACGCAACTGCTGGACGTGACCCAGGCCCACATCGACGGCTGCATCTACACAGGTCCAGCCAGCCTGCGCTTTGCCGAGCAACTGGTGCAGTGGGGGGCAAAGGTTCGCGTCCCCACCACGCTCAACTCCATCTCCGTGGACCAGCGGCGCTGGCGGGAACTGGGTGTCGATCCGGCCTTGGGCGAGCCGGCCAGTGCCTTGGGCGATGCCTACATGGCGATGGGCGCGCAACTGAGTTTCACCTGCGCGCCCTACCTGCTGGACACCGCGCCAAAGGCCGGCGAACAAATCGTCTGGGCTGAATCCAACGCCGTGGTCTACGCCAACAGCGTGCTGGGCGCGCGTACGCAGAAGTACCCGGACTTCCTCGATATCTGCATTGCCCTGTGCGGGCGAGCGCCGTTGACCGGCTGCCATCTCGACGACCCGCGCAAGGCCCGGCTGATCGTCGACGTGCCGGCGCTGGGTCACGTCGATGACAGTTTCTATCCGCTGCTGGGCTATCACATCGGCGGCCTGGCAGGCCGGCGCATTCCGTTGATACGTGGCCTGGAACACGCCGCGCCCACCCTGGACGACCTCAAGGCCTTTGGCGCCGCGTTCGCCACCACCAGCGCTGCGCCGCTGTTCCACATCGCCGGGGTGACGCCCGAAGCACTCGATCCGGCCGATGTCCTGGAGCGCGACGTCACCTTGGCGCAGGAAAGCGTCGATGCCGCAGGCCTGCTTGCCAGTTGGCGTGAGCTCAACAGCGCCCGGGACAACTGGGTGGACGTGGTGTCCCTGGGCAATCCGCATTTCTCCCTCAGTGAATTCGCCACCCTCGCTACCTTGTGCGCCGGTCGGGTCAAGCATCCGTATGTGGTGCTGGCGATCACCTGCGGTCGGACGGTGTTGGAACAGGCGCGCAGAGCCGGGTATCTGGCCGCCATCGAGACCTTCGGTGCAGTGCTGGTGACCGACACCTGCTGGTGCATGTTGGGCGAACCGGTGATCCCGCCCCACGCCACCACCCTGATGACCAATTCCGGCAAATACGCCCACTACGCACCCGGCCTGGTCGGTCGCGGCGTGCACTTTGCCGCCCTTGCCGAATGCGTCGAGGCCGCGTGTACCGCCGCAACCGCCGGCCAGCCGCCGACGTGGCTGCAACCCACCCGCACCGGGAGCCAGCCCCATGTTTGACTACAGCTTCCAATGGCGCCCGGCCTTGCGCGCCCTGCCCGACATGCTCGCCGGGGCCTGGGTGACGTTCGAGACCGCTGCGCTGTCGATGATTTTCGGCGTACTGATCGCCCTGGTGCTGACGGTAATGCGCCAGGCCCCGAATCGCTTGCTGCGGGGCGTGGGCAATGGCTGGGTGTCCATCGCCCGCAACACGCCCTCGCTGTTCCAGATCTACATCCTCTACTTCGGCCTCGGCTCCCTCGGGCTGCACGTCAGTTCCTGGCTGGCCTTGCTGGCCGGGATCACCTTCAACAACGCCGGCTACCTGGCGGAAAACTTTCGCGGCGGTCTCAAGGCCGTGCCCGGTACGCAAATGCGCGCCGCCCGCTCCTTGGGGATGAGCGCCTTCCAGGCGTACCGGATGATCATCGTCCCGCAACTGTTGCGCATCGTGTTCTACCCGTTGACCAACCAGATGGTCTGGGCGGTGTTGATGACGTCCCTGGGCGTGGTCGTCGGCCTGAACAACGACCTCACCGGTGTCACCCAGGAATACAACGTCAAGACCTTCCGCACCTTCGAATACTTCGCCCTCGCGGCGGTGCTGTATTACCTGATCGCCAAGCTGATCGTCGGGTTGGCCCGGCTGTTGTCCTGGCGGCTGTTTCGGTATTGAGGAGCGTGGGTCATGTTTTCTACAAGCCTCAGCGTTAGCGACCTGCTGTATTTGCTCGAAGGGGCCTGGGTCACGCTGCAACTGACCGTCTGGTCGATCCTTTTGGGCACCCTGGCCGGGTTGCTGTTCGGTCTGTTGCGGGCGTTGTTGCCACGGGCCAGCCTGCCGTTGGCCTGGTTGCTGGACGTGTTCCGCAGCGTGCCGCTGCTGATCCAGTTCGTGCTGTTCAACTCGCTCAAGAGCATCGCCGGCCTGAACCTCAGCGCCTTCGCCGTCGGTTGCATCGTCCTCGGCGTCTATGCCGCGGCTTACTTCACCGAGATCGTCCGCGGTGGCGTGCTGGCGGTGCCGTTGAGCACCCGCCGGGCCAGTCGGTCACTGGGCCTGAGCTATGTGCAGGACCTGCGCTTCATCGTCCTGCCGATTGCCACGCGGGTGGCGTTTCCCGGCTGGCTGAACCTGGTGCTGGGCGTGATGAAAGACACCGCGCTGGTGATGTGGATCGGCATCGTTGAATTGCTGCGGGCATCGCAAACCATCGTCACGCGCATTCAGGAACCCCTGCTGGTGCTGTGCATCGCGGGCCTCATTTACTACGTCATGAGCCTGGTGGTCGCCCGCCTTGGCGCACGCCTGGAAAGAAGGTGGCAGGAAAATGATTGAGATCGAAAACGTGCACAAATCCTTCGGTGACCTGGAAGTGGTCAAGGGTGTGAGCCTGACGGTGGACAAGGGCGAAGTGGTGTCGATCATCGGCGGTTCCGGCTCCGGTAAGTCGACCCTGCTGATGTGTATCAACGGCCTGGAACCGATCCAGAAAGGCAACATTCGCGTGGACGGCATCGAGGTCCATGACCGCGCCACCGACCTCAATCGCCTGCGGCAGAAGATCGGCATCGTGTTCCAGCAATGGAACGCCTTCCCTCACTTGACCGTGCTGGAAAACGTGATGCTGGCGCCGCGCAAGGTGTTGGGCAAAAGCAAGCAGGACGCCGAAGCACTGGCGGTGCAACAGCTTGAGCATGTGGGCCTGGGGGACAAGCTCAAGGCCTTCCCAGGCAAGCTTTCCGGCGGCCAGCAGCAACGCATGGCCATCGCCCGAGCGCTGGCGATGTCGCCGGACTACATGCTCTTCGACGAAGCCACCTCGGCCCTGGACCCGCAACTGGTGGGTGAAGTGCTGGACACCATGCGCATGCTCGCCGAAGACGGCATGACCATGGTGCTGGTGACCCACGAGATCCGCTTTGCCCGGGACGTGTCCGACCGCGTGGCGTTCTTTTGCAATGGCCGGGTCCATGAGATCGGGCCGCCGGACCAGGTGATTGGCAACCCGATGCAGCCGGAGACGGCGGCGTTTCTCAAGTCGGTGAAATAGCGGATGGCCCTATCGCGAGCAAGCTCGCTCCCACAGGGGAACGCATTTCAATGGGGGAGCGAGCTTGCCCGCGATGAGGCCCCGCCAGACAACACAAGGATTTGATCCATGCGCTCATCAAAAATCATCCACGTCGTCAGTTGCCACGCCGAAGGCGAAGTCGGCGATGTGATCGTCGGCGGCGTCGCCCCACCACCCGGCGCCACCGTGTGGGAACAGTCACGCTGGATCGCCCAGGACCAGACCCTGCGCAACTTTGTCCTCAACGAACCCCGTGGCGGCGTGTTCCGCCACGTCAACCTGCTGGTGCCAGCCAAGGACCCGCGGGCGCAAATGGCCTGGATCATCATGGAACCGGCCGACACGCCGCCGATGTCCGGCTCCAACTCGCTGTGCGTCGCCACCGTGCTGCTGGACAGCGGCATCCTGCCGATGACCGAACCCCAGACCCGCCTGGTGCTCGAAGCGCCGGGCGGCCTGATCGAAGCGGTGGCCGACTGCCGCGACGGCAAGGTGCAACGGGTCGAGATCAAGAACGTGCCCTCCTTCGCCGACCGCCTCGATGCCTGGATCGAAGTCGAGGGGTTGGGCTCGTTGCAGGTGGACACCGCCTACGGCGGCGACAGCTTCGTCATCGTCGACGCCCAGCGCCTGGGCTTTGCCATTCGCCCCTTTGAGGCCGCCGAGCTGGTGGCCGTGGGCTTGAAGATCACCCGCGCCGCCAACGAACAATTGGGCTTCGTGCATCCGCTGAACCCCGACTGGTCGCACATCTCGTTCTGCCAGATCGCCGCGCCCATCGTCCAGGAAAACGGCATCGCCACCGGCGCCAATGCCGTGGTGATCCAGCCCGGCAAGATCGACCGTTCTCCCACCGGCACCGGTTGCTCGGCACGTATGGCGGTGCTGCACGCCAAGGGCTTGATGCAGGTCGGCGAGCGTTTTATCGGCCGCTCGATCATCGGCTCCGAATTCCACTGCCGCATCGACTCTTTGACCGACGTGGCCGGACGCCCGGCGATCTACCCGTGCATCGCCGGACGGGCGTGGATCACCGGGACCCATCAGCTGTTGCTCGACCCGGCCGATCCGTGGCCCCAGGGCTATCGGCTTTCGGACACCTGGCCTGGCGCATGAATTTCGAATCTTGCACATCCCCTGTGGCGAGGGAGCTTGCTCCCGCTGGGTCGCGCAGCGGCCCTCTGGATCTACCTGACACACCGAGTCGCCAGGTAGTGATTGGGGCCGCTTCGCAGCCCAGCGGGAGCAAGCTCCCTCGCCACAAAAGCTATGTACTCGACTCAACTTTACCTGCGTATATGAGAAATCCCCTTAACCACCGGAGACAACCATGAGCAAACGCATCAACTGGAGCGGCGTCTTCCCTGCCGTCACCACCCAATTCAACGATGACTTTTCCATCAATCTGGAAAAAACCCACCAGGTGATTTCCAACGTCATCCGTGATGGCGTTTCCGGCCTGGTGGTCTGCGGATCGGTGGGGGAAAACACCTCCTTGAGCGCCGAAGAAAAAATCGCCGTGACCGAAGTCGCGGTAGACGCCTCTCGCGGCCGCGTGCCGGTGATCTGCGGCGTGGCCGAGTTCACCAGCGTGCAGGCCGCCAAGGTCGCCAACGCGGTGCGCAAGGTCGGCGTCGACGGGGTGATGCTGATGCCGGCGCTGGTCTACGGCTCCAAGCCCTTCGAAACCGCCGAGCATTTCCGCTACGTGGCCCGCCACGCCGATGTGCCGCTGATGGTCTACAACAACCCGCCGATCTACAAGAATGACGTGACGCCGGACATCCTGATTTCCCTGGCCGATTGCGACAACGTGGTGTGTTTCAAGGATTCCTCCGGCGACACCCGGCGCTTCATCGACGTGCGCAATGAAGTCGGCGACCGCTTCGTGCTGTTCGCCGGCCTCGATGACGTAGTGCTGGAAAGCCTCGCCGTGGGAGCCGAAGGTTGGGTCTCGGGCATGTCTAACGTGTTCCCGCAGGAAGGCGAGACCATTTTCCGCCTGGCCCGCGCCGGACGCTTCGCCGAGGCGATGCCGATCTACGAATGGCTGATGCCGATCCTGCACCTGGACGCCCGCGCCGATCTGGTGCAATGCATCAAGCTGTGCGAAGCCATCGCCGGTCGCGGCAGCGCCCTCACCCGCCCACCGCGCCTGGCCTTGCCGGAAGCGGACCGGGTGTATGTGGAGCAGATCATGGCCAAGGCCCTGGCCAATCGGCCGGTGTTGCCGGATGTGGGGCTTTAAGGTCCGGCCTAACCCGCAAGCCCACCCTGTGGGAGAGGGCTTGCTCGCGTTAGCGGTCTGCCAGAGCCGGCTATGCTAGATGTGCCGTTCCTCTTCGCGAGCAAGCTCATTCCCACAACGTTTCGATGAGGCTTTCCATGAATTACTTCCTGGCCCAGGCCCTGAACAACCGATGGGCCAACCACAGACTGCTCGGCGCCTGCACGCAGCTGAGCGAGGCAGACTACACGGCGCCGCGCACGGGGTTCTTCCCGTCCATCCAAGCCACGCTGTGCCACATCCTGGAAGTGGACCGTTATTACCTCACCGCTCTGGAAGGCGACCGGGACGGCCAGATAAAGGACTTTTCTGAAACCCTGGCCTTTGCCCAACTGAAGCAAAGCCAAACCCAAACCGACCAGCGGCTGGTGGCGTTCTGCGAAGCCCTGCGGGAAACAGACCTCGCCCGCTGCGTCGACCTGGTGCGGGCCGACGGTGTCGTGCGTGAACGAATCGACCGGCTGCTGTTGCACCTGTTCGAACATCAGATCCATCATCGTGGGCAGGTCCACACCATGCTCAGCGCCACCCACGTCGAGCCGCCACAACTCGATGAGTTCTTTCTCGACTGCGACCGACCGTTGCGCAAGAACGAGGAACAGCGACTTCAACTCGATGAACGGCGGGTCTGGCGCGATTACGTGCCTGGTTGAACCGCCCCCCAAAAGGAGACCTTGCCATGAACGTTATCCTTCGTTGCATCGGTTTGGCGTCGATGCTGATGGCCACGGCAGCACTCGCTCATCACGGCTGGAGCGAATACGACGCCAGCACCCCCTTGGAACTCGACGGCACCATCAAGGAAGCCGGTTACTCCCATCCCCATGGCTACGTGCGCCTGCAGACCACCGACAAAACCTGGACCGTCGTGCTGGCCCCGCCTTCACGCATGGAGAATCGGGGCCTGACCAAAGACATGCTCAAAGCGGGTAACCGGGCCACCGTGGTCGGCTATGCAAACCGCAACAAACCCGACGAATTGCGCGCCGAACGCATCACCATCGACGACAAGACCACCGAGTTGCGCTGATGCAGGCCTCCCAGGCTGGCGCGACCCAAGGCTGGATGGACCAACTGGGGGATTCATCCCTGGCGCTGGCCATGCGCGGCGAGCTGTGGCTCTACCCGCTGGTGGAAGTCGTGCACATCATCGGCTTTTCGGTGCTGGTGGGCGCGGTGGTGATGTTCGACCTGCGTATCCTGGGGCTGTCCAAGGGCATCGCCGTGACTGCCCTGGCCCGTCATCTGCTGACCTGGGCCATTGCGGCCCTGCTGCTGATCGTGCCTGCCGGACTGATGATGTTCAGCGCGCACCCCCATGATTTTGCCGGCAACGACGTCTTCGTCCTCAAGCTCTGCCTGATCGCGACGGCGGGCCTCAACGCCCTGGTGTTCCACGTTGGAACCTACCGCGGCGTCCAGCAATGGAATATCGGCCACAAGGCACCCGGCCTGGCCAGAATCCAGGCGCTGGTGTCCATGGCGCTATGGATCGCGGTGATCTGCTGCGGCCGCCTGCTGGCTTATACCTGAAAAAATGCGATGGCCGCTGCCGGCCATCGCCAAATCGCCCACCCGGGCGCTCTCAGATCCGTGCAGGAGACACGATGATCTTCACGTTGTGTTCCTTGTTGTTCACCAGTTCCTCGAAGCCCTGCCCGACGATCTCCTCCAACTGGATGCGCCCGGTCACCAGCGGCGAGATGTCCAGGCGTCCGTCGGCGATGAAGGCAATCACATCGGCGAACTCACCGTTGTAAGCCAGCGCGCCAAGCACTTGCTTCTCGGTGGAGACCAGTTCGAAGAAGTTGAATGAACTCGGCTCCTCGAAGATCCCCACCAACACGCATTTGCCGGCCTTGCGGATCAGGTCGATGGCCAGCTTGGCGGTGTGCTTGTTGCCGATGCACTCGAAACTGACATCGGCCCCCAGGCCACCGGTCAGGCGGCGGACTTCGGCCAGGGCGTCGCATTCGTTCGGATCGATCACATGACTGGCCCCGACTTCCAGGGCCTTGGCCTTGCGGGCACCGGACATTTCCAGGGCGATCACCTGGGCCGCCCCGGCGGCCTTGGCACACATGATGGTGCACAGGCCGATGGTCCCGGCGCCAACCACCACCACGTTCTGGCCCAGCAGGCTCCCGGCTTTTTTCACCGCATGCATGCCCACCGCCAACGGCTCGATCAGCGCGCCGGCCTCGGCCGGGAAATCGGCGGGCAGTTTGTAAAGCAGGTTGGCTGGCACGTTGACCAGTTCCGCGAACGCACCGTTGTTCATCAGCCCGGTGAAGGCCAGGTTCTCGCAAATGTTGTAGAGCCCGTGGGTGCAGTAATAGCAGGTGCCGCAGTGCTGGCAGGCGTCCGCCGCCACCGGTTCACCGACACTGAAGCCTTCGACACCGGCGCCCAGTTCGACGATCTCGCCGCAGAACTCATGGCCAAGGATGCACTGGCCCTTGATCCCGGTCAGCGGGTGTGGCGCGTCCACCGGGATGAACACCGGCCCGGCCACGTATTCATGCAGGTCGGAACCGCAGATGCCGCACCATTGCACGCGGATCTGCACCCAACCGGCCGGCGGCGAAACCGGCAGTGGCACATCTTCGACGCGGATGTCGTTGCGGCCATGCCAGACAGCGGCGCGCATGCTGCGGGTCGGCTTGATTGAAACGTTCATGACGTTGCCTCCAGAAGTTTTGTTGGGGCGACGAATCACCTCGCCGCCCGCTTGATCAGTGCTGCTGAATGAATGCCAGGATCAACGAGTTGACCTGTTCGGCCGCTTCCATCTGCACCATGTGACCCTGACCGGGCAGCACCTCGACCTGTGCGCTCAATCCTTCGCTGTGGGTCACTGGAATGATCGCGTCGTCGCTGCCCCAGACCACCAGGGTCGGCACCTGGCCGGCCTGTACCACTTCGCGCAGGTCGGTTTGCTGGCGGCCATCGGCGAATAACCTCGAGGACAGCTGTTGCAACGCGGCGTCCACACCCTCCAGGCGCTTGTACTTGAGCATGTCGTCAAGCATTTGCCGGTTGACCAGTTCGGCATTGGAAAACAGTTGCACCAGTTGCGGCTTGAGGGCGTTGCGGTTGGCCGCTTCGACAAAACCTTGCAGGTAGCTGCCGTTGATCTCCGAACCCAGCCCGGCGCTGCCGATCAAGGTCAGGGAACGCACCCGCCGGGGCGCCAGCCGTGCCGTGTTCAGCGACACGGCGCCGCCCATGGAATGCCCGACGAGGTGCACAGCGTTGATGTCCAGGTGATCGAGCAAGGCCAGCACCACGCCGCTCAACTCATCCAGATCGCCCCGTTGCAAGACCTTGCCGGACTCACCATGGCCCGGCAGGTCCAGGGCAATGACCCGGCGCGCGGCCGCCAACGCCTCATGGTTGAACAACCAGTTGTTCAAGTCGCCGCCGAAACCATGCACCAGCAACAACGGCGTACCGCCCTCGCCGCGCTCGAAATAGCGGATCAAGCGGCCATCCAATTCGACTTTCTGCGGTTTCGGCCCACTGTCTTCGTCGGCCGTGTCGCCAGGCACAAAGGTCGATTGGAACTGTTCGATGACCGCGTCGATCTCGGCATCGCTGGCTTCGCCGTCGACCACGATACCGAGCAAGGCGCCGACCGCCAGGGTTTCGTCCTGCCGGGCGATCTGGCGGCGCAGGACTCCGGAAAACGGCGCTTCGACGCTGCTGGAGATCTTGTCGGTCTCGACGTCCATCACTTCATCGCCCTTGGTGATGACCTGGCCCTCCTCCTTGAGCCAGGCATCGACCCGGCCCTCGGTCATCGACAGGCCCCACTTGGGCATGGTCAAGGTATGAATCTGGCTCATCAGCGCTTGCTCCACTCGATCACGTTGAGCACGGCTTGTTCGATCTTCGCCGCGTCAGGGATGTACAGGTCTTCCAGCGAATCGGAGAACGGCACCGGGGTGTGGGGCGCGGTGACCATTTCAATCGGCGCCTTGAGCGCGCCAAAGGCTTTCTGCGCCACCAGCGCCGAAATATCGGTGGCCATGGAACAGCGTGGGTTGGCCTCATCGATCACCACCAGGCGCCCGGTCTTCTCGACACTTTCGAGGATGCTGTCCTCGTCCAGCGGGCTGGTGGTGCGTAGATCGATGACTTCGCAGTCGATGCCACGCCCGGCCAGGCTCCGCGCCGCGTCCATGGCGGTGTTGACGGTGCGCCCGTAGGACACGAGGGTCACGTCCTTGCCGTCGCGCAGGAAATTGGCCTCGCCAAAGGGGATGGTGTAGAGCTCTTCCGGCACCTCGCCCTGCATGCTGTAGAGCAATTTGTGCTCGCAGAAGATCACCGGGTCGTTGTCGCGGATCGCCTGGATCAGCAGGCCCTTGGCGTCGTAAGGCGACGATGGGCACACTACTTTCAGTCCTGGAATGTGCGTCCACAAGGACGTGAGCATCTGCGAATGCTGGGCGGCGGCGCGCAGGCCGGCGCCAACCATGGTGCGGATCACCAGGGGCGTGGAGGCCTTGCCGCCGAACATGTAGCGAAACTTCGCCGCCTGGTTGAGGATCTGGTCCAGGCAGCACCCGGCAAAGTCGACGAACATCAGTTCGCACACCGGGCGCACGCCGCAGGTGGCGGCCCCGACCGCCGCCCCGACGTAACCGATTTCCGACAGCGGCGTGTCCAGCACGCGTCCGGGGAACTGGTCGTAAAGCCCCTTGGTAACGCCGAGCACGCCGCCCCAGGCGTCGTTTTCACCGGGTGCGCCGGCGCCACCGGCCACGTCCTCACCCATGATGAAGACGCTGGAGTCGCGGCGCATTTCCTGGGCCAGGGCCTCGTTGATTGCCTGCTGATAGCTGATTTTTCTCGCCATGATGGGATTCTCTATTGTTGTTATTCAGGGGGGCGTTCAGGGATAGCTGACGTAGACGTCGGTCAGCAGGTCCGCCGCGGAGGGCTTGGGATCGGACTTGGCCTTGTACACGGCGTTTTCAATCAGCATGTCCACCTCCTTGTCGATCTGGTCCAACTGCTCGACGGTGAGCAAGCCGGCCCGAGTGGTGCGCTCGCGGAACTGCATCAGGCAGTCCTGGTTCTCGCGAAAATGCTTGACCTCGTCGGGCGCCCGATAGGTTTGAGCGTCGCCCTCGAAGTGGCCGTAGTAGCGGGTCAGCTTGACCTCGATCAGCGACGGCCCTTCCCCAGCACGGGCGCGTTCGACGGCGGCTCCGGCGGCCTCGTGCACGGCAAAGAAGTCAAAGCCATCCACCGTCACTCCGGGCATGCCGAACCCGGCCGCACGGTCGGCGATGTGATCGCAGGCCACCGACCAATTGGACGCGGTGGCTTCGGCGTAGCCATTGTTTTCGGCGATGAACAGGCACGGCAGGTTCCACACCGAGGCCATGTTCATGGCTTCGAACACCGCGCCCTCGTTGGAGCCGCCGTCGCCGAAAAACACCACGGCGACGCTGTCGGTGCCCTTGAGCCGGGCCGCCAGCGCGGCGCCGACCACCAGCGGCGCGCCGGCACCGACGATGCCATTGGCGCCGAGCATGCCCTTCTCGAAGTCGGCGATGTGCATCGAACCGCCCTTGCCTTGGCAGACGCCGGTTTTCTTGCCGTAGATCTCGGCCATCATCCCGTAGACGTCCACGCCCTTGGCGATGCAATGGCCATGGCCACGGTGGTTGGACGCGATGCAATCGTCATCGCCCAGGTGGGCCATGACGCCGGCGGCCGAGGCTTCTTCGCCGGCATAGAGGTGGACGAAACCGGGAATTTCGCCGGTAGCGAACTCCACGTGCAGGCGCTCTTCGAAGGCGCGGATGGTGCGCATCACCTGGTAGGCGTGCAGCAGTTGATCGTGGGTGAGCGGTGTCGACATTTTTATTCTCCTGGGGTGTCTTCTTGAAGATTCAGAGGGTGTTGCGGGTGTTCGCGGCCGATGGCCAGCAAACGGTGTTGCGCGGCGTAGGCCAGCACCGCATTGACGTCGATGCTCAGCGGGCCGCCGGCATCGAGGGTGACCGTGGGCCGGTCCTGCGCGTTGAATTCGATTTCCCGTTCGCCATCCAGGGCCAGGGTGCCGCTGGAGAGCGACAGGCCGTGGGCGATGCCAGGTTCCAGGGGGCCGGCAGCGAGCACGCCACAGCCTTGCAGCAGCCCTGGCGCGAGCGGCACCAGCAGCGCTTCGGGGGATTGCGGGTCCAGGCGCATCCAGGCGCCACCCGGGGCCTGGCGTGAAACCGGAAACCACAAGCCGCACAGCGCCGACAGGCCAATGGATTGCGGTTCGGCGAAGGTCACGAAGACTTCGGCCAGGTCCTGTGCCCGACTGATGGCCCGGGCGCCGACAAACCGCAGGGGCGACACGGCGACGTCCACCAGGGCGACTTCGCGCAGGCCACGTCCGGCATCACAGACCAACAAGCGCTTGTTGCGGCGCAAGCCGATCGAGTCCGGGATTCGACCACTGGCGTACAACCCTCCAGCCAGGCCGGCACTGGTGGCCTCGCGCAGCTCGGGAAAGGCGTTGTTGGTGCCGGTGGACAGGGTCAGCAATGGGATGTCCCCCACTTCGGCGGCCACCGCCTTGTGGGTGCCGTCGCCGCCAAGTACGGCGATCAACGCCACCTCGCGCTCGGCCATCAGGCGTGCGGCCCGACGGGTGTCTTCGACGGTCTGGCGCAGGGTCAGGTCGAGGAACTCCAGGGCCGGCCAGTGGCTGCTGCGGGCCTGGCGGCTGTGGCTGTTCTTCAGCACGGCGGCGGCCATGCCAATCATGTCGGTGGGCATCAACACCTGTTCGACGCCAGTGGCGCCGAAAGCGGCCAGCAAGCGCTGGATCACCGAGACCTTGTCAGTGCTGGAAAACAGCCCGGCATTGGCGGTCAGGCGCCGCACGTCACGGCCCGATGCGGGGTTGGCGATGATGCCCACGGTCAATGGCCGGCGACTCATGACGCCACCGTGGAGAGAGCAGGTACACGGCCTGGGCAGGAAACCATAGACACCTCGTTGTTATTATTGGATGACCCGTCGAGCGGGCTCCAGAGGTAGAGCAAGGGTGGTGCCAGTTGTGAAAAAAACCTGCTCAAAGCCCGGGCCAGAGCGGCCCTTCATGGGATTTTCGATGACGCGAACCGAGCCCCGGTGAGACGCTCCATGTCAGGCTGCACGAGGTTGCGGCGAGACCCTGAGACGCGGCGTCTCACACCACCCGAAGAACCCGTCGAGCTTGTCTGGACCCGGCGAACGGCGCTTAATGTGCGCACAACGATAAGAAGCTGAATCGGAGGCCCCTATGCTTTCCGCTCACTCCCGGGCGCACGTGGATTGCGTCAGCCGCGTGGTGAAAAACGCGAACCAATTGCCACAACTGCCCGTCCCGGACCTGATCCTCGACTCCTGGCGTCGCTCCCTGGAGCAACATCACCTGGACCCCGGTTCACTGCAGGGCCCGCGCATCCTCTCCCAGGACGTGCTCAAGCAATGCCGTGAACGCTCCGAGCTGTTCCTCAATATCGCCAGCGAAGAAGTGGCCCGCCTCCATGGCCGGGTCCGCGATGCCGACTACTGCGTGCTGTTGACCGACGCCCAGGGCCAGACCATCGACTATCGGGTGGAAACCACGATTCGCAATGACTGCCGCAAGGCCGGGCTGTACCTGGGCACCTGTTGGTCGGAGGGCGAGGAAGGCACCTGCGGCGTGGCGGCAGTGCTCACGGCCAAGGCCCCGGTGACGGTGCACAAGCGCGACCATTTCCGGGCGGCGTTCATTGGCCTGACCTGCTCCGCCGCACCGGTCTTCGACCCCCAGGGAGAATTGCTCGGAGTGCTGGACGTCTCGGCAGTGCGCTCGCCGGATGATCGGCGCTCGCAGCACCTGATCCGGCAAATGGTGGTGCAGAGCGCCCGGGAGATCGAACAGGCGTTTTTCATGAGCAGCGCCCAGGGTTACTGGGTGCTGCGGGCCCATCGCAACGCCGGCTACGTCGACAGCCAGCCGGACTTCCTGTTCGCCTGGGACGACGACGGTTGCCTGCAAGCCCTGAACCCGGCCGCCCGCCAATACCTGCTGCAGCATTACGGGCAGTTGCCGCAACACATCGGCCAGGTGTTCGACCAGCAGTTGCTGCACCGTGCCCAGGACGAAAGCCTCTGCTCGCTCGATCACGCCATGCACGGGCGCTTGAGCGCGCCACGCCAGCGGGCCAGTTCACGTTCGCGGGTGGCGATGACCCCGCTGGAAATCGATCCACGCCTGGCCGACAGCCTGCGCCTGGCGGTGCGGGTCAAGGATCGCAACCTGCCGGTGCTGATCCAGGGCGAAACCGGTTCCGGCAAGGAAGTGTTCGCCCGCCAGTTGCACCAGGCCAGCCAGCGCCGTGATCGCCCTTTCGTGGCGTTGAACTGCGCCGCTATTCCCGAAAGCCTGATCGAAAGCGAATTGTTCGGCTACGTCGCCGGCGCCTTCACCGGCGCCTCGGCCAAAGGCATGCAGGGCCTGTTGCAACAGGCCGATGGCGGCACCTTGTTCCTCGATGAAATCGGCGACATGCCGCTGGCCTTGCAGACCCGCCTGCTACGCGTATTGGCCGAGGGTGAAGTGGCGCCACTGGGCGCATCCCGCCGCAAAGCCGTGGACATCCAGGTGATCTGCGCCACCCACCGCGACCTGGAGACCCTGGTGGCCGCTGGCGAATTTCGCGAGGATTTGTATTTCCGCCTCGGTGGTGCGCGTTTCCAACTGCCACCGTTGCGCGAGCGCAGCGACCGGCTGGCGCTGATCAATCGAATTCTTGCCGAGGAGTCGGCGCTCTGCGGGGGGACGGTGCAATTGAGCGGTGCGGCGCTGGAATGCTTGCTCGGTTATCACTGGCCGGGCAATGTGCGCCAGTTGCGCCATGTGCTGCGCTATGCGTGCGCGGTGTGCGAAGCCAGCGTGGTCCAACTCAGCCACCTGCCCGAGTCAATGCACCACACGGACGCCGCCGATCACGGGCCGGAGCCGAGCGCCAGCCCGGAACGCCAGGCACTGCTCGATGCCTTGGTGCGCCACCGCTGGAAACCCACCGCTGCTGCCCGGGCCCTGGGCATTTCCCGGGCGACCCTGTATCGACGGGTAAACCTGCATGGCATCGAAATGCCGGGCCGCAGCCCGGCCTGAGGGCCTATCGTCGCGCCAGTTCATGACGGACACATTGTTCGTAGTAGGTCTGCTTGACCGCGGCCGGCTTGAGGCGCGAGGCGCTGTTGTAGGTCTGCTCGGTAATGCCCAGGGCGGTCATGCGCATCCAGGGCCGGGGAAACTTGCGCACTTGCAGCTTCTTGCGCGCGCCGTACAGGCTGACGCCGGAAAGCTTCGACGCCTGCGCCCCTGCCGCGATGTCCGAACCCCAGCGGCACACCGACTGCTGGTTTTGCGTCAGCGCCCTGGCCTGGACCTCAAGCGAAACGGCGGCCAAGAGAAACGTCGCCACGACCCACATAGAAATACGCATAGGTTTGTCGCCCAACTTTCTGAAAGAAAAGAAGTTTGATCCTATGCAAATGAGCAAGGGGCCAGCACCGCTGCACCGACATGTGGCTATGTGAGCTTTTGTGGCGAGGGAGCTTGCTCCCGCTGGGCTGCGAAGCGGCCCTCTACCGTTCCCTGAGGCACCGCGTTTGATCGCGGCGGCGGTGGAAGATCGTTCCTCACGCTCCGCGTGGGAACGCCGCCAGGGACGCTCCGCGTTCCGCTTCTGTAAGGTGACGCAGAGCGTCACGGGATGCATTACCACGCAGAGCGTGGGAACGATCGGGTCGCGGCGGCGGTGGCAGATCGTTCCTCACGCTCCGCGTGGGAATGCCGCCAGGGACGCTCCGCGTTCCGCTTCTGGAATGTGACGCAGAGCGTCACGGGATGCATTACCACGCAGAGCGTGGGAACGATCAGGTCGCGGCGGCGGTGGAAGATCGTTCCTCACGCTCCGCGTGGGAATGCCGCCAGGGACGCTCCGCGTTCCGCTTCTGCAAGGTGACGCAGAGCGTCACGGGATGCATTACCACGCAGAGCGTGGGAACGATCAATCCGCGCCCCGCTTGTTTCATGGGAGCTTGCTCCCTCACCACAAGTCACTGGCCTGCCTTCGCCTCCTGCAACAACTGCTGGATCACCTGCTCCTGCTCGCCGTAGCGCCCTTCGCCAAAGTGGCTGTAGCGCACCTGCCCCTTGGCATCGATGAAGTAATGGGCCGGCCAGTACTGATTGTTGAAGGCGCGCCAGATCGCATACTGGTTGTCGATCGCCACCGGGTAGTGGATGTCCAGTTTGCGTACCTGCTCACGGACGTTGTCGATGATCTTCTCGTAGCCGTATTCCGGGGTGTGGACACCGATCACCACCAGCCCGTCCTTTTCATACTTCTTCGCCCAACCGTTCACATAGGGCAAGGTGTGCTGGCAGTTGATGCAGTCGTAGGTCCAGAAGTCCACCAGCACCACCTTGCCCTTGAGTGATTCGCTGCTCAGCGGGGGTGAGTTCAGCCATTGCACCGCGCCGTCCAGCGCAGGCATGGTGCCCTGGGATTCGAGGGCCGGCATGGAACTTGCGCCAGCCTTGCTCACCACATAGTCGATGACCTTGGGCACGTTTTCCAGCAGGCTTTTTTCCAAGGTGACCGATTGTTGGGAGGAAGTCGCCGCCAACAATCGGTCATCCGCCCCGGTGCCAATCGCCACGGCCGCCAGCAACACCACCGCTCCCGTTCCCCGGCGCAGCCAGGTGGTGATCGGCAGCGAGAGTTTCAGGCGTCCGACCAGCCCGCGCCCGGCCAGGATCAGCGTCCCCAGGGACAAGGCACTGCCCAGGCCGTAGGCGAGCAGCAGCAGACTGGTTTGTGCGCTGGCGCCTTGCAGCATGGCCCCGGTCAGGATCACCCCGAGGATCGGTCCGGCGCACGGTGCCCAGAGCAACCCGGTGGCGACCCCGATCAGCACTGAAGCCACAGGCCCGGCCATCCGCCCGGCGCCGGCGTCCAGGCGATTGCCCAGGCTGACCAGCGGTCGCGCCAGCCAGGTGCCGACCCGACTGAAGATCAGCGACAAGGCAAACACCACCATCACCACCAAGGCGACTTGCCGGCCAACGCTGCTGGCACGCAGCACCCACTCGCTGCTGACCACCGCCAGGCTGGAGACCAGGGCAAACGTCAGCACCATGCCGCCAAGGGTCAGCAGCACCGAGCCACGGGAGCGATCGGCCCGGGCAAACAGAAACGGCACCACCGGAAGAATGCAGGGGCTGAGGATCGTCAGGATCCCGCCGAGAAAAGCGATCAGAAGCATGGCAACACCTCAAAATAATAAGCTGACATAGACCCTGTGGCGAGGGAGCTTGCTCCCGCTGGGCTGCGCAGCAGCCCCCGAAATCGACCTGACAACTGGGTACGTCAGGAAAATAAAGGGGCCGCTTCGCGCCCCAGCGGGAGCAAGCTCCCTCGCCACAAAGCAGGTCAGTTCTGGTTGCTGCAGTTGTCGGAAAACTTGCGGTAGTCCAACGCCTGCTTGTGGCCTGCCGAATCCAGGTAGGTCATGTGGGCGTTGACCACGCCGCAGGTCGGCTCGCTGTCTTCGCTGAGGGACAGCACTTTCTGGATGTCCAGGTGGGTGCCGTAGGCGTAGGTTTGCGCCTGCACGTTGCTTTCGGCCCGGGCCGACAGTGTGCAAATGTTCAGTGCAGCGAATAGGCAGGCGGCGTAGATGGCTTTGCTGTTCATGGCGATTCCTCGATTCAATGGGTTTACCTGCCGAGGCCTGTTGTGTTGCCTCGATGGACGCCATTGAATGCCGCGCAGGTATCGCGCCTGTATCGAGCCAGGTGGCTTTTTGCATCGCTGTGTATCCGTCGCGCGCCAGATACACTGCAATACAAACCGCCGCGAGCCAGGCCGGCCGGCGCCTGTAGACTGCTCACAACGAAACGCCGAGGAGCTGGACACCATGGATCATGTCGATCACGTGTTGATAGTGGATGACGATCGCGAAATCAGAGAGCTGGTTGGCAACTACCTGAAAAAGAACGGTCTGCGCACCACGGTCGTTGCCGATGGCCGGCAAATGCGCGCCTTCCTGGAAACGACCCCGGTGGACCTGATCGTGCTGGACATCATGATGCCTGGTGACGACGGCCTGGTGTTGTGCCGGGAACTGCGTGCCGGCAAGCACAAGGCCACGCCGGTACTGATGCTCACCGCGCGCAACGACGAAACCGACCGCATCATCGGCCTGGAAATGGGCGCCGACGATTACCTGGTCAAGCCCTTCGCCGCCCGTGAGCTGCTGGCCCGCATCAATGCCGTGCTGCGCCGCACCCGCATGCTGCCGCCCAACCTGGTGGTCACTGAAAGCGGTCGCCTGCTGGCGTTCGGGCGCTGGCGCCTGGACACCACCGCTCGCCACCTGCTGGACACCGACGGCACCATGGTTGCCTTGAGCGGCGCCGAATATCGTTTGTTGCGGGTCTTCCTCGATCATCCGCAACGGGTGCTCAACCGCGACCAGTTGCTTAACCTGACCCAGGGCCGGGACGCCGACTTGTTCGATCGCTCCATCGATTTGCTCGTCAGCCGCCTGCGCCAGCGCCTGCTGGACGATGCCCGGGAGCCGGCCTACATCAAGACCGTGCGCAGCGAAGGCTACGTGTTCTCGCTGCCGGTGGAGATCCTCGAGGCCTCGTTATGAACCTATCGTTGCGCTGGCCGCGTACGCTGGCCTCGAGGCTGTCGCTGATCTTCCTGGTTGGCCTGATCCTGGCCCAGGGGTTGTCCTTCGGCGTCCAGTACTACGAGCGCTACCAGAGCGCCAAGTCGACCATGCTCGGCAACCTGGAAACCGACGTCTCGACCTCCGTCGCCATTCTTGACCGTCTGCCTGCCGCCGAACGCCAGGCCTGGCTGCCGAAACTCGCCCGGCGCAACTATGGCTACCTGCTCGACGAAGGCCAGCCCGGGCAACCGATGGATCTTGCCGACGCGCCGATCTCGGTCAGTTCGATCCAGGAAGCCATCGGCCAGGCCTACGGCCTGACCTTCAAACAGATTCCCGGACCGAAAATGCACTATCAGGCGCACCTGCGCCTGGGGGACGGCAACCCGCTGACCATCGACGTACGCCCGGCAATGACGCCCCTCTCCCCCTGGCTGCCGATGGTGTTGCTGGGGCAGTTGGCGCTTTTGATCGGCTGCACCTGGCTGGCCGTGCGCCTCGCCGTCGGCCCATTGACCCGACTGGCCGAGGCGGTGGAAACCCTCGATCCTAACGCCCACAGCGTGCGCCTGGACGAGAAAGGCCCGACCGAAGTGGTACATGCCGCCAAAGCGTTCAACGCCATGCAGGACCGCATCGCTGCCTACCTCAAGGAGCGCATGCAGTTGCTGGCGGCGATTTCCCATGACTTGCAGACCCCCATCACGCGCATGAAGCTGCGCGCCGAGTTCATGGACGAAGGGATCGAAAGGGACAAACTGTGGAGCGACTTGAGCGAAATGGAACATTTGGTGCGTGAAGGCGTGGCCTATGCCCGCAGCATCCATGGCGCCACCGAGGCCAGTTGCCGGATCAGCCTGGATGCATTCCTCGACAGCCTGGCGTTCGACTACCAGGACACCGGCAAGGACGTGCAATTGACCGGGAAAACCGCCGCCGTCATCGACACCCGCCCCCATGCTCTGCGGCGGGTACTGGTCAACCTGGTGGACAACGCCTTGAAATTCGGCGGCGCGGCGCAGATCCAGGTGCAACCGGCCGACAACGGGCAACTGGCGATCCAGGTGCTGGACCGTGGCCCCGGGATCAGCGAGCAGGAACTGGCCGAGGTGCTCAAGCCGTTCTACCGGGTGGAAAGCTCGCGCAACCGGGAAACCGGCGGCACCGGCCTGGGCTTGGCCATCGCCCAGCAATTGGCGATCGCCATGGGCGGCTCACTGACCCTGAGCAACCGCGACGGCGGCGGCCTGTGCGCCGAGTTGCACCTGGCATTTGCAAGCTGACACAGCCCCTGTGGGAGCAAAGCTTGCTCGCGATGGCGGCAGCCCCGTCAATGGCGTTGTCGACTGGCTCACCCCAATCGCGAGCAAGCTTTGCTCCCACGAGTTTGAGGCTTAACTGACTGGCATTAGTCCCTGCTCCTGGCTTTCTGCGTGGTGTGGGGGGGGCGCCCAACAGGACCCATGGGACTCACAAAAAGACATGGCCCTGGCGGCGCTGGCCGCATTCATGACCCTGCTGGCCGCCGCCGGGGTCAGTTACCTGCGCCAGCGGGACTTCGCCCTCGAATGGACGTTGCGCTTCAAGGCCCGCACCTGACGCAAGCCCCCATATCCGCCGGTTCCTGTGTGATCACGACTAAGTAAATCAGCTCACCAGCCGATATAAGACAGGTGCGGGTGAAATCGCTTTTTGGCTGATGACTTATTTTTATGATTGAAATTGCTGGCAATGACTCAACTGTCCTTTCCCCGGGTTCGCCAACCCGAAGTTTCACCCGTCGCACTTTTCCGGCCATCATGCTCCTGCTGTTTGTCATGTCCGCACTGGCGATCGCCGTGCTGCTCAACATCACCGGCGTCCAGGACCGCCGCGCCCGTGAACAGAGCCTGTTTTTCGCCCAGCAGGCCGTCGAGGGGATCCGCAAAGGTATCGGACGGGACCTGAGCGATTATTCCAAGTGGAGCGATGCCTACCGGCACCTGCATGTCAGCGTCGACAAGGAATGGGCCTACGACCAGGAAAACGTCGGCAGCAGCGTGTATTCGCTCTATGGCTACCAGGCCGTGTTTGTCATTTCGCCGAGCGGCCAGACCGTCTATTCGGTGATCGACGGCCAGATGAGTGAGGTCGATGCCGACACCTGGCTGACCGGCGACTTGCGAGCGCTGTTGAAAAAAGCCGCCGCTGCGCAAAATCACGACGAAGTGGTCGTCGAGATGCTCCATCACGAGGACGCCCCTGCGTTTGTCGCCGCGTCCGCCATCACCATCGGCACGGACAGCAGCGTGCCCGAAATCCCCGGCCCGCCCAGCCTGATGCTTTTCGTCAAGGTCCTTGATCCCGGCGCCCTGGAAAACCTGGCGCGGGACTTCGCCCTGCCCGATGCCCATATCGCCAGGACACCGGGCCCCGCCGATACCGCCCAGCTGCTGCTCGACAACCTGACCCTGGAAGCCTTGGCCTGGCGGCCGCAGACCCCGGGCCAGGATCTGCGCAAAATCCTCCTGCCGTTGCTGGCCGTGGCGTTATTCGTGCTGGGGATTCTGGCCCTGGCCGTTCTGCGCCATGCCTTGGCCATGCTCCGCGCCCAGGAACGCCAGTACGCCAGCCTGCTGGCCCATCGCAAGGCGCTGGAACGCAGTGAAGAACGTTTCCGCGACATTGCCGAAGTTTCATCCGATTGGTTGTGGGAGGTCGATTCGACCGGGACCCTGACCTATCTGTCGGAACGCTTCGAACAAGTGACCGGCTTCAGTCCCACGCAGTGGCTGGGCAAACCCCTGCACCGTCTGCTTCACCCCCATGGCGGCTCGATCTCGATTGCCCAATGGCTGCTCGGCGGTGCCAACAGCGACTCCTCGGCGCCGCTGCTGTGCGAGTACACCGCGCGCAACCAGCGCATCCGTACCTGCAAACTCTCGGTGCGGGCCATCGAAGCTGGCACCCTGGGTTTTCGCGGCACCGCCACCGATATCACCGACGAATTGCGGGCTCTGGCCCAGATCAAGCACCTGTCCCTGCATGATCCACTGACCGGGCTGGCCAACCGCAACCGCTTGTTCGATTGCCTGCGCGAGCACCTGGACCGAACCGATCGTCCGCCCCTGGTGCTGCTGAACCTGGACATGGACCGGTTCAAGCCGGTCAACGACTCCCTGGGGCATGCCGTGGGCGATAAAGTGCTCAAGGAGGTGGCGCATATCCTCCAGCAAAACGTGCGCGGTACTGATCTGGTGGCACGTCTGGGCGGTGACGAGTTTGTCATTGTCATGCCCGACCCGGGCGATGCCGACGATCTCGATCAACTCTGTGAACGGCTGATCGATTGCATGCAACGGCCCATGCACCTGGACGGCAATACCCTGTACCTGGGGGTCAGCATCGGTGTTGCCTGGTCGCAACCCGGAGACGAACGTGCCGATGAACTGTTGCGCCGCGCCGACATCGCCTTGTATGCGGCCAAGGCAGCCGGCCGCAACACCTGGCGCGTGTATGTGGAAGCCATGGGCAACCTGGCCCGCGACCGGCGGCAATACGAACAGCAACTGCGCGACGCCATGCAACGGGATCAACTGGAACTGCGCTACTTACCTCGCTTCGACGTGAGCGCCGAGCAATTGCACGGTTTCGAAGCCCAGACCTTCTGGCACCACCCCGAGAAAGGTGAACTGGGTGGGGCCGACTTCATACCGGTGGCCGAAACCTCGGGCCAACTGGAAGAGCTGGGTACCTGGATGCTGATCAACGTCTGTGAAGAGGCCGCCACCTGGCCGAGCGCCGTCAATGTCTCCATCGCGGTTTCACCCCGGTGGTTCAACAGCAGCTTCCTGCTCGACCAGGTACAAGAGGCCCTCCAAGCAAGCGGCCTGGCGCCTCACCGGCTGACCCTGGAAGTGGCCGAAGGGGTTCTGCTGGCCGACCACAAGACCGTCGCCAGCACCCTCCATGCGCTCAAGGACCTCGGCGTGCGGATCAACATCGACAAATTCGGCACCAGCATCGCCTCCCTGCGCGAGGTACTGGACCAGCCGTTCGATGGCATCCGCTTCGATCGCAACATCCTGACGCAGCTGGGCCTGGAGGATGACAAGGAGGGCGTCCTGGCGATGATCCGATTGAGCCGCAGCGTAGGGCTCATGGTCACCGCCGAAGGCATCGAAAACGCCCGGCAATTCAGCCAACTGCGCAACGTGGCCTGCGACCATGTCCAAGGCCCCTACTTCGGCGCCGCCCTGGCCCGCTCGGAAATGGCCTCGTTCTTCACCACCCCGCGGTGGCTGTAACCCACTTCCTACCGCTATCGCGAGCAAGCCCACTCCCACAATAGTGGGCCCGTGGTGAACACAAGACTCATGAACACCCAAGATCACCTGTGTAAGCGGGCTTGCTCGCGATGACGCCGGCACAGCCAACCTCCCTGCACACTGACCTCCTTACAAACTCAACCGCCCCCGCTCTTCCTCAGTCAGCCGCTGGCGGTTCTGTTCGTCCAAAGGCCCCGCACCCAGGACCTGCACCGGGCTGGCCGGGTCGTAGGCCCGAGGCGCTTCGCGGCTGGCGCCGTCGCGGGACGGGGCCAGTTGCTCGGAGCCAAAACTCACCACCTGGACGGTAAACACCGACGCCTGGTTCTGCCGCGCCGCATTCTGTTGCTGACGGGCCACGTCTTCCGCCGCCTGCGTCGCCGAAGACGCCGCCGAACTGGCCGAGGTGATGGCCCCGGTGTTCACCGAGGCCGCCAGCGGCACGCCGGTGGATTTGCCCTGGGTCTGGATGTTGGCCGCGTTCACCACGGTCAACGCCGCGATGTTGACGTTGCCCGACACCCGGATTCCCGCCTCGCCCGCATCAATGGTGCCCAACGGCGCGATCAGGTCGATATCCCCCGGCGCCACTTCGGCAATCGGGTTGAGGGTGGCGATACCGGCACCGGTACTCGGCACCGACGGCGACAGCGTCACGTTGCCCCAGGTGTCGTACAAGCGCTTGGGCGGCGTGTACACCACGGTGGTCTTCGAACCGCGACCCGCGTTGATGTCGCCCTGGGCCGACCAGCCGAGGATCGAGCCGCCGAAGGTGGTCATGATCCGGCTCTGCCCCAGCAGGATGCTGTTATGCGCATACAACTGGATATCGCCCTCACCCTGGGTGATGACGCCTGCGGTGGACGGCGGCGCGTTGCCCTCGATGCCGAAAGTCTGGCCGCCGCCCGGGGTCAGCATCTGGATACTGCCGCCGAAATCGGTGTGCACCCCCGCCCCGCCGAACATCGTGATGTCGCCCTTGTAGGTGATCGGATTGCCCGCCACGTCCTTGGTCGGGAACAACAAGTCGATAGCCTCGCGGCCCCGCAGGTAGCTGCCCTGGCGCACACCACCGACTTCGTTGTACTCACGCCCGCCGGCCTTGAGCTCGGCGAAGTACACGTCGCGGGCAAACACCCGCTGCTGCTCGGCCGGCAGTGCCGCGAAGTAGCTGCGGGCCTGCTCGGTGTCGCCGCTGAAACCGAAGCGCTTCTCCAGCCAATCCACCAATTCGGTTTCATAGGTCTTGGCGACCTTACCGTCCTGGTCCGCCAGGGGCACGCCGGCCAGGGCCTGGTTCGCCGGGTCCAGGTAGGCCTTGACGAAGCGCTCGTAATCCGCGCCGTTGAGGCCCGCGCCAGCTTGCAGCACCAAGCTCGCGCCAGGGCGCGAGTCTCCCGGCACCACGGCGCCGAGGCTGGTGATGCTGACCTTGTCGTCCATCAGGATATTGCGCCCGGCGGTGATTTCCAGCAGGCCGGGACCGGCGACGTTGAAGTTGCTGTAGAGGATGTCGCGCCCGGCTGACACGATGGAGATGTCGGTGGGGTTGTGGTGGATGAAGAGGTTGCCGGCGCTGGTGTACTGCCCCGTGACAGACTCACCACCCTGGCCGCCACTCAGCGGTGTTCCGCTGCTGACAATGTCCCGCCCGGCCATCATCCACACCGACCCGGTTCCTTCGTAATAAGTCTGGCCGAATCGGCTGTCATTCGGGGTGGTGAACGTCATCGTCCGCCCGCTATTGACGGCCAGCAAGTCACCCTTGAGCGCATAGAAACGGGCAGGATCGGTGTTGCTCGCCCATTCATCGGACGCGCTGCTGCTGTCAAAAGCAAACAACGGCAATGTATTTGCGCCTATAGAGACACGATTGGCATCGGCGGAGAGATTACTGACCACCACAGTGTTACCGACAAGCCCCATGAAGGCCGGCCGAAATGGTGTGGCCATGGCCGTGGACGAGGCACCAGAGCGACTGACCGTCAGGTCACCGCCATAGATGGAGTCACCAGCAAGGAACTGCAACTCGCTGTTGATGCCGGGGGCAAGCAGCAAGGCTGAGCGATAGCCGTTACTGGAGTTACCGGAGCCTGCGACCTTGGCCTGACCGTAGTAAAGACTGCCACTGGCCGCAACGGCCCGCAGAATCGATGGGTAGACTACCGCCAAGTCCGTCTCACTCCCAGAAATCAGCGGCGTCAGATTGCCCCCCGATGACCAGAGATCAATCGCAGTATTAGCCGTCCACAACGAAAACCAGCTCACGCCCGAGCCGTTAGTCGCACCATTTTTGAAGGGCGACACGCTCATCATCGGCGCCCGGCCCGGGTCGGCAACGTCCATCACGACCAAGTCGCCCAACGTACGCAGATCGAAGGTAGCATCACCAGGCATGAGGGTCAGTCCACCGGTTGCAGAGCCTCGTGTGGACTTGAAGGAGTCGTAGGCCCGTGTTTCTCCAGGGGATTGCACTGAGGCACTGTTGCCGTAGAGCAGGTCGATACGACCAATGGCACCACCATCGATTTGGGCGTGTCCTCGCAAATTGATGACCGCGCCGTTGAGATGCCCCATGGTGAACGAGCTCTCGGGATTCAAAACACCACCCACACGCAGGTTGAGATCGCCACCGCCGGTCAATTGCAGGCTGCCATCAGAGCCCACACGTCCGGTGCTGCCCACCGCCAACAGCAGCCCCTGGCTACGAGGGTTGATGTTTGAGTTGAAGTCGTTACCGGCGAGCCGGTTCAACACCCCCGCGTCCCCCTTCACCTGTACATCCAGATCACCGCCACCCAAAGTCCCGAACCCGGTGAAAGCGGCCATTTGATCAGCGTCACCCGACACCGTCGACGCGGTATGACTACCGAAGTTAATCCACCAGGCGGTCGGCTGGCTGCTCGCTGAATCACCATTGCCCTGGCGCCAGAGCCAATTGCCTACATTGGCCGAATCCTGGCCCATGTCGGTAGGGTTCGGTCGCCCGCTAGAGTTGACAGGCGCCGTCAGGTTGCCACTGAGGTCACCGCCGACCTTAAGCAACAGGTTACCGCCCGCGTCCGGATACCAGGCGCGATAGAGACTTTCAGCGCCGCCATCGACCAGCTTTTCGTTACTGCCATCCTCGTCGGTGAGCACCTTGCCGTTGGCGCCCAGGGCCTTGGGCTGGTTGTAGGGATCGCCTGGGAACGTCGGTGCCGACGAGGTGCCGGCGGTGTAGATGCCGAACAACGAATCCATGCGCAGGCTGCCACCGCTGAGCAGTTCCAGGTCGCCGGTGCCGGTGCGGATGACGCTCGGACGGACACTGCCGGCAACCGCATCATACTCCACGTCTGCGGGGGCACAGACACTCGGCGCCGCGTCGCAGAGTGACTGGACCGAATCAAACTGGAAAAACTGCGCAGCGGCCTGGCTGATCAGCTCGCCGGCCTTGACCTCAAAGCCGGAACCTGCCAATTCCTCCTCCGCTGCCTTGGTCCATCTGTAAGAAGCTTGAAGCGCGCAAATACCAGCGAAATCCGCACAGAACGCGTCAACCGAGTCGTAGCCAAAATTGCTCACGATTGTCAGGTCGACGGTTTGTCCGAGCGCTACCGTGAACCCCGCGCCCGCCAGCTCATCGACCCCTAGTTGAGTCCACTGATAGGTGCCCTTGGCCGGCACGGATTTGCCAAACATGCCGTAGTGGCTATCGGCAAGACGCAAGTCGCCTTGTACCGGATCGGGCTGGACGATCCGGCTGTCCGCCGCCGTCGTATCGGCCCCGGCCACCAGCCGCAGCGACCAGGATTGCGAACCCTCGGCGAGCATCGGGGCGATAGCCCATATGCGGCCATTGCTGCCGGCGATTTCCGGACGTAGCTGGATCGACTCGACGCCATCCGGCAACTTCACATCGGTGCCCGAGGGGATCAGCGAACCACGGTTCAGCGCCAGGCTGCCGTCCAGCTTGAGAATATTGCTCTGGACATTGCCCGCGTCGGCCACGTTGGGCAGCGCCACGCCCTTGGGCCAGGTGAAACCGAGCAAAGCGGTGGCGCCGCTCAACACGCTGCCAGCGCCCAACTGCGAGCCGGCTTCGAGGGTCTGGGCCCGGCTCAGCAAAGTGCCGGCGGCAAACAGCAGGTTGCCGGAGGCGTCGTGCACCGCAGCCGCCAATACCGTGCCGGCCGGCAGTTCCAAGGGTTGTTCCAGGATCGCCGCCACTGGCAACCGGGTGCCGGCCGCCAGGGTCACGTTTTTGATGGGTAAGTCGTAGTTGAGCGTGGTTCCCGCAGGGAACGCCGTACCGTCGGCCAGGGTCACGCCGGCACCGGGGACGACGATGTCGCCACCGGTGAAATCGATGCCGGGCAGCAACACCCAGCCTTTGTCATCCTGAGTGGCGGGCGGCGGAGCGAATCCGTCGTTGATGCTGCCGTAGATGCTCAGGTCGCCCCCGGCGCGCAGGGTCAGCGCGCCGGCCTCACCGGAGCCGTACACGGCGGTTTGCCGAGTGTGCGGGTTGACACTGGCGTAGCGATAACCGGACAGGTCCAGGTCGCCCTGCACCACCAGGTCACCGTCGGCCGTCGCGCTGACGATCTCGACGCCGGGCCGCAGGTGGAACGCATCGGCATAACGGGCGTTGTTCAGACCAGCGAGTTTGCGTTGCATCAAATCGCTGTTGGCCAGCGCCGCGTTGATGAAGGCGAGGCTGTCCTGATGCTTGCCATCCAGGTAGGCCTGGTCGATGACCTGATAAGGACGGCCACTGGCCGCCGGATCGCTGCCAAAGGCTGCGTCGTTGTATTGCCACATACCATTGACGGCGATGGACCGCACGCCCTGGATATCCAGGTTGCCGCTGGCGTCGATGGCAATGTCACCGTGGGTGGCATCCGGGCCGGCGCGCCGGGCATTGAGCTCCAGGGTGCCGCGAGCGCGACCATCATGCTGCCCCGCAGGCGCCGCGGTGCCATGGCGCAGATCGATGCGCGCGCCGTCGGCCAATGTCAGCACGCCGCCCCGGGAGGTCAGGTCGACCATGGCGCGGTTCGGTGAGTCGATGATCTTGCCGTAGCTGTCCACCCGCAGGCGATTGCCGTGGGCGTCGAGCACCGCGTTGCTGCCCAGGGTCAGAGAGCGCCCGGCGGCGAGCCGGATGCTGCCGACCCGTTCGCCGCTGGCGTCTACCTTGCCATTGACCAACAGGTTTCCGTTGTCGACCGACACACTGATGGTCGAGGCCTTGAGTTCGTTGCCGATCACCAGGTCGCCCTGTTTGAGCTGGAAGCCACGGGAACCGAACACCTGTCCGTCATCCAATCGTTGGTTCAAGGCCGCGAACTGCTCGCTGAGGCTGCCGTTGCCGCCCAGGCGCTGGGCCTGGACTTCCACACCACCGGCCAGGTACGGCATGGCGGTGCCGCCGGCGTCATATTCGCCCGTGCTGCTGCCGAGAATCCGACCCTGCAAATCAACGATCCCGGCGGCCTCGTCCAGGGCCACGGCACTGAGCCGGCCAGCCTGGTTGTTACGGGCCGAGAGGTCGATGCTTGAACCATCCGCCTGGCGGATGTTGCCGTTGCGGCTTTGCAGGATCACCTCACCACCGGCGCTGTAACGCGTCACATCGTTGAAGGTGACTGCGCGCCCAGCCAGGTCGATCTGCGCCGCATCCGTCAGGGTCAGGTCATCCGTCGCGCTGAGGGTGAGCTTGCCGCTGGGCAGCACCACTGCGCTGGCGAGGTTGAGGCTCGCGCCCTTGAGGGACAGCTCGCCCCCTAGCCCGGAGACAGCGCCAGGCTTAGCGGTTGTGCCCGTTACATTGACCACGCCGCCTGCAGTAATGCGGTTGACCGATCCGGCTTCACCAGTGAGCAACGGCGTGAGGATATTCAGGTTGCCGCCGCTGTAGACGTAGCCTGTTTTTGCGTCATAGGCGCCCTGGCTTTGATACACCGCCAGGCTGCCCTTGTGATTGGCGGTCAGGCGTTCGCTGGCGCTGAGGTTGACGTTGGCAAATCCCAGGGCCAGGCGGTCCAGGGTAGTGACCGAGCTCGGCTGGGCGAATTCACCGTAGCCAAACTCGATGCGCTGGGCCTGGATGTCCAGGCGACCGGCACCGGTACCGGCCCCACCGGCAATCACCGGACCCGGCGCGCCGACAGCGCCGTTCCAGATCAGGTTGGTGGTGCGAATGGTCGCCACATCATTGGCGCTACCGGCACCATAGATGGCAGGGGTGCTGAGCATCAGATTATTCAGGCGCGACTTGCCTGTTGTCGGGTCATAGGTGTCGAGACTGACGGTACCGTAAAAATTCAGCGCCTGACTGGCCGACAGTTCGAGGGTTTCCAGGGCCGGAGCACCGTACTCGGTGTCCCCGCGCAACAGGCGATCGAGCACGGTCTGGCTCAGGGTCAGCCCCGCCGGCAAGACCTGGTGCGTTGCCGCAGCGCTCAGGGCCTGGGCGGTGCCAACGTTGATGTTGCTCAGGGCCAGCGTCAGGTGACGGGTGCCATAGCGCACTTGGTCGTCCAGTTCCAGGCTGCTGCCCGAGGCGGCGACGATACTGCCTTCAGAGTGAATCTTCGTCACGCCTGTGCACGGTGTCAGGCTGCAACCGCCGATATTGACCGAACCCGTGGCGCCCGATTGCGGAGCCAGCACGTTGAGCAAACCGTTGGAAGCCGCCAGCAAATTGTAATTCTGGTTCCTCACATTGAGGTTATAGATAAAGCCATCACGGGCATCGTACGCCGCCTTGCCTTGTCCGAGGGTGTTGATGGCGGCGCCTTGTTCCACCAACAGCTCGCCCCCGTCGGTCAGCAGAAAAACCTCCGGTGCCGCCAGAGTCGCGCCTTCACGCAAAGTCACACTGCGCGAGACCCTTTGTGGCGTGACGTAGTTACCCCCTTGGCCATAAAGAATTGAAAACTGGCCGCCGATCACTTGGCGCGAGGCGTTCAATGCATTGAGGCTTGCGGCATTGAGGGTCACACCTTCGAAACCGGCCGTGGCCCCGCGCCCGTCGGCAACGACCTCCAGTGCGCTACCGGTGCCCCCTACCACTGCAACGGTACCGCCGTATCCACCCGCCTGAGGCGCGAACTTGCCAATACCCTTGAAGGAGAACGCCTGATCCCCAGCGCCCCTGGCCAGGTTCAGCTTCAAAGTCTTGGCATCCACTGGCAATAAAGCCCTGGGGACACCCAGGCGTCCGGCGTCGGCCACGGCAAACTGGGCGTAGCTGGTTTCGTTGTATTGCGAGTAGCGGCGAAGCACATTTCCCGACGTCAGAATGACCTGACTGGACAAACTGTTGCGCTGCCCGGTATTAGCCACCGACAGTACCCCAGCGGTGGTCCAGGAGCCGTTGCGCATCTGTTGCGCAGCCGTTGTCACCCCCTGCCCCGCCAGGCCATTGACTTCGACCCGGAACGCTCCCGGCAACAAGGCGTAGGTGGAGGGCATCAAGGTATAGGTACCCGCGGCCAATCCCGGAACGCCAGCACCAATGGTAATTTGCTGGCCTACCCTGGGGTCCACTGCGCCACCTTCGGGGGCGACTGGTGCATATTGGCTCTGGTTGCCCAGCACGATGGCATAGACCGGGTTGCTGGATAGGCCCGGCAAGGTAAAACCGCCGTTCGCGCCGATTTGTACCAGCGGATTGAAACGCGCGTCGGTGGAACCCCCTCGGCCGGAGATAAACCCGGCGCCGAGCAAGTCACCACCCCCCGAGAGGTCGAGTACCGAGCCTTCCTGAGCAACCACCGACTGCCCCCCCAGAATCACGCCGACATTGAGGTCACCATTGTCGGAGGGCACTGCGCCTTGCCCCAGCAGAACGACTTTTTTGCCTGCGTACTGGTAACTCTGCCCATCGACAGTACCGCCATAAGGCAGGATCAGCCCTAGGCCGCTGACGGAGGTCAAACTGTCCGGCAACAAGTCCAGCCGGGCAGATATGCCCGCCGAGCTATCATTTGTACCGACTTCAAGCAGCCCAAGCGGAGCCCGTACGACACCCCCTTGTTCGATCTTCGCACTGCCCAATTGCAAGCGACCGAACACCGAATAAGGCACCTGGGGGACGACCTGGGTGGTACGGCCGATAACCAGACTGCGCGTCGGATCGTAGAGAGGGATGTTGTTAACGGGATCGCGCCCCCAGCCATACCCTGCCAAAACACGAGCGCCTACGCCGGTCGCTGGATACAGTTGGGCGGCCTGCAGGATCATGTCCGCAGGCGTCACCAGTTGAGTTGTGAAACCTAAAGGCAACCCTTCGCTCGAGAACCCGGCCAGGAATCGCACATCTCCCCGACTGCTTAACTGAACCCGGTCAAAACCTGTGCGCTCCAACTCGACGGTGCTGCCGTCGGCCTGCCGCACGGTGCCCTTGCTGCTGAACGTCACGTTACCCTGCACATCCAACAGGTCTGCGTTGACAGAAAACACGGCCTTGTTCGTCTGTAACGATACGCCACCGTCGACCACCGGTCGGACGTAGTTATCCTTGTTTAGAAGGTTGGCCGCGGGGCCCGACAGCAGTACATGGGAAGCATTGAGTTGAGCCCGGGTATTTGGCGCGGCTGCACTCGTGACAAAGTTGCGGGCATACAGGCTCAGGCTTTGGCCAAGGGACAGCGACACGTCACCATCGATGCTCAACAGTCCATTGCTCAACAGCGCCAGGCTGTCGAAACCTCCCGACTGGACCTGATCAACACCCAAGCGCCCGTGGCCGTAAACCAACGAGTCCGCCGCCGTCTCGGCATTACCCTCCAGCAAGCTCGCAGGCGCGGTCTGTCCCAACACCAACTCACGCACCTTCATCGCTCGGTCGCTGGCGGCGTTCTTCACGTAGTAAGGCGTTTCCAATGCCACCGACAACTTGCCGCCCGCCGCCCCTGTCCCGCCCGAATGGGCGCTGAATGCGCCATCCAGGTACAAACCATTGGCCGACGCCAGGGAAATGCTGCCGCCATTGCTCGCCACCGAGGTGCGCCCCTGTCCGGGAATATCCAGCACGGCCTGGCTGCCATCCGCTTGCAGACGCGCGCCCTCGCGCACCACCACAAACAGTTCGGATGCGGAAGCCGAACCTTTCTCGGCGTCGATCTGGCCGCCGATGACAATCTGCCCGCCATCACGTACCAGGCCGTAGGTCCGACCACGCATATCCCGGGCGGTCACGGCCCGGCTGGAGACATCGATCAGAGCCTGCTCGCCCAGCCAGATGGAGCGACCGTGGCCCTGAGCGTTGACGGCTTCACCCTCCGCACCGATGACGCTCAACCCGGTGAGGCTGACCCGCCCCCCCCACGCATTGAGGGTACCGTTGGCGGTCAGTTGACCGATGCTGCGCACATCGATGCCCTGGCCCGGATCGACGCTGACCACGCTGCCCTTGCCCAGGTTCAACACGGTGCTGGCCATGTCGGCGGCGCTGGAGTTCGCGGTACCGGCAGTGAGACTCAGGCTCGCGCCGCGACGCTGGGTCATGACACCTTTGATCGCATCTTCCTGGTACAGCTCCGGCGTCCAGCGCTGCAACGCATCGGCCGGCTCCGCGCCGCTGCCGGTGTTCAACGCCTGCTCGCCAAAGCGGTACACCGGCATCGTCACATCGACCTGGGTCCCGTCGGCCACGGTCAGACCTTCGTTACCGGTGATGTCATAGGCCGAGAAGCCTTTGTCAAAAAAGTCTCCGCCCAGTTGCAGGGTGCCCGGTTCAAGCGGCGAGCCGCTGTCGCCGATCAGCACTTTGTTGGCCGCCAGCGTCAAGGTCCCGCCGCCATTCACGCCGGTGCCGCGCAGTTCACCGTCAAGGTTCAAGGCGCCGTTATCGGACGATGCGCCGGTACTGGCGGTCAGGGTCAGGTCACCGCCCTTGCCGCCGCGAGTCTTGCCATCGGCCATGACCGCAGCACCGGAACTGACGTCAATCCGGCTGCCCTGACGCACGTCAATGTCGCCACTGCTGCGCACGGACACCGTGCCGCCATTGAGGAACGGCAGGCCTTGGCGGTCGTTGCCGTCAAGCAGCAAATTGCTCCACCGCCCAGCGGTGTTCAGCATCACGCCCTCGCCCAACGTGACCCCGGCACGCTGACCGGTGGCGGGCGAAAGCACGACGTCTCCCATCTGGAAGTTATCGGTCCTGACCTGTTTAAGAACGTTACCCAAGGCAATGCGACCGCTGCGGGCCGTCAGGTTGGCGTTGACTTCCACCTGCGGTGCATAAAGCGTGATGTCGCCGCCATCGGCCACTTTAAGCGTGCCATCGACTTTGATACCTTCTGCCGCCGCCACCTTGACCGCGCCGAGCTGGAAGCCATTGAGCCGTTCGTTATCCAGCACCAGCTTGCCTTGCCGATCGGTGTCGACCACCGAGGTCAGGTCCTGGCCCGCGGCAATCTTGTCGGTCACCTTGCCGACGGTGACCTGATCGAAGGTGGGGTTCAAACCGCTGTTGATCACGCCTGCAGTCTTGTCATAGATCGGCGTGTAGCTGCCCACCCACAACTGCGCCCGTCGGGCCACGGCATTCTGCGATTGCTGGTAACCGTCGAGGTTGAGATTCGGCGCCTGAGTCTGGCGTTCACCCTGGTAGACCTCACCAACGATTTGGCCTTCCAGCACCGCGTTGCGGGTCGACACCACCAGCTTGCCGGCATCGCGGCCGACGGTGTAGCCGGCTTCGAAACGCTCGCGTGGGGCAATCAGCGGGTTGTAGTAGTAATCGGTCTGGCCCCAACGCTGGCTGTGGTCTTCGTAGCCCTTGTAGATACCGGTGTAGAGAATGTCCCCCGGCGCCTTGGACAATTCATACAAACGCCCATCAGCGCCCTTGAGCCAGGACTGCCGCAAGTAGCCGCTCTGCACATCCAGGGTACCGCCAGACAGGTTCAGTTGCGCTGCCTGCTGGGTCACCACGTCGTTGCCAGTGAACGTCAGGGTGCCGCCTTGAGCAGCCCATTCACCGGCGCTGTGGCCTCGGGTCCCCAAGTAACCGCCGACTTCCAACAGCCCACCCGCCGTGTACCAACGGTCGGTGGCGTAACCATTGGTGCCCGCCGGCACGTAGATCAAGTCGCGCACATCCACCCAAACATCGTTGTTGGTCAGCTTGCCGTCCTCGCGGTTGACCGGTGCGTCGCGCTGTTCATTGCCCTGCACGTTGACCTTGATGGAGTTGGACTCCATCGCCACCTTGACGCCAATGGCGCCGGATACGTCGATCACCGCGCCATCGCGCACCAGGCTGCGCCCGGCGGCGCTGACCGCGACCTGGCCGCCGGTGGCCAGGGTGATGGAGCTGTTCTGGAAGTCAACGCTACCGCCACTGACGATCTCGACCCGCGACTGATCGGTGCGGTCGACCACGCTGCTGAGGTTGTTGAATTGGCCGGTGATCAGGTTATTCGGCGTGCCATCCAGGCCGGCCGGTCCGGCATTGCGCTGACTGTCCAGGGCACTGCCGCCGGCGGCGTCGAGCAACACCGCCGTGGCGCTGCCCAGCCCCAGGGTCACGCTGCCAGTGCTGTCGCTGAAGGCGTTGAGCAGGTGCACGGTGCCGCGGGTGTCCACTGAACTGGTGGCGACGGCCACGCCGTTCTGCTCGACCCGGTGTCCGGTGAAGGTGATGTCGCCGGTGCTGGCCTGGATCAGGCCGCTGTTGATCACCGTGCCGGCGCTGCTGCCCGGTTTGAGGGATGTCGCGACCTCGTTGCCACGGGTGGTGGAACGCAGGTTGCCGCTGGTGCCCTGGCCGCGCCGGATGTAGAAGCTGTCGCCTGCCGCCAGGGTGGTCTGGCCCTTGGCGGTGATGATGGAGCCGGCGTTCTCCACTTCGCTACCCAGCAGCAAGGCATAGCCGCCCCCCGCCGTGGAGGTGGTGGCACGATGGGTTTCGATCAGTGCGCCCTGCTGCACTTCGACCTTGCCCGCCGCGTCGGTGAAGGTCGGCTGGGTGCCAGTGGCATCGACGTACAAGCCGCGCTTGCTGAATTGCTCATCGCTGATGTTGGCCGCCACCGCCGCCAGGTTGCGCACGTTGACCTGGCTGCTGCCGCTGAAAATGATGCCATTGCGGTTCACCAGCATCACCGTGCCGTTGCCCTTGATCTGGCCCTGGATCTGGCTCGGTCGCGCCTGCGGATCGTTGACCCGGTTGAGCACGGCCCAGTCCGACTGCTGCTGGAAATCCACCGTGGTGTTGCGCCCGACGTTGAAGGTTTCCCAGTTGAGAATCGCCTTGTCGGCGGTCTGCTCGATCTTCACCGTGGTCTTGCCGCCGGCCTGGGTCTGCTGCGGTCCCTTGGCGTTGAGCCAGCCCTGGGTCAGGCTGTTATCGACCTTGAGCCCGCCCTCGCCCAAGCCGTCGGGCACGGTCTGGATTTGCCCGAACGCGGCCTGCCTTCCTGCCGCTTGCGCCGCCTGCTGGGCTGCGATGGCGGCCACGGTGTTGTTGAGGTTGGTCAGCGACCGCTGCAACTGCGCATTGGCCCGTTGCTGCTGCGCCAGGGGTGGTGGCATGCCCGGCTGCGCCGTCGTGGGCCGCCCCGTACCACCAGCCGGGGACGCGCCCTTGGCGGCAAACCAGGCCGAACTGAACGCGGTCGCCGCCTGGGCATTGCCAGCCACCATCAGCAGGGCAATAGCCTGGGCCAGCGGCTTGAGCCGCAACATCGACAACTCGCCATCGCGACGTGGAGCATTCAGGTTCGTCTGGGGTTTGCAGCGCAGCATCCTACTCATCCTTTCGGGTTCGCTCTAAGGGGGCGCAACGCAGTGCTATCAAGCTGCCAGCGTTGGTTATAGGGGATAGGCGGTTACAGCCGCTCGGGACCGAACGGATGTCATGAAAATTTCATGTGGCTGTGTTGGCGCGGGCATGACGCAAAAAGTCAGCAACGGCTTTCACCGTTGCTGACCGGGTGTTGCAGGTCGTTCAAGCCTGGGCTTACAACGGACGACCGATGGCGTTGCAGACACTGGTGTTGCCGATGCTCAGACCATTGGAAGCCGTGACGAAGGAATCACGAATGGCAGTTTTCCAAGCCGAAGGCAGTGGCACGAAACGGTTGGCGGTGATGGCCGAGTCGTTGTTGGTCAACGAACCGTAGTGACGGCTGAAGAAGTTGCGAACCTGAGTGGTCTGGGTCGCATCGGCGTAGCACTGGCTGAAGATCACGTTGGTGAAACCCAGGATTGGGTAGCCGGTGGTTGGGTAGAGGCGCAAGCTAGGGTCAGCCGGAATGGTTTCATCGATCACTTTTTGGGAAGTGAAAATAGGCACCCAGGCGTTTGGTTTTGACCGGTCGGCAACAGCAGGAACCGTAACGGCATTGATAGCTGCCGACACGTTGGCTGGTGCAGGGGAAAGACCGCCAACACGAGCGACCTTGGTGGCGTCGTCCAGACCGGCCAGGGTAGTAGCGGCGTAATCCGGGCTCATATAGGTGATACGACCCTGCGCAGCGTTCAGTGCAGTCATCACGTTAGCACTGCCGGAGGCGGAAACGGCACCAGCTGGCAGGCCACCGCTGTAGCTGGAGGCGAAGGTGGTGGTGACACCGAAGGTGCCGGTTTCAGCGCACTTGGCATTCAGGAAGCGGGTGAACAGCTCGGTGGTGCCGCTGCTTTCTGAACGGTAAACCACGGTGATTGCGCCAGTACGGCCCGAACCAGTGATCTGGCTCCAGTCGGTCAGACGGCCGGAGAACACGCCGCACAGTTGGTTGACGCTCAGGTCGACGTTGGCGGTGCCAGTCTTGTTGAACGGAATGGCAACCGAAGTGGCGACCGAAGGCACCTGGATCAATGGACCCCAGGCGGCACCGTGGGCACTGACGTAGGTGCTCAGTTCAGTGGCGCTGAGCTTGGAGTCGCTACCAGCCCAGTGGACTTTCTTGCCGCTGGTGTCGCCAGGCACGAACTTGGTGTAGTCGTTGGTCAGGAAAGCAGCCTTGCCAGCACCGCTGCCCACGCCGATGTAAGGGGCAAAACCGGCAGTCAGTACGCCGGAAGTCTGATAGAGCGGCTGAGGCAAGGTAGCACCACCGCCATTGACATCAGCCATGGCGGCCTGAGCGGCGCAGAGGCCGGCGAGGGTCAGGGATACCGCGAGAACGTTGCGCTTAAACATGAAGAATCTCCTTTCATCGTGTTCGTACGAAGGTTGGGTGACGCGTGCTTGCCGTCATGGCGCTCGGTCCTGTGCCGGTGGCGATGGGGTGAGGCCATGGGTTAGAAATTCGCAGTTTCCGGTGACAGATAAAGGAAAAAACCTCGGGAGCTGGGGGCTGTTTTTCGAGTTTTTTCCTCGGGTGTTCGAGGGCTCTGGATTGGGGTTTCGAGCAAGTTTTGCGGTTGTCCGATGTGGGGTCGCGGTGTAGATGACGGTGAGTGGTTGCCGGGCAAGCAAACATGACAGAACGAGGAACCCGAGTTTGGCGAGGGTGAGGCTCGGGAGGTGTCGCGTCACTGCCCAACAACGGGCTGCTTTTGTGGCGAGGGAGCTTGCTCCCGCTGGGTTGCGAAGCGACCCCAAACCGGCTGACTGCGATCTGTCTGTTGTACTGGAAAGTCAGGTTTTGGGTCTGCTGCGCAGCCCAGCGGGAGCAAGCTCCCTCGCCACGGTTTTGTGCGCGGTGGGCTATTGAACCAACTGATTGATCTCGATAATCGGCAGCAACACCGCCATGACGATCACCAGCACCACCCCGCCCATGACCACGATCATCAGCGGCTCCAGCAGCGCGGTCATGCCCATGGCCCGGCGTTCGATGTCGCGGGACAGGGTTTGTGCGGCGCGTTCGAGCATCGGCGGCAGGCAGCCGGTTTTCTCGCCGCTGGCGATCAGGTGGATCAGCACCGGCGGGAAGACTTTTTCCACCCGCAGCGCCGCCGCCAGGTTGACGCCTTCGCGGACCTTGGCCGTGGCCTCGCTGACGCTCAGGCTCAGACGGTCGTTGGACAGCGTCTGGCGCGCCGCCTCCAGGGCTCGCAGCAACGGCACCCCTGCTCCGCCGAGAATTGCCAGGGTCGAGGCAAACCGCGCGGTGTTGAGGCCCAGTACAAAACGCCCGATCAGCGGCAGGCGCAACACCCGCGCGTGCCAACTCAGCCGCGCCGCCGGTTTGCGCAAGTACATACGCCAACTCCAGAAGCCACCGGCCAGCACGCCAAAACACAACCAGCCCCAGGCACGAATGAAATCACTGGCAGTGAGCATCGCCACGGTCAGCGCGGGCAGGTCTTGCCGGGCCTGGGAGAACGCGCTGACCACCTGGGGCACCACGTAGCTGAGGAGGAAAATCACGATGGCGATCGACACCAGCCCCACCACCCCAGGGTAGATGAACGCCGTGAGGATCTTGCCCCGCAAGTTGTTACGCTCTTCGATGTAGTCCGCCAATCGCTCCATCACCTGGGCCAGGTCGCCGGACTCTTCACCGGCGGCAATCAACGCCCGATAGATTTCCGGAAAATCCCGGGGGCGTGCCGCCAGGGCTTCGGCCAAGCGCATGCCGCTGCGCACATCGGCGCGCACCGCGCTTAAGGTCTGGGCGATGTGCTTGCGCTCGGCCTGCTCCACCGTAGCGCTCAATGCGGCCTCCAACGGCAGGCTGGCGCCCAGCAGGCTCGCCAGTTGGCGGGTGGCCCAGGCCAGGTCGTTGTCCGAGAGCTTGGCGCTGAACAAGCCTCCGCCGTTGGCCGGTGGCGTGTTGCGCTCGACCTGCACCTGCAATGCCGTCAGCCCACGGCTGCGCAACAGGTTGAAGGCTGCCCCCTGGCTGTCGGCTTCCAAATGTCCGGATTCGATCTTGCCCTGGGCGTCGGCGGCCTCGAAACGGTAGCGATTCATCAGGCGTCCCGTGTCACGCGCAGGATTTCTTCAGGGGCCGTGGTGCCACTGCGCACCCAGCGCTCGCCATCCTCGCGCATGCTGAACATCCCGGCTCGGCGGGCAGCGGCGCGCAGTGCCTGCTCCCCTGCCCCCTGGTGGATCAGCGTGCGGATGTCATCGTCAATGCAGAACAGTTCATGGATCCCGGTGCGCCCGCTGTAGCCGGTCTGGTTGCAGCTCGGGCAACCCACCGGGCGCCAGGTGCCGAGCGTGGCCGGATCCGGCTGCTTGCACTGCGGGCAGAGCCTGCGCACCAGTCGCTGGGCCAGCACGCCGAGCATCGACGAGGCCAGCAGGAACGGCTCGACGCCCATGTCGATCAAGCGGTTGATGGCCGACACCGCGTCGTTGGTGTGCAGCGTCGCCAACACTAGGTGACCGGTGAGGGAGGCCTGCACGGCGATTTGCGCGGTTTCCAGGTCGCGGATTTCGCCGATCATGATGATGTCCGGGTCCTGGCGCAGGATCGCCCGCAACGCCAGGGCGAAGGTCATGTCGATCTTGGCGTTGACCTGGATCTGGCTGATGCCCGGCAGATCGTATTCCACCGGGTCTTCCACCGTGAGGATGTTGTGGACGCTGGCGTCCAGCCGGGCCAGGGCGGCATAGAGGCTGGTGGTCTTGCCGCTACCGGTGGGACCGGTGACCAGGACGATGCCGTGGGGCTGACGGATCAGGTGATCGAGCTTGCCCAGCACGTCCGGGTCCATGCCTAACGTTTCCAGTTGCAGGCGTCCGGCCTGCTTGTCCAACAGCCGCATCACCACCCGTTCGCCGTGGCCGGTGGGCACCGTCGAGACGCGGATATCGATCGGGCGCCCGGCGACGCGCAGGGCGATGCGTCCGTCCTGGGGCAGGCGTTTTTCGGCGATGTCGAGCTGGGCCATGATCTTGATCCGCGACACCAACGCGCCGTGCAGGGCCTTGCGCGGCGAAACCACATCGCGCAGGGTGCCGTCGACGCGATAGCGCACCACTGAATGGCTCTCGTAGGGTTCGATGTGGATGTCACTGGCCTCGTCTCGTGCGGCCTGGGTCAGCAAGGCGTTGATCATGCGGATCACCGGCGCGCCGTCCTGGGTGTCCAGCAGGTCGGTGATCTCGGGGATGTCTTGCATCAACCGGTCGAGGTCCACTTCGTTTTCCGCCGCGCCCACGACGGCGGCAGCACTGCCCGTGTCGGCATAAGCACCGTTGAGCAGCCCATCGAGCTCCTCGTCGCGCACCCGCTCCAGCCGCACGTCGCCGAACTGACGGCGCACCTCGCTGATGGACCAACCCGGCGTGGACGGGCACACCATCAGCACCGCCCCCTCTGCGGACTGACGCAGTACCAGGCGCTGGGCCTTGGCCCAGGCGTATGGGAGGGTGTTCATGGGCACACTTCCTCTACGACTGACCCACCCACCACTGTGGCGAGGGAGCTTGCTCCCGCTGGGCTGCGCAGCAGCCCCAAAACCAGGCACCTCGGTGTGCCAGGCAGATAGCATGCAATCTTTTTGGGGTCGCTTCGCAACCCAGCGGGAGCAAGCTCCCTCGCCACGGAATTCATTGTCCAATCGGCTCCATCACAGGCACCGCCTTGATCACCGCCCTGGGCATCTGCACCCCGGCAGGCGCCGTCCCCGGAATCGCCCTCGCCGAGGCCGGCAACTGCGGGGCCTGCATGTCCGGCATTGCCCAGCTACGGTCTGGTTGCAGCAGGCCTTGGGCGCGACGCATGAAGTCGTAGCGGTTGAGGGTAATGCCGCGTCCCGCCGCCGTGTCGCGGATGATGTAGGGCCGCAGGAACACCATCAGGTTGGTCTTGGTGATCTGCCGCCGTTCGTTGCGAAACAGCGCGCCGATCCCCGGAATGGTCGACAGCCACGGTACCGCGTCATTGCTCTGGCTGTAGCCATCCTGCAGCAACCCGCCGAGGACCATGATCTGCCCATCGTCCAGCAGGATGCTGGTGTCGATGGCGCGCTTGTTGGTGACGATGCCGGTGGTGCTCGAAGCACGATTGTCGACGCTGCTGACTTCCTGATAGATGTCGAGCTTGACCGTCCCGCCTTCGGAAATCTGCGGCCGGACATTGAGCTTCAAACCCACCTCCTCGCGGGTCACGGTCTGGAACGGGTTGTTGCTGGTACCACCGCCGCCGGTGACATAGCTGCCGCTGACGAAGGGAATGGTCTGGCCGACGAAAATGCTCGCCGCTTCGTTGTCCAGGGTCAGCAGGTTCGGCGTCGACAGCACATTGGTGCCACCCTTGCTCTTCAAGGCCCGGGCCAGGACCTTGAGATCGAGAATCTTGCCGATACCCGGAATGTCCACCGTGCCGTTGACCACCCCCAGGTTCAGGCCCTGGGGCAAGACATCGATGCTGGTCTTGCCGTTGAGGTTGAGCGCGGTGCCGCCGAGGTTGACCCCGCCGATCACCCCGCTGCCACCGAGGTTGCCGGTCTGCCATTGCACGCCAAATTCGCTGGCGTCGTCCTCGCCGACCTCGACGATCAGGCTCTCGATCACCACTTGGGCGCGCCGCTGGTCCAACAGGTCAATGACTTCCCGCAGGTTGCGGTACAGCGGGTCCGGCGCGGAGATCAGCAAGGTGTTGGTGGTGGCGTCGGCCTGGATGGTCACGCCGCCGGCGCTGAAAGCGGTGTTCTGTTCGTTTTTCGTCGAAGCGGAAGTCGTGCCGTTGCTGCCTTGGCCGTAGCCGTTGCCGCTGGTCGAAGCATTGCCGCTGGTGGTGCCGCTGGTGCCATCGCCACTGCTGCCCTGCCCGCTCTGGCCATTGGTACTGGCGCCCATGCCACTGAGCACCGAGCGCGAGTTGTCGCTGCTCTCGCCTTCACTCTCCCCGGTGAGCAAGCCGCGCAGGGCCTGGGCCAGTTTGCCGGCCTGGGCATTGCGCAGGTACACCACATGCAGGTTGCTCGGGTTGTTCTGGGCGTTATCGAGCTTGTAGATCAGGTTGCGCGCCAGCTCCGTGCGCTCGGGGCTGCCGGCGCGGATGATGATGGAATTGGAGCGCGGGTCGCCGATCACGTTGATCTTCTGGGTCTGGTCGCCGCCCTGGGTTTCCAGCAGATCAGAGACCATTTGCGCGATGTCGACCGCGATGCCGTTGTGGATCGGCACCACGTCGGTGTCGATGGCACTCGGGGTGTCGATGCCTTCGATGAGTTGCGCCACCCGCGACAGGTTCTCGGCGTAATCGGTGACGACAATGGTGTTGTTGCCCGGGTAGGCATTGATCGGGTTGTTCGGCGACACGATCGGGCGCAGCACCGGGATCAGATTCACCGCGTTCTCATATTGCAGGCGGAAGGTGCGGGTGAGCATGCCGTTGCCGGCCGGTTTGTCGGCACTGTAGATCGGCCCACCCAGCAGTTTGGCATCGGCCTCCGGCACCACCTGGGCTACGCCACCGACGTCGACCACGCTGAAGCCTTGCATGCGCAGCGCCGCCAGCAGCATGTCGTAGGCTTGGTGGGCCGGGACCTGGCCTTCGGAGACCAGCGTCAGGTTGCCCTTGACCCGCGGGTCCACCAGAAACTGTTGACCGGTGGAACGGGACAAGGCCCGCACCACCGCCTGGATATCCGCCTCGACGAAATTCAGCGTCACCGGTTGATCGCCCAAGGGCGTACGCGCCGGCGCATTGTTGCGCGGCTCGCGAGCACGGGTGGTGAGGTCGACCTGATGCCGCACCGCGGGCTTATGTTCACGCAGGTCCTGGGCCCGCTGACGATCGAGCACTGCATCACCACTGCGCTGGGTACTCCCCAACGGAATGCCCAACTCGCTGTCCACCAGCAACGGTGGCTGCGACGCGGGTGGCGTGCTGTTGCACGCACTCAACGCGAGCAACAACAGCGGTGCAGCCTTGCGCCAATGACGTGGGTATCGGGCCCCTTTCATGAAGCTTCCTTAGCGCCTTGCGCCTGATCCATGCGAACGGTTCCGGACAGTGTGCCGGCGGTATTGTCGGTGTCGTGGTTGTCGGGATTGGCAAGGGCGGTGCGCTGCAAACGGGCCTCGATCACTTCCAGGGAGAATTGCCGTGGGTTGCCCAGCAACCAGCTGATCACCGCCTCCGCTGGGGCCTGGTCGAACGTGAGCTGCCAGGTGTTGGGGCGCTCGGCGCCAGGCGCTTGCAATTGGTAATGCTGGCTCAAGCCACTGGCGTCCAGGCTCTGGCGCAAGGCGGTTTCAAGAGGTTGCTCGGGTGCGGGCCCCGTGACGTCGCGCAACAGCACTTCGAGGGCTTCGGTCTGTGAACGCAGCTTCGGGGTTTCGGCTTGCCAATAGGCGATAGTCTTGAGCGGCGGCTGGATCAGTGCGAGCCAGACCAGACAGCCGCCCAACACCAGCGCAGCCAGGGCCACGGCGGCTTGCTCACGCACCGCCAGCCCCTGCCAGAACGTACGCAAACGCGTGCGATAGGTTGCCCAGCGCCCACACACCAATGCCAGAGAATGCTTATTCATCATCGGCGTCCGGGTTTTCGTCGGGGCTGCCCTGGCCGGCCGGTGCCACACGCAGGGTCCAACCCTGATCGATGGCAGCGACGTCAATGCCGGCCTGGACCAGGGGGATTTTCCAATCCTCTTCGGCGGCGGTTTTCTGCGCCTCGGCCACGACATTCAGGCGCAACTCACCGTTCTCGAACACCAGCGCCTGGACATTGCCGCTCATGAACGGCATGGCACTGCCCGCCTGTTGCACCAGGCTGGCAAAGCGTTGGGCCGGGTCGGTCGCCGCACCGTTCTGGCGCGCAGCGATTTGCTGACGCGCCTGTTGCAGCGGGTTGAGAATCACCGGCAACTCAGGAAACGCCTGCTTCACCCGCTGGCTCATCTGCGCCTTGAGCCGTTGACCCTGGGCTGCTTCACGGGCGGCGTAGAGGTTCAGCCCAATCACCCACACCGCCAGTGCTGTCGCGCAGATCGCCGCCGCCCGGCCCCAGCCACCGCGCTCGACGGCGTTGCGTGCAAGGCCGGCATGCAACCCCCAGCCTGGCGCAGGGCCCATCCAGCGATGGGTTTCGGCCAAGGCCTCGATCGAAGGTTGCGGCGGCGCCTCGCCCACCCAGTGCACCCCGGGCCCCGTTTCCAGTAGCCACTCGTCCAACGCCTCTTGTTGCAACGGTTGCACCACGGCGTGCTGCAGGTCATGGCGCACCAGCAGATGGTCGTCCTCGATACAGGCCACCGGCCCCGACAGCACCGGCAAGGCGTAGGCCGCCGGGTAGAGGCCACGCAGTTTCATGCCGGCCTGGTGCACAAGCCGCCCGAGATTGGCGAGGGATTCACGGTCCAGCCAGGCGATCTGCACCTGCCCATCGACCCCACGCGGGCCATGGGCCACCTGCATCTGTTCGCTGGCTCCGAGCATCAGGGCCTGGGCCGCGCACGTCACCGCTGCGGTGATCCTGGCCGCCGGTAACAGCGGCAACTCCAGGCGGGTCAACACGCTGTCGCGGGGGTGAAGAAAACACTCCACCGAAAGGTTTTTACCACTCTGGCCCAGCGCCCGAAGGCTGCTGCGGCCTTGCTCACGGACCTGGCCTTGGCGATCCAGCCAGGCAAACGCCACCGGGCTGTCGAGGTCCAGGCTGTCCAGCGGCGCCAGGGCGATGCGCAAGCGCGTCATACCCCCACCCTCGACCAGATCACCTGGGGCAAGCGGTCCTCGGTACGTTGCAGCAACGCCTCCAGCTCGACCCGCCGCTGACCACTGCGTGCCTGGCCCCGCAGGCGGAACCAATCACTGGTGATGCCGACCTTGACGCTGGCCGTGTCCAACTCCGGCATGCGCAGGCGATTGACGAAATCCCCGCGATTGATAAACCAGTGGCCGCCGTCGCGCTCCCTGACCAGAGCCTCGGCCCGTTGCAGCGACAGCCCCGGCACGTAGGCGGCCAGCACCGGGGCGCTAGCGGTGTTGCCATTGAGCCAGGTGTTGGTGGGCAGGATCGTCACGTACGGCGCCAGTGTGTCCAGTAACCGTGTGGTGACGCCTTTGACGCTGCGCAAGTCTTGCAAGGTGCGCAGCATCGGGCGCGTCGGGGCCAGCGGCGTGTTGTCGGCCTGGGGCGAGGTTGCGCGGCCGCTATCGAAAGTATTGGCCTTTGGCGCCTGGTCCACCCGCTGCGGACTCAACAGGCGCGGATAGGCCTCGACCACCCTGTCGACGATACGCGTGCGGACCGTCGCGGCCACGCCCAATTGCTGGCACAGGCGTTCGAAGGCGCGCACTTGTTCCTCGTCCACCCGCTCATTGGCGACGAGGTTGCGCAGGTTGAACTTGCCTTGCTCATCTTCCAACTGGCCTTCGAAGGGTGTGTCGATCTGGCCTGAACCCGGTATCACGATAGGTTTGGCCCAAGGTTGGCCGAAGCGTGTCAGTGGATCGCGCTGCCTGGCATCCCAGAGCAACTGGCGACTCAGTTGCAGGCCACCCTGCAACCGCGCCGAGCCCTGGACACGCAACTGCTCGGCCTCCAGGCTGCGAGTGAACAGGGTCTGGCGGGTCAGCATGCCACCGGCAATGACCGCCACCACGGCAGCAATCAGCAAGGCACTGATCAGCGCCATGCCGCGCTGCTTCGCCGCGAGGGGCGAATCCGTTCGCATCACGGCCCTTACAACTGCCAGGAGCCAATGTCGGCATTCACGCCGTCGCCGTCAGGCTGACCGTCGGCGCCAAGGGAGAAGATATCGACTTCGCCGTTGGCACCCGGGTTGAGGTAGTTATAAGGACGGCCCCATGGGTCGTTGGGCAGGCGCTCGAGGTAGGAACGCCAGGTGCCGTTTTTCGCATCGGCCGGTTTTTCCACCAGCACTTTGAGGCCCTGGTTCATGCTCGGGTAACTGCCGTGGTCAAGGCGATACAGCTTCAAGGCTTGCATCAGGCCGCCAATGTCCTGTTTCGCCGCCGTTGCCCGCGCCTGGTCGGGACGGTCGAGCACCTTGGGCACCACCATCGCCGCCAGGATGCCGAGGATCACCACCACGACCATGATTTCGATCAGGGTGAAACCCCGCTGCCCGCGAGGGCCTTGGGGACGGGCGTTGTAACGGGCGATCTGCATCTCGACGGTCCTTCGCTGGATTCGATTCGAGGCGCAGTGTTGCAAGAAAATATGTCAGTGATATTGAAATTGCTCAGGAGCTTGCGTCGTCAATTGGTCACGAACGCCGGCTAATCTTCAAGGCTGCCCTCACCCCGAGCCAGCGCCATGCCACGCCTCGCTCCACAAGCCGGCTTCACCCTGATCGAAGTGCTGGTGGCCCTGGCGATCATCGCCGTGGCCATGTCGGCCGCTGTGCGTGTGGCGGCGGTGATGACCCAGAGCAACGGCCTGCTGCGGGACAAATCCATCGCCCTGCTGGCCGCCCGCAGCCAACTGGCGCAGTTGCGTCTGGAAGGTCGTTTTGCCCAGGGCTCGAAAGTGTTCGAATGCGACCAGGGGCGATTGCTGTTGCGTTGCGAACAGAACCTGCGCCCGGCGGAAAACGGCCGGCTGCTGTGGGTTGAACTGAGCGTCTCGGATCGCAGTCGCGAAGCACCGCCGTTGGCTCGGTTGGAGACGTTGGTCAGCCGGGAAAAATAAAGGCAGCCCCTTGTGGCGAGGGAGCTTGCTCCCGCTGGGTCGCGAAGCGGCCCCAAAATCTTGCGGTTGCTGCGCAACCGAGCGGGAGCAAGCTCCCTCGCCACAGAGGTTCAGCGCTGGTTTTCGGAGCGTGTCAGGGACGGCAAACTCACCGGATCCGGCAACCGAGCCAGGACCAACCGGGTCTGCTCATTGCCACGTTCGATGACCACCGCCTGCGCCTCGATCGCCACCAACCGTACGCCTTGGGCCACCCTTTCACCGACCAGGAAACTGCGCGGCGGTCCGTCGTTGAGACTGAGGATCGCCACGGGCGTGTGCGTGCCGGCCATCACACCGCTGACCTTGATGTCCACCGCTGCCGGCTGGTTGGAGAACCATTGCAGCGCCGGGTTATCGGAACGTTCGGCCATGCGTTGCGGGGCGACATCCGGCGTGCGCGACTCGGCCGACGTGAGCAGCAGCGAAGACCAGGTCGCCACCCCGGCCAACGCCGCCAACAGACCCACGGCCTGGACGATTTGCGCCGGGGACACACGCTCGATGAACGCCATGGCCTTGAATCTCCTTTTTTGGGTTCCAGCGTCCAGCCTACGCGTCAATTCTCTCCGTTTTATTTCACATCCTTATCATCTTCACCGTGCAGGATGGTTTCACGCAAAGGAGCACGCATGAACCTCGGCAAGCAACGCGGTTTCACCCTGATCGAACTGATGGTGGTGCTGGTGATCATCGGCATTGCCAGCGCCGCCGTGAGCCTGAGCATCAAGCCGGATCCGTTGAAGTTGCTGCGCCAGGACGGCGAGCGGCTGGTGCAACTGCTGCAACTGGCCCAGACCGAAGCCCGCACCGACGGGCGACCGATTACCTGGCGCTGGGACGCCAAGGGGTTTGGTTTCAGTCGTCGCGCCGATCAAGGCACCGGGTTGGATCGTTTCAAGGATGACCCGCAACTGCATCCACGTCGCTGGCAGAGCCCGTCGATGGAGGTTCGCGTGGACCCCAGGCAACGGGTGGTGCTGAATGCCGAGTGGCTCGGCGAGCCCTTGCAGATCCGCTTGTCGGACGGCCTGAACAGTCTCACGGTGCAACGCAGTGCCGCCGGGCGGGTGCAACTCCAATGAGCGCCCGGCAGACAGGCTTCACCTTGCTAGAAGTGATGGTGGCGATCCTGCTGATGGCGGTGGTCAGCCTGATCGCCTGGCGCGGGCTGGACAGCGTGACCCGTGCCGACAGCCACTTGCAGGCCAGTACCGAGCAGACCGAAGCGCTGCTGCGGGTGTTGAACCAACTGGAGCGCGACGTGGCCCTGCGCGCCAGCATCGAGCTGAGTGAGCCGGTCAAACCCGGCGTCGACGACCAGCCCTCGACCGCCCCGCCCGCCCTCACCGTGCGCAGCACCGAAGGTCGGGGCTTTCGCCTGGATGTGATCCGCGTGGCGGCGACCCAGGAAGGCGAGTTGCAACGGGTGCGCTGGTGGCTCAAGGGTGACACACTTTACCGCGCCCAAGGCCAGGCCCGCAGTCGCTACCCCCTGCCCGCACCCGGCTCGGGCGTGGCCGTGCTCAGTGACGTCAGCGATGCCGGACTGCGGTTCTGGGACAAGGAAAAAGGCTGGCGCAAGCTCAGCGGCAACCGCCAGGAAAACCCGATGGGCATCGAAATCAGCCTGACCCGCCAGACACCCCAAGGCGCCGAGCAGTATCGACAGGTGCTGGGGCCGCTGGATTAGCTTGCTCGCGATGGGGCTCGCCAAGCGCCGCAGGCCTCAGCTCAGCACCACCACGCCACCCGGCAACTCGGTGCATTTGGCGCCGTAGGCATCGCGGATCAACAGCGCCACGCCCGCCAACTGGTCGAGGCGAAACCGCGCCTGGACCTTGCGCTGGCCCAGTTCGCGGTTGAGCAGCAGCAACATGCCGGGACGGTAGCGGTTGATTTCGTCGATGACGCTGGCCAGGGTCGCGTCGTTGAACACCAACACCTGCTCACGCCAGGCAATGGCGGCCGACACATCGGCACGCTTGGGCGCGCCCACCTGGTGAGGGTCATAAGTCATCTGCATGCCCGGCTCCAGGCGAAACCGCCGGCCTTGCACCTCGACCTGCACCACGCCCTCCAGGCAGGTCGCGCAGACGCTCTGGTCGGTGTAGCGGATGTTGAAGCGTGCCTGGGCGGCGCTGATCCAGCCGGCGCCGGCCTGGACGCTGACCACCTGGGCACTGCGCCCCTGCACTTCAATCTCGCCGCTGAGCAATTCCAGTCCTTGTCCGCCGTCGACCAGCGCGCGGCGACTGAGGCGGGTCTGGGTGTTGAGCTCCAGGCTGACGCCTTCGGCCAGTTCCACGCGGCGCTGTTCGCCGACGTCGGTGACGTAGTCGGCTCCCAGCCCGGAAACACCGCCTGGCACCGTGGCGCGGATCAACAGGAAGGCCGCCGATGCCGCGATGGCGCCACCCAACAACGCCCGACGGCCGAAATGCCGGGGCGCCTGCAACGCTGCGGCGGCCGGTTGCAGCCCCTGCCACAACGCCTTGGCCTGTTCAAAGGCCTGCGCATGTTCGGGACTTTGCCCACACCACAGGCGCAAGGCCCGGGCATCGGCCACAGTGGCGCGCCCCGAGGTCAGCAGGATCAGCCAGTCTCGGGCCTCGCTGGCCAATCGGGCCTGGGGCGTGGCGTCAGGGGAAGCGATGCTGAAGATGTTCAAGCGCACACACACTCACGAAAGGGTCGGGTCTCTACTCTCAAGACGGTTTTCCCGCGCCGGGACCGAACCGCTGAATGACTTTTCTTTCCAGGCGCTGGGCGCAGTGCCCCAACGCAGCCTTGATTTCCTTCTCCACCATGCGCGTGGAAATACCGAAGCGCTGGGATATTTCCAGGTGCGGCGCTTCCTCCAGGCGTGCGGCAATGAAGATCCTGCGGCGGCGCGCCGGCAGTTCGTACAAAGCCTTGAGCAGGGTCTGCAGCTCCTTCTGCCCACCCACCACACGGGCCGGATCCAGCGCTTCATCCGAGACCTGCAGCAATTCCTCGATTTCATCGCCCGTGAGCAAACGCGCATCGGCCTGCCGGCGGTCGGCGGCGATATTCAGGGCCATGCGATACAAATAAGCGTTGGGCTGGGCAATCTCCTGGGTATCGACCATGCGATCGACCCGCAGGTAGGTTTCATGCAACACATCGTTGGCCAGTTCCTCGGAGCCCAGGCGTCTGCGCAGGCGCACCTTGAAATCCTCATACGAGGTGAGGAACAACCTCACCAACGGGCTGCGACCGGAGTCTTTCATCGCCCGGACACCCCTTCCCCTGCTATGCATTCCATGCTTCTTCCTGATAAGTCGGGTAACAAAAGCAGGGTCACCGGCTGGCGCAACGAGCTGGGCGCCGGGCGGTCGATCCTGAGGTTCTGCAAACTGTTGACCAAGGCCTTGTCCCGCATCAGGTCGCCCGTGGAGCTGACCAGGCGGCTGTGCTGGACCACGCCGTCCCGGCCTATCCACACTTGCAGCACCGCCCGGAAACTGCCTGGGCGGGTCAACGGTGAACCACACAAATTGCGCTGGATGACCGCCTGGATCGCTGCCGCGTAGTTGCTGTCACTCAAGCCTGGGGTGACGCCGGGAGGCAGCGGCACCTCGCGGACCCGCACCGGCTGCAATGTGAACGCATCCGCCCGGGCATAGTGCGCCGCCAGTCCGGTGCCGCTGAGCAACACCCTCAACCCTTCGGAAGGTGTGAACTGCCCCTGGACACCCAGCGTATGACGCTGGCTCGACAACTGATGGTCCACCAGCACCGCCATGCCCGTCGCCCGGCTGAACTGCTCCAGCGCCGTGGTCAGTTCCTGGGGCGCGATGTCCAGGTCCACCAGGCCGACCGCCTGGATCGGCCCGGCCAGCAGACACAGCAACACCATCAGCCACCCCAAGGGCGCCCTGGTCAATCCACGTCCGCGTCCGCCCCCGGCTCTGCCCTGCTGCACGACTGACGTATCCGTTGAAAATCGTCATCCTGAGGGGTGTTTATGAATGTCGTATGACAACCGATACAAATCCTCCAGGCCGCACTAGACTGGTGCCCTGACAACACACCGTCCGCTGCGGCGGGCCAGGAGGTCGCAGATGAAACCGTGGATGAACATGATGGCAGGCCTCGGGCTGTTCATGGCCCTGCCCGGGGCCCAGGGTGAAGAAGCCCCGGCCTGTATCGAGGTAACCGTTGGCGGTTACAAGACCCCCGACTACAACTGCCTGAGTCGGCAGATGGGCAACGACCCCCAGGCCGCGAAGGCGGCGCAACAGGCCCAGGACGCCATGAATGTGCCGGTCAACGAGCGCGCTCCGAACAGCATTGGCCTGGCTACCCCGGCGGCCACGGGGGTGCGCATGGGCAATACATTCGGCACTTCGGTCAAGCCCCAACGGCCGCCGGCTACCTCGGGGACCTCGTCGCTGCTCAAGTAACGACGCCGCTTTTGTGGCGAGGGGATTTATCCCCGTTGGGGCGCGAGCGGCCCTAAAGCCTGACAGCTCGGTATGTCAGATAGATTGAGTTCTTTGTTTTTGGGGCTGCTACGCAGCCCAACGGGGATAAATCCCCTCGCCACAAAAGCAGCTCGCCACAGTCTCCTTCAGGATTGGCAATCAAGCACTGGGACTCTGGCGAAAACTCACCGCCAGCCGGTTCCAGCTGTTGATGGTGCTGATCGCCAGGGTCAGGTCCACCAATTCCTCCTCGCTGAAACAGGCCCGGGCCTGGGCATAGATTTCGTCCGGCACCTGGCTTTCAGCCAACAGCGTCACCGCCTCGGTCCAGGCCAGGGCGGCGCGTTCGCGGGCCGTGAAAAAGCCGCTGTCGCGCCACACCGCCACCGCGTAGAGCCGGCGCTCGGTCTCGCCCTGGCGTCGTGCCTCCACCGAATGCATGTCGGTGCAGAAGGCACAGCCATTGAGTTGTGAAGCGCGGATCTTGATCAAGTGCAACAGCGCCGGTTCGATACTCAGGCGGCTGGTCAGGGCTTCCAGGCCGATCATGGCTCGCATCGCCCCAGGCGATGCGGTGTAGTAATCCAGACGCGGGCTCATGGCGGGCTCCGTGGCATTCGAGACCCTCACGGTAAGCTCAGGGACCGGTCAATGACAGGTCCAATTCGGCGAAAAAACCGGGGACAAGTCCAATGCACAGGATTTTCCCCACGCAACTTCTATGCAGTCGCACAATGCGGGTAATCTTGCGCCTTTGACGCTGGCCGCCAAACAATCGCCCAGGAGCTTGCGGGTATGGAACTTCATGTTGTCATCAACGGCCGCAAGGACCTGTCGGGCCAGTTGTATCAACAATTGCGCAGCGCCATCGAAAGCGGTCGCCTGGCGGCCGGCACGCAGCTACCGCCCAGCCGCCTGCTGGCCGAGCAACTGGGCGTCTCGCGCAAGACCGTCTCCGACACCTACGCCCAACTGACCTACGAAAACCTGCTCACCGGCATCATCGGCAAAGGCACCTACGTCAACGCACGGCCGGCCAGGATCGTGCGCAAGCAGAGCCACCGCGAGCTGGCCGGTGCCGACGTCGTCGAAGCCTGGCGCACCATGCCCGACCTGATGCGCCATCCCGCCCTCGAAGGTGCGTTGCGCTACGACTTCATCGGCGGCGCCACGGGCAAGGGTCAGTTTCCGCTGGACGACTGGCGGCGTTGCACCGCCCACGCGCTGCGTCAGATTGCCAGTGCCAAGGGCTTCTACAGCCAGCCCGAAGGCCTGCCGTCGCTGCGCAATGCCATTGCCCGGCACATCGCGTTTTCCCGTGGGGTCAATTGCCAGGATGAAGACGTCGTGGTCTGCAACGGCGCACAGCAGGCTCTGGACCTGATCTCGCGGGTGCTGACCCGTCCCGGCAGCCTGGTGGCCATGGAAGATCCGGGCTATCCACCGGCGCGCTTGCTGTTCGGCTCCCAGGGCGCCACGGTGGCCGGGGTGCCGGTGGACGAGCAAGGCATGCGGGTCGACCTGATCCCCGACGGCACGCGGCTGATTTATGTGACGCCCTCCCACCAGTTTCCCTTGGGCATGCCCATGAGCCAGGCCCGCCGCAACGCCCTGCTGGCGCGGGCCTATGAGCTGGGGGCGATCATCATCGAAGACGACTACGACAGCGAATTCCGCTACGAAGGCCGGCCCGCCGATTCGTTGCAGAGCCTGGATGAGCGCGGGATCGTCGCGTACGTGGGCACCTTCTCCAAGACCTTGTTGCCGGAACTGCGGCTCGGCTATGCGATCCTGCCGCCAGCGATTCTTGAAGCGGTGATCCTGGCCAAGCGCCTCACCGACCAGCACACCTCCACCCTGCCCCAGTGGGCGTTGGCGAAGTTCATCGCCGAGGGCTGCCTGCTCAAGCACATCCGCCGTTGCCACACGCTGTATGCCGGGCGCCGCGAGCGAATCCTGGCACGCATGGGCGGGGATTTGTCGCCCTGGTTCGAGGCGGTTCCCACAACCGCAGGCTTCCACCTGGCAGTGCTGTGCAAGGTCCCGATGGACCTGGCGCTGGTGATCGAGCTGGCGAGAAAAGCCGAAGTCGGGCTGTACAGCCTTGACGGCTTTTTCAACGAGGCCCCGGTGCGGCCAGGCCTGTTCTTTGGTTTCGGCGCTATCGAAACCCTGGACATCGACATCGCCCTCGACCGTTTGCGAGATATCTTGCAGCAGGTCGCCTGAGGGATTGGACTGGGCATTTATCCGCCCATTGGCTGTTTGAGCCGCGCCCCGACGGGCCTATCCTGCACGGGTGTGGTTGAGAGCGTCGAGCAAACCCATTCGACTTGATTCAGGAGCCTGAACAATGTCTCGCCAAGTGATCAATACCGTACAGGTGCAAGCCGCCGCCGGTCGCTCGGATGAACTGGGCCGGCAATTGCAGCAAATCGTCGAGACCTTGCGCGCCATGCCGGGCTGCGATGCCTATATGGTCGACCGTTGCCCGGACGATGGCGACCGCTGGAACGTCAGCGCCCGCTGGCAATCGGAGGCGGCCATGCAAGCCCACTTCAACTGTCCGGAAGTGCAAGGTTTCATCAGCCTGATCGACAACCGCCTGGCCCGAAGCGTGGATTTCAATAGTTTTCCGGTTGTCTGAGCGCTCTTAACCTGTGGCGAGGGAGCTTGCTCCCGCTCGGCTGCGCAGCAGTCGTAAACCGGCTGATGCGGTTTACCTGGACAGTGGCGGCGTTCCGGTTGGGGCGGCTTCGCCACCCAGCGGGAGCAAGCTCCCTCGCCACGGGTACGAGCCAGCCTGATGGAAATTCTCCGCCCACCCATTGGTCTACCCACCTTCCGAAAGATTGGACGTTTGCTTGCACCACCGTGGGGCTTAGGGTGAACCCATCGCCGCTACCGCGCGAAATCACTCGAAATCACCAAGGTCCATGCCCATGAAAACCCTCTTTCTGATCGCCGCCCTCAGCCTGCTGCCCGTTACCCATACCTACGCCCACGAAGCCGCGCCTTCGGAGAAGGTCACGGTGTTGCAGGAACAATTGCTGAAAAACGTTCCAGGCAAAAAAGCCATGATGCTGACCGTCAACTATGCCCCCGGCCAGTCGTCCATTGCCCACAAACACGAAGGCACGGCCATGGCCTATGTGCTGGAAGGTGCTATTACCTCCCAGGTCAAGGGCGAACCGGCGAAGACCTACAAGGCCGGTGAGTTCTGGTATGAAGCGGCGGGTTCCGAGCACCTGGTGTCGAAAAACGCCAGCACGAGCCAACCGGCGAAATTGCTGGTGTTCATGGTGATGGGTGAACATGAGGCGGTGTTGATTCCGCTGAAGAACTAACCAATCGCACCACAGTTCCCCTGTGAGCGGGCTTGCTCGCGAAGGCGGTGCTCCAGTCAAAATTTTGTTGGCTGACACACCGCTTTCGCGAGCAAGCCCGCTCCCACAAGGGTTCTCTATTCCAACCGGCATGAAAAAGCCCCGCATCTCTCAATGCGGGGCTTTTTCATTCAACGCCGGATCAGTTGGCCGTCACGACCGCCTGACCGCTCATTGCCACGTCCAACAGCTCGCGGTTGGCGACCGCGTACATGGCGTAGTCGGTACCGCTGGCAGCACGGATGTCCACCAGCATGGCACGCCAGCGCTCGACCATTTCGTGGTGCTGCTCCAGCCACAGTGCCAGGCGAGTTTCCACGTCCTGGGCGCCATCGCCCTCTTGCAGGACCGAGATGGTGATCGCCCGCTGTTGCCAGTCGACATCATCACGGAACGCTTCACGGGCCAGTGCCTGCCAGTTGTTTTCCACCGGCAGTGCGCTGATCTGTTGCAGGTACCAAGTGATGTCCAGGGCGCTGCCCACGGCGAAGTAGGCCTTGGCCACATCGGCGGCGTTCTGGCCGGTGACGTCGGACGCCTCGATGATCGGCAGCAAGGTGTACAGGTGCGTCGTGCCGGCAACCATGCGCGCCAGCAGCTCCGGCACACCAGCGGCCACGTAGGCCTGGTAGCGGGTCTGCCAACCTTCGCGGGTCGGACCTTCCAGCAGTTCGTCGAGCTTGAGGCCCAACGCCGCCAGGTGCGGACCGAAGTGCGCCACGTCACGGGCAGCGTTCTGCTCGTTGCGGCGGCTGCGCAGGAACCAGCGCGTGGCGCGACGACCCAGGCGCATCAGCTCGTCCATCAGCTCCAGTTGCACGTCGGCGGACACCTGGTGGTCCAGGGCTTCGATCTGCCGGAACCAGTGCGGGAGATGGAAAATATCGCGCACGATCACATAAGCGCCCGCCACGTTCGCCGGGCTCATGCCCGTCGACTCCTTGAGCCGTTGCACGAAGGTGATGCCCATGTGGTTGACCAGGTCGTTGGCGATCTGGGTGCTGACGATCTCGCGCTTGAGGCGATGGCGACGCATGGCCTCGGAGAACTTGCTCACCAGTGTCGGCGGGAACGCCGTCTCCATGTCACGGGTCAGGTAGTCGTCGTCCGGTACCAGGGAGTTGAGCAGCGCTTCCTTGAGGTCGATCTTGCTGTAGGAGATCAGCACCGACAGTTCGGCACGGGTCAGGCCATGGCCCGCCGCGACACGTTCGGCCAGCTGTTCTTCGGTCGGCAGGAACTCGATGGCGCGATCCAGCTTGCCACGGGCTTCCAGGTCGTTCATCAGGCGCTTGTACTCGGCGATCCGCACGAAAGCGCGACGGGCCGCCAGGGACAGGGCCTGGGTCTGCTTGTAGTTGTTGCCCAACACCAGGCCACCGACTTCGTCGGTCATGCTCGCCAGCAACTGGTTGCGTTGCTTGTCGGTCATGTCGCCGGCCTGCACCACTTCGTTGAGCAGGATCTTGATGTTCACTTCGTGGTCGGAGCAGTCCACGCCGCCGGCGTTGTCGATGAAGTCGGTGTTGGAACCGCCGCCATTGAGGCCGAACTCGACGCGACCCAGTTGGGTCATGCCCAGGTTGCCGCCCTCGCCCACGACCTTGCAGCGCAGTTCGTTGCCGTTCACGCGCAGTGCGTCGTTGGCCTTGTCGCCGACATCGGCGTGGCTTTCAGTGCTGGCCTTGACGTAGGTGCCGATACCGCCGTTCCACAACAGATCCACCGGTGCCTTGAGCAAGGCATTGAGCAGCTCGGTCGGGGTCAGTTTGTCGGCCTTGATGTCGAAGCGTTCTTTCATCTGTGGCGAGATGGCAATGCTCTTCGCGCTGCGCGAGAAGATACCGCCGCCTTCGGACATGATGCTGGTGTCGTAGTCGGTCCAGGCCGAACGCGGCAGATCGAACAGGCGCTGGCGCTCGGCAAAGCTGCTGGCAGGCTCCGGGTTCGGGTCGATGAAGATGTGCAGGTGGTTGAAGGCCGCGACCAGCTGCAGCTTGTCGGACATCAACAAGCCGTTGCCGAACACGTCGCCGGCCATGTCGCCGACACCCACCACGGTGATGCTGTCTTCCTGGACATTGATGCCGCGTTCGCGGAAGTGGCGCTGCACGCCGACCCACGCGCCCTTGGCGGTGATGCCCATTTTCTTGTGGTCGTAGCCCGCCGAACCGCCGGAGGCGAACGCATCGCCGAGCCAGAAGCCATAGTCGATGGCGATACCGTTGGCGATGTCGGAGAAGGTCGCAGTGCCCTTGTCCGCCGCCACCACCAGGTACGGGTCATCGTCGTCATGACGCACGACGTTGGCCGGCGGTACCAGCGCGCCGTCCTTCAGGTTGTCGGTGATGTCCAACAGGCCCGAGATGAAGATGCGGTAGCAGGCGATGCCCTCGGCCGCGATCTCGTCCCGGCCGCCGCCCAATGGCAAGCGACGTGGCAGGAAACCGCCCTTGGCGCCCACCGGCACGATCACCGAGTTCTTCACTTGCTGGGCTTTTACCAGGCCGAGCACTTCGGTGCGGTAGTCTTCTTCACGATCGGACCAGCGCAAGCCACCGCGAGCCACGTTGCCGAAGCGCAGGTGCACGCCTTCGACCCGTGGCGAGTACACGAAGATTTCGAACTTCGGTACGGGCTTGGGCAGCTCCGGGATCAGGTGCGGGTTGAACTTGAAGCTGAAGTAGGACTTGTTCTGGCCGTTGGCGTCGGTCTGGTAGAAGTTGGTCCGCAGGGTGGCCTTGATCAGGTCCAGGTAGCGACGCAGGATGCGGTCTTCGTTGAGCACCTGGACGTCGTCCAGCGCCGAGAGAATCGCTTGCTCCAGGCGCAGTTGCTTGTCTTCCAGGTCATCGCCGGTGAGTTTGCGCGCCAGGTAGAAGCGGGTCTTGAACAACCGGGTCAACTCGCGAGCGATGTCGGTGTGGTTGTTCAGGGTGCTGGCGATGTAACCCAGGTCGAAGCCCAGGCGGATCTGCTTCAGGTAACGGGCATAGGCACGCAGCAGCGCCACGTCGCGCCATGGCAGGCCGGCGGTCAGCACCAGGCGGTTGAAGGCATCGTTCTCGGCATCGCCACGCACAATGTGGACGAAGGCGTCCTGCAAGGTGTCGTTGAGTTGCTGGATATCCAGGTCCAGGCCTTCGGCGGCGGTGAACGCGAAGTCATGGATCCAGAACTCGCGGCCATTGGTGTGGCGCAGGCGGTACGGGAATTCACCCAGCACGCGCAGGCCGAGGTTTTCCAGGATCGGCAGCACGTCGGACAGCGCCAGTGGCGTATCGGCGTGATACAGCTTGCAGTGCAGCTCACGCTGGCCGGAGACCTGGCCCAGCGGCTGGTAGAAGCTCATGACCAGCGGATTTTTTTCGCTCAGGCTCAGCAGGTGCTGCATGTCGACCACGGCCGAGTGCGCAGCAAAGCGCTCGCGGTAGCCGGCCGGGAAACCTTTCGGGAAATCCGACAGCACGTTGGTGCCCTGGGCTTCACCGAAGCTCTCGACGACCAGGCTGGCGTAATCGTCCTTCCAGCTGCGGCAGGCCTGCACGACTTCTTTTTCCAGCAGCAACGGGTCGATGTCGATGCGGTTCTTCGGGTCCACCCGCAGGATCAGTTGTACACGGGCCAGTACGGATTCGGAGAAGAAGGTCCAGAACTCGCAGTCCGAGGCCTTCAGGCGATCCATCAGTACTTGCTGGATCTTCTGGCGCACTTCGGTGGAATAGATATCACGTGGCACGTAGGCCAGGCAGTAGCAGAAACGGCCATACGGGTCTTTGCGCAGGAACACGCGGATCTTGTTGCGTTCCTGGATCTGCACGATGGACATGACAGTGCTGAACAGCTCGTCCACCGGGGTCTGGAACAGGTCGTCACGGGGCAGCACTTCGACCACCTGGGCCAGTTCCTTGCCCAGGTGCGCCTTGGCCTGGAAGCCCGAGCGACGCTCGATTTCCGCGACCTTGCGGCGGATGTACGGGATGGCCCGCACGCTCTCGCCATACACCGAAGAGGTGTACAGGCCCATGAAGCGGCATTCCTTGATGACCTTGCCGTCGGCGTCGATTTCACGGATCGACACGTAGTCAGGATAGGCCGGACGGTGTACGCGGCTCGGGTGCGCGGCCTTGGCGAACGACAGCGGCGTCGGTTCGCGCAGGTAATTGACGGCGTAGTCTTCGATGCGCAGGTCTTCGGCGGTCAGGCCGGCGCGCAGCAATTTGGTCAGGCCCAGGAACGAATCGGGGTTGTACTCGATGTGGCCACCATCGGCCTCGTCACGAACCACGAACTCTTCGTAGCCCAGGAAGGTGAAGTGGTTACCCACCAGCCATTCCAGGAAGCTCTTGATCTCGCTCTTTTCATCAGCGTCGATGGCGTAGGCGCTGCTGTCCAGGCTGTCGAGGATTTCCTGGACCTTGGCTTTCATCGGTTCGAAGTCGGCCACGGCCACGCGCACTTCGCCCAGCACTTGCTCAAGTTCCTTGCTCAGGACGTTGAGTTCGGCGGCGTTGGCGCAACGGTCGATTTCCAGGTACATCAACGACTCTTGCAGGATGTCGTCGCCCTGGGTGCCTTTTGGCAGGATTTCCAGCAACTCGCCCTTGCTGCCGCGACGCACGCTCAGCACGGTGGTTTGCAGGGTATGAATGCTGTAGCCGCGACGGTTCAGCTCGGTGCGGACCGAGTCCACCAGGAACGGCAGGTCGTGGTGCAGCACTTCCACGGCCGTGTGGGTCGACTGCCAACCGTGGCGTTCGTAATCGGGGTTGTAGACGCGCACCTGCGGCTGCGCGTGATCGAAGCGCTCAAGCAGGCGCCAGGCAGACAGGGTGCAGCCGGCGAGGTCGGACAACCGGCGCTGGGTAAGTTCATCGAGGGAAATGATGCCGAAGAATTGTTCAGCGAACAGCGCCACTTGTGGCAGTGCCTGTTCACTGATGTGCTGCGCCAGTGCCGCTTGCAGTTGATGCTGGAAGTCGGCCTTGCTGGCTGCGGTGAAGAACGCCATCTGTGGTACTCCGCTTGGGCTTGTTATTGATGAAAGCGTCGCGTGCAACCCCTTGCGGGGTTATCGGCCATCCCGTTCCTGATTCTCGGGCAGAGGAAACAGGATGACAGGTGGATGAAGCTGGACAGGACCCGCAGGTCACATCCTTTTCCATGTAATTTCATGTCATGGGCACCTGCAAAAAACACCCGTGGGATGGCCTTTGCAGGTGCACATCCGTTGCGCAGCTTAACGAGTGCGACAACCTGCCTGCTTGCAGCGCTGCGACATATTCGGTCATCGGCTAGCTAAACAGCCGGTACGCACCGGACAACCCTAGCAGGCTGGGGACCAAACGGCACCCCGAGGCGGTAAACCAGCAGAAAATCCTTCGGGCTGGCAGAATCCACTTTTTGCACCCCGCAGGTGCACTCGATCCTGGAGCCATCACCATGAAAATGACCACCGCCCTTCTGATCGCCAACCCGTGTGATGAAGAAGAAGACAACATGGCCATGCTCTGCTGCCACAGCACCCAGGGCGACATGTTCCTGATGACCCGCTACCCCGACGAAGATGAACTGGAAATCGCCCTCGATGGCGAGCCTTCGACACTGGACGGCGTCAAGGTCACCCTCAGCCCGACCCACTTGCTGATTGAAATTGCCCCGGCGGATGCCGATGCGCTCAACGGCGACGATGTGCTGGAGATCACCCACGACACCGATACGGCGGACCTGGCGGAAGTGGAACTGACGCTGCAGAACATCCTCAAGGGGACGGGGACCTATATAAGCCAGCTCTGAGATCCGGACACGAACACGCTCCTGTGGCGAGGAATCAGTGCGTCCGCCTTTATCCGTCTTTCTTCACGAGATTGCCATCGGCGTCATAAACCAGGTACTCGTCACTGTTATTCGGATCCCTCACGTAATAACGAGCCTCATTGCCGTTATCCGTCACGTCCAGGCTGGTGTAGGACCCCAGTTCCTTGATCACCTTGTTGTCCCGACTGATCAAGACCAGGCCGGAACCACCATCGGCCCGGATGGCCGCGGCGTAGTGGGCCTGGAACGCGCTGATCTGGTTGTAATCCAGCGGGACCTGCAACCTGCCCGCCAGGTCGATGGCACCGTAGCTGCCATCGCGTCCGACCACCGCCATGCCGTTGGAAAACGGCGTCACTTCGTCATACGGCAACTTGATGGGTAGCCGCGCGCCCTGGCGATCGATAAAAGCGAATTTCCGGCTTTTAGTGTCTTGCACCAATAGCGGTTGTTGCCCGACAAACCGGCCTATCACGTTGTCCACCTGAAGGTTGATCCGTTTACCTTGCAGGTCGAACACGTCTTGACGACTCCGATCGGCGGAGCTGGCGTAGAGCAACCCCTCGCGGTACTCGATGCCCGAGAACTGCGTCGGCAGGATCTCTTTGCCGTCCAGGGTATAGGCGCCGTACAGGCCTTCCATGACATCGGTTCGCTTGCCGAGACGGGCGATGAACACGTTGTCGGTCACGGTAGGGTTGACGAATTTCATCGGCAACACGAAACGATGACGCTTGGCATCATAGAGCCCGTAAGGGCCGTTGGTTTCGCGCTCCACCAACAGCAGGCCATTGCTCAACGCCTCGGTGATGTATTCGAACGGCAGGTCTACGAGTTTGTTGCTACCGGCGGGGAAGTAGGCGAGCTGGCTGCGCAACGCCTGCCACTCCGACTCCGGGTCGCTGGACTTCTCCGGGGAAAACAACGTGTAGGTATCGGCCATCTGGCTATCTTGCACCTGCACCCAACGGGGCTTGATCAACCACTGGCCAGCCTGATCGATGAAACCATAGCGCTCGGCGTTCCGGTCCAGGGCGATGTAACGCGCTTGTGCTGCAAGGACGTTGTCGACCTGGGCGAACTCAACGGTGTTGTCTTCCATCGGATCGAGCACATGGATGACGATACGTTGCGGGGTGGCCTCGAATCGATAGTCGACCTCGGTGTTTTTCAACGGCCCCACCTGAGCGGCCAGCGCCTCGGTCAAGCGCTGCAATTGCTGTTGCACCGCCTGGCCGGTCTTGAGCTGCTTGAGATCGCCCTTGGTCCGCAGCAACCCGTTGTAATACTCATGCAACGCCGCGATATCGCCATCGGAAGGGAACGCCCGGGCGTTGTTGCCGTTGCTGTAGAGCGCCCTGCCCGCGTCATCCAGCCCCTGCACCACGAAGGTCGACAATTTCGGTGTACTCAACCGCACGGACGCGCTGTCATCACCCAGGGCAGTGAGCTGGAAGGACTGACCGCCGTCCAGGGTCACTTTCGGGTGATCCTTGTCCAGTACCACTTTCTTGAACGCCGGGTAGCTGCGGTAAGCGACCGTGAGGCCGAGGCTCGCCAGGGATTTGTTCACCGACAGGGCGAAGGCGTCATGGGACGAGATCGTGTCGTCGGACTCGACCTGGGGCGACACCTTGAGCTCGGCGAAGGTTGTTTCGCTGCCATCGCGAAAACGCAGGCGCTGCGGCAGGTACTGCTCCGCCGCCGGCTCCTCCGGCGTGGCGGCGCGCTTCCAGAGCGGATCGAGGCGGCTGGTATCGAGCCGCACCTCAGAACCCTCGGCAAACAGCCGCTGGGTAAAACGCAAGCCTTGAATCGACGCCAGCTCAGCTTTCAGTTGCGCGCTGGTGAACGGGACAAACAGCGGCTCGTATTGCAATGGCTGCTCGTCGTCGGGCTCGCTCGTCGAAAGGGTCAGGCTCAATTGCGCGTCGCTGATCAGCTCCAGGGACCTGAGGGTTTCACCGGTGTCCTGAATCAAGTAATTGAGGCGTTTTTCCACCTCGGGCGCTGCCAGCGTACCGATGTCTTCCATGCCCCCTTCGTTCAGTTGCTCGGCGGCGAAACCTTCATCTACCGGCGCGCCGCTGTGGCGAAACAGGTAATAGGACGCACAGCCCACCACCAACAAGGTCACACTCAGTATCGACAGCAATCTCAAACGAGGCTGGGTAAAGTTCATGGTGGTTTCGGCAGTCAACGGGCTGGGGAGACAGGCAGCTAACCACACGGCCTTGCGCGCTGCAAATCGCCTGGGTGGCCCGGTTCTGATGAAGACCTGTCTGGATCGTCGCCCCTGTGCGACGCAAGCGAACCACCGCTGGTCGTGCCTGCGACACGTCGCCCTTGACGACCGATTGGGTTCTGGTGTTTCCTGAAACCGGTTTCAGAGCCACTAATAAATCCAATAAGCAGGTTTCAATCCGTGACTTCTTTCTCCGCCGCCCAGCGCAGCCGCGTGACCATGCTTGACGTCGCCGAACGCGCCGGGGTCTCCAAGGCCAGTGTCTCGCGCTTCATTGGCGAGGACCGCGCCCTGCTCTCCGAGGCCATCGCCCGGCGCATCGAGCAGGCCATCAGCGAGCTGGGCTACCGGCCGAACCAGATGGCCCGTGGCCTCAAGCGTGGGCGCACACGCCTGATCGGCATGCTGGTGGCCGATATCCGCAACCCTTATTCGATTGCCGTGATGCATGGCGTGGAAACCGCCTGTCGTCGCCATGGCTATAGCCTGGTGGTGTGCAACACCGACCGCGACGACGAGCAGGAACGCCAGCACCTGGCGTTGCTGCGCGCCTACAACATCGAAGGGCTGATCGTGAACACCTTGGGTCACCACCGTGACGAACTGTTCGAACTGCGCAGCGAAATGCCCCTGGTGCTGGTGGATCGCAAGGTCGATCGGCTCGACAGCGACCTGGTCGGGCTGGACAACCCGGCGGCCATCGAAATGGCCCTCGATCACCTCGAACAACGGGGCTACCGCGATCTGTTGCTGGTGACCGAACCGTTCGACGGCACCAGTTCGCGAATCGAGCGAGTCGAGAGTTTCAAGGCCGGCATCCAACGACGGCCTGCCCTGGCCGGCACCGTGGTGGAAACCTCTGATCAGTTGACCACGCGTATCAAGGCCTTTCTTGCCCAGCCTGGCCATGACCCCAAGGCGTTGTTCTGCGCCAATGGCATTGCCGCCCTGGCCGCCACGACGGTGTTGCGCGAACTGGGTTGTCACTTGTTCGATGACGTGGGCCTGATCGCCCTCGATGACTTGGATTGGTATCCCTTGGTGGGCAGCGGCATCACGGCCCTGGCCCAACCCACCGCCGAGATTGGCGCCAGTGCATTCGAATGTTTGCTCAAGCGCTTGCGTGGCGACAACGGGCCGGTGCGGAACCTGGATTTTGCGGCGCGGTTGATTGAGCGTGGGTCGACGCTTGGGAATGGTCGGTGATGGTGAGGCCCCTATCGCGAGCAAGCTCCCACAGGGATCTTCAGTGCGCCACAGATCCCGTGTGGGAGCGAGCTTGCTCGCGATGAGGCCCTGAAGCACACCCCCTTTTTTTAAATAAAACTGAAACCGGTTTCAGAGGTATAACAACAATGCACAACCCACCCGTCTCCATCAGCCTTTCCAGCTACGGCGCCGACCTGGTACGGCAACAAGGCCAAGGCCGTTTCATCGATCTGCTGGCCGCCGCCGGCGCCTCACGCATCGAATGGCGCGAAGAATTGCTCACCACCGAACAGCCCGCCGAGCTGGCCGCTCGCGCTCGCGCCCAGGGGCTGCAAAGTGTTTTCTCGTCGCCACTGGAGCTGTGGCTCGCCGGGCAGTCCAGGCCCAACCCGGCCCTGGCACTGACCCTGCAACGGTCCGAGGCTTTCGGCTCGGCATGGCTAAAAGTCTCCCTCGGGCACTTCACCGGCTCCCATGATCTGTCGGCACTGGCGGATGTGCTCGGCGCAAGCCCGGTGCAGTTGCTGGTGGAAAACGACCAGACCTTGCAAGGCGGACGGATCGAACCGTTGCAACGTTTCTTCACCGCTGCCCAAGAGCATGCATTGCCCGTCGGCATGACCTTCGACATCGGCAACTGGCAATGGCAAGACCAATCGGCCGCCGTCGCCGCCCGACAGCTCGGACGGTATGTGGCGTACGTGCATTGCAAGGCAGTGGCCCAGCGCGCCGACGGCAAACTGGTCGCCGTACCTCCGGCCATGACCGACCTGCACCTGTGGGAGCAACTGCTCAAGCACATGCCCGTCGGTGTAATGCGCGCCGCCGAATACCCGTTACAAGGCGAAGACCTGCTGCAATTGACCGCTGGACATGTCGCCACCCTTGCCCGCCTCGGGCAATCGCGCCGGGAGCCTGCCCATGCCTGAGTTCGATGTGTTGTCGTTCGGCGAAACCATGGCGATGCTGGTGGCCGACCAGCGCGGTGACCTGGCCAGCGTCGACCAGTTCCACAAGCGCATTGCCGGGGCCGACAGCAACGTGGCCATCGGTTTGTCGCGCCTTGGCTTCAAGGTGGCGTGGCTGAGCCGGGTTGGCGCCGATTCCCTGGGACGCTTCGTCGTGCAGACGCTGGAGAACGAAGGCCTGGATTGTCGTCACGTGGCGGTCGATCCAACGCACCCCACCGGATTTCAGTTCAAGTCCCGTGCCGACGATGGCAGCGACCCGCAAGTCGAGTATTTCCGTCGTGGCTCGGCGGCCAGTCATCTGTCGATCGATTCCATCGCGCCATCGCTGCTTGAAGCCCGTCACTTGCACGCCACCGGCATCGTCCCGGCGTTGTCGGTCACGGCCCGCGAGATGTCCTTTGAATTGATGAGCCGTATGCGCGCGGCCGGCCGCAGCCTGTCGTTCGACCCCAACCTGAGGCCAAGCCTTTGGGGCAGCGAGTCGACGATGATCACTGAAATCAATCGCCTCGCCGCCCTCGCCCACTGGGTCTTGCCGGGGCTCGGCGAAGGCCGGCTGCTGACCGGTTTCGACGACCCGGCCGACATCGCCGCGTTCTACCTGGACCAAGGCGCCGAACTCGTCGTGATCAAGCTCGGCGCGGACGGGGCCTATTACCGCACGGCGTTGGACCAAGGCGTCATCCCCGGCGTGCCGGTGGCCCAAGTGGTGGACACCGTGGGCGCCGGTGATGGCTTCGCCGTGGGCCTGATCAGCGCATTGCTCGAAGGCCAGGCCATCACCGAGGCCGTGCAGCGCGCCAACTGGATTGGCAGCCGCGCGGTGCAGAGCCGTGGAGACATGGAGGGATTGCCGACTCGCATTGAGTTATTGGCGGAATTCAATGACGCCAATCGCGAGCAAGCTCGCTCCAACAGGGGCTGACGTTAACCCTGTGGGAGCGAGCTTGCTCGCGATAGAGACCACCGCAAAACACACCTGCTGCGACAAAAACAACAAGCTCAGGAGTCAACGACATGCAAACGCTCACCCTCGCCACCCGCCGCTGGTGGTACATCATGCCCATCGTCTTCATCACCTACAGCCTGGCCTACCTCGACCGGGCCAATTATGGATTTGCCGCCGCCTCGGGCATGGCCAAGGACCTGATGATCACCCCGGGGCTGTCGTCCTTGCTGGGCGCCCTGTTTTTCCTCGGCTACTTTTTCTTCCAGGTACCGGGGGCGATCTACGCGCAAAAGCACAGTGTGAAGAAGCTGATCTTCGTCAGCCTGATCCTCTGGGGTTCGCTGGCCACCCTGACGGGCGTGGTCTCCAATGCCTACTGGCTGATCGTGATCCGCTTCATGCTCGGGGTGGTCGAGGCCGCGGTGATGCCGGCCATGCTGGTGTACCTGTGCCACTGGTTCACCCGCGCCGAACGTTCGCGCGCCAACACGTTCCTGATCCTTGGCAACCCAGTGACCATGCTGTGGATGTCAGTGGTGTCGGGTTATCTGGTGCAGCAATTCGACTGGCGCTGGATGTTCATCATCGAAGGCCTGCCGGCGGTGCTCTGGGCCTTTATCTGGTGGCGCCTGGCCGATGATCGTCCATCCCAGGCCAAGTGGCTCAGCGACCAGGAAAAACACGACCTGGAAAGCGCATTGGCGGCTGAACAGGTGGGTATCAAGGCGGTGAAGAACTATGCCGAGGCCTTCCGCTCGCCCAAGGTCATCATCCTGGCGTTGCAGTTTTTCTGCTGGAGCATTGGGGTCTACGGGTTCGTGCTGTGGCTACCGTCCATCCTCAAGGCAGGTTTGCAGATGAGCATGGTCGAGGCCGGCTGGCTGTCGTCGTTGCCGTACCTGGCGGCGGTGGTCGGCATGCTGGTGGTGTCCTGGGCCTCGGACAAGGCCCAGAAGCGCAAGCGCTTCGTCTGGCCGCCACTGCTGGTCGCTTCCATCGCGTTCTACGCCTCCTACCTGCTGGGGCCTGAACATTTCTGGTGGTCCTACAGCCTGCTGGTGGTGGCCGGCGCTTGCATGTACGCGCCATACGGTCCGTTCTTCGCCATCGTTCCGGAAATCCTCCCAGCCAATGTCGCCGGCGGCGCCATGGCGTTGATCAACAGCATGGGCGCGCTGGGTTCGTTCGGCGGCTCTTACCTTGTGGGCTACCTCAACGGCACCACCGGTTCCCCTGGCATGTCCTTCCTGCTGATGAGCGGCGCCTTGCTGCTGTCGGTCGTGCTGACCCTCGCCCTCAAGCCCGGCGCCAGCGACCGGACCGTCTCCCACCCCGCGACGCCAAACCCGGCGCCTGCCCGTTCCTGAATCGAGACCCATCCATGAAAAAGCACGTGGTGTTGTACAAAACGCTGTCACCTCAATTGATGGCTCGCCTGCAAGCCCAGGCCCAAGTCACGCTCATCGAACGCCTCGATGCCCAAGGCCTGGCACAACTGCGCGACGCCCTGCCCACGGCCCACGGCCTGCTGGGCGCCAGCCTCAAGCTGAATGCGGCGCTGCTGGACCTGGCGCCGAACCTGCAAGCCATCGCCAGCGTCTCGGTAGGGGTCGACAACTACGACATCGACTACCTGACCGAACGCCGGATCCTGCTCACCAATACCCCGGACGTGCTCACCGAAACCACCGCGGACACCGGTTTCGCCCTGATCCTGGCAACCGCCCGGCGCGTGGTGGAACTGGCCAACCTGGTGCGCAGCGGCGGCTGGCAACAGAGCATCGGCCCCCGGCATTTCGGCACCGACGTCCATGGCAAGACCCTGGGCATCATCGGCATGGGCCGCATCGGTGAAGCCTTGGCCCAGCGCGGGCACTTCGGCTTCGGCATGCCGGTGCTCTACCACAGCCACTCGCCCAAGCCTGCAGTCGAGCAGCGTTTCAACGCACGCTATTGCAGCCTCGAAACATTGTTGCAGCAGGCGGACTTCGTCTGCCTGACCTTGCCCTTGACGGCTGAAACCCAAGAGCTGATCGATGCGCAGGCGTTTGCCCGGATGCGTCCCGAGACCATCTTCATCAACATCTCCCGAGGCAAAGTGGTGGACGAGGCGGCACTGATCGACGCCCTGCGCAGCGGGCAGATCCGTGCCGCGGGGCTGGACGTGTTCGAGCGCGAGCCCTTGAGTGCGGATTCGCCGTTGTTGCAACTGGATAACGTGGTGGCGACACCGCACATGGGCTCGGCCACCCACGAGACCCGGGAAGCGATGGCGCGCTGCGCGGTGGACAACCTGCTGGCGGCATTGGCGGGTGAACGACCGGCGAATCTGGTGAATGCGGGGGCGTGGGTAGGCTGAGCAATCATCCAAGCACGGCTGTGGCGAGGGAGCTTGCTCCCGTTCGGCTGCGCAGCAGTCGCAGGCCCGGCGGGCGCGGTGTGTCTGGGGAACCGCGCCGGCTCGGTTTGATCGTTCCCACGCTCCCGCGTGGAAACGCCGCCAGGGACGCTCCGCGTTCCGCTTCTGCAAGGTGACGCAGAGCGTCACAGGATGCATTCCCACGCAGAGCGCGGGAACGATCAAATGCGAGGGCGTGGGTAGACTGAGCAATCATCCGAGCACGGCAGCGCTTCTGTGGCGAGGGAGCTTGCTCCCGTTCGGCTGCGCAGCCGCCGCAGGCCCGGCGGGCGCGGTGTGTCTGGGGAACCGCGCCGGCTCGGTTTGGGGCTGCTGCGCAGCCCAGCGGGAGCAAGCTCCCTCGCCACGGGGGTTATGTCGGCTGACGGGTTTCGATGTTGTCCAGTGCACGGTTTGCCAGCAGGCTGCCCAGTTCGATCAGTTGCTGAATGCCCAGGAGGAAATGCCGGCGTGAACCGTCCAGGTCGAACGCCAGGTCATTGACCATGGCATTGGCCGAGGCCAGGGTTTCGCTGAGGTTGGCAAGCAGGCTTTCGGTGTCGATGTCTTTGTTGACGGTGAAGAGTTGGCCGGGGGCAGGTTCTGCTTCGGGTTTGTCCGGCTTGGGGTTCAGGTAATGGTCGAGGACTCGGTCGGTGACTTCGTCGTGTTTTTGGGACGTGGTTTTTGGACGCGGTGACGTTGGATCGGTGTTCGGTGGGTTCGGGGTTACTTTGAACATGAATGAATCTCCAAATCAGAAAAAGGAGACCATCAACCTCGCTACCACACGAAGGTGGCGGCCATACGCGGGTTGGTAGACCGGTGACTTGGAGAACCGGCGCGTCCGAAGACGCCCTGCGCATGACCGCCATAAAACAGATACCAAAAAGGCCTCTGTTACAGGGGCTGTGCGACAAGTCAAAAGCCGGGCTACCAAACCCGATCGCTGATTCATCAGCGACCCGGAAACGATAGAACCTGCCTCCCAAGCGCACAAGCCGGCGGATTCTGGCGCAGTCGTAGGCAATGGTGCAAGACAACGTAGCCTGCTCCAGAGCACTCCTACGTCCCGATAAACACCCCTTCATTTTGTGAGTGCTTCGCACTCAAGCGGGAGCAAGCTCCCTCGCCACCGGGGTAAGGGCGCCTGTCGGGTGGGATTCATGGCAAGCAAACCCACCCCCACAATCTTTCCAAGCCGATCACAATTCACACGGCCAATCAAAATCCCGTTAGTCGCCACCCCCTGCCATGCATTAAAGTAACGCCCCCAGCCCCGGCGTTATCCGAACGTCCGGGGCCACCCTTTCCAGGAACAGTCACCGATGGAACATCGTGAAGCGCTGCTTGCGCTGCGAACCTTTCTTTCAACGCAGATTCTCGGCCAGGAAAAACTCATCGAGCGCCTGCTCATCGCCCTGCTTGCCGACGGCCACATGCTGGTGGAAGGCGCGCCGGGGCTGGCCAAGACCAAGGCCATCAAAGAACTGGCCGAAGGCGTCGAAGCGCAATTCCATCGCATCCAGTTCACCCCCGACCTGCTGCCCGCCGACATCACCGGTACGGAAATCTACCGCCCGGAAACAGGCAGCTTCGTGTTCCAGCAAGGGCCGATTTTCCATAACCTGGTGCTGGCGGACGAAATCAACCGCGCCCCGGCCAAGGTCCAGTCGGCCTTGCTGGAGGCGATGGCCGAGCGGCAGGTCAGCGTCGGGCGCAGCACTTATGAACTGTCGCCGCTGTTCCTGGTGATGGCCACGCAGAACCCGATCGAGCAGGAAGGCACCTACCCGCTGCCCGAAGCCCAGCTCGACCGCTTCCTGATGCACGTCAAGATCGGTTTCCCTGACGCCGCGGTGGAACGCCGTATCCTGCAGCAGGCCCGGGGTGAAGCGCTGAACGGCGAGACCAAGCCCGAACGCCGCGTGAGCCAGCAGGCGATTTTCTCCGCGCGTAAGGAAATCCTCGGGTTGTACATGGCCGACGCCGTGGAGGAGTACTTGGTGCAACTGATCATGGCCACCCGCAACCCGGCCAAGTTCGATCCGGAAATGGCCGAATGGATCGCCTACGGCGCCAGCCCGCGGGGCTCCATCGCCCTGGACCGCTGCGCCCGTGCCCACGCTTGGCTGGCCGGACGCGACTTTGTCAGCCCCGAAGATATCCAGGCCGTGCTGTTCGACGTGCTGCGCCATCGCATCATCCTGTCGTTCGAAGCCGAGGCCGCTGGCATCGACCAGGACCGGGTCGTGCAGCGGATTCTCGACGTCGTCGCTGTCGCTTGAGCATGCGTCATGAATAACCCACTGGCGCCCGCACCGGGCATCCGCGTCAGCCTCGCAGAGCTGATCGAGATGCGCCATCGCGTACGCGAAGTGCAGTTGTTCTCGACCCCAGGCCAGCGCAGCCCGCTGATCGGCCTGCATCACTCCAAGCTGCGCGGACGCGGCGTCGATTTCGACCAGGTGCGGGTCTATCAGGCCGGCGACGACGTACGCACCATTGACTGGCGCGTCACCGCCCGGACCCAGGAGCCCCACACCAAACTGTTCCACGAAGAACGCGAGCGGCCGATCTTCATCATGATCGAGCAAAGCCACCGGCTGTTCTTCGGTTCGGGGCTGGTGTTCAAGTCGGTGCTCGCCGCCCAGGCCGCCAGCCTCATAGGCTGGGCCGCGCTGGGGCACAACGACCGGGTCGGCGGCCTGGTGTTCGGCAATAACACCCATTACGAGGTCAAGCCGCGACGCAGCAAACAGAGCCTGTTGCAATTGCTCAACCGGCTGGTGCGGGTCAATCAGTCACTGCACACCGAGGCCGAGCCGGATCGCGACTCGTTCGGCATCGCCCTGCGCCGGGCCCGGGAAGTGCTACGGCCCGGCAGCCTGGCGATCGTGATTTGCGATGAGCGCGCGCTGTCCGACAGCGCCGAGCAACAGTTGAGCCTGCTGTCGCGCCATTGCGACCTGTTGTTGCTGCCGCTGTCGGACCCGCTGGATCATGCCCTGCCCGCCGCCGGTCTGCTGCGGTTCACCCAGCGTGGTTCGCAGCTGGAACTCGACACCCTGAATTTCGAACTGCGCCAGGCCTATCGCGCCCAGGCCGAGGCGCGCCAGGAACGCTGGGAGATGCTGGCGCAGAAACTGCGAATCCTGATGCTGCCCCTGAGTACCCAGGGCGACATGGTCGAGCAACTGCGCGACTACCTGAACCCCAAGCGGGCCGGGAAAAGCCGATGAGCAGCCTGGATCAACTGCAACCGCTGATGGCGCCGCCGCCTATCGGTTTCTGGCCACCCGCGCCAGGCTGGTGGCTGCTGCTGGTTTTGATCCCATTGCTGGGCCTGGGCCTGTGGCAGCTGCGCCGGTTCATTCCCATCAAGCGCACCGTCGCCCGCGCCGAACAACCCTTGGACCCAGTGCGCCTGGCCGCGCTGGCCGAACTCGCCCTGCTGCCCAAACCCTACGACGGCGCGCCGGCCGGGGCCTGGTTGCAACAGCTCAACGGGCTGCTCAAGCGTCTATGCCGCAATCACTACCCCTACAGCCAGAGCCACACCCTCAATGGGCGCAAATGGCTGGCGTTCCTGGATAACCGCTGCCCGGCCGCGGGCCTGACGCGCTGGATGATATTGGTGGAAGGCGCCTACAAACCCGAATGCAAGCTCGATGACAAAGCCATCGCTGGCCTGACCCAGGCGGTCGAAATCTGGATTCGCAAACATGTTTGAGTTCGCCTGGCCGTGGGTATTCGCCCTGTTGCCGTTGCCTTGGCTGATGCGCCTGGTGCTGCCGGCGGCCGATAGCGGCGAGCCAGCGCTCAAGGTCAGTTTCCTCGGGGACCTGGAAGGCCTGGTGGGTCGGCGGGCGCGGGCCAATCTGCCGACCTGGCGGCAACAGGCGCCCTTCATCCTGCTCTGGCTGCTGTTGCTGATCGCCGCGGCTCGACCGCAGTGGTTGGGCGAGCCATTGCCGATTGCCGCCAGCGGCCGCGACCTGCTGGTGGCGGTGGATGTCTCGGGTTCCATGGACTTTCCCGACATGCAGTGGAAGGACGAAGAGGTCAGTCGCCTTGTGCTGGTCCAGCACATGCTCGGGGACTTTCTCGAAGGCCGCGAAGGTGACCGGGTCGGCCTGATCCTGTTCGGCAGCCAGGCCTATCTGCAAGCACCGCTGACCTTCGACCGCCGCACCGTGCGCCATTGGCTCGATGAGGCGCGTATCGGTATCGCCGGCAAGAACACCGCCATCGGCGACGCCATCGGCCTGGCCCTCAAGCGCCTGCGCCAGCGCCCGGCCCACAGCCGCGTGCTGATCCTGGTCACCGACGGTGCCAACAACGGCGGTGAAATCGATCCACTGACCGCTGCGCGACTGGCCGCCGACGAAGGTGTGAAAATCTACCCGATCGGCATCGGTGCCGACCCGGAACAAAGCGGCACCACGGGTTTGCTCGGCGTCAACCCGAGCCTGGACCTGGATGAACCGACACTCAAGGAAATCGCCCAAGCCACCGGCGGCCAGTATTTTCGTGCCCAGGATGGCGCGCAATTACTGGCGATCAAGACCGCCCTCGACCAGCTCGAGCCGGTGACCCAGCAACCGACCCAGGCCCGTCCTGCCCTGGCGCTGTATCACTGGCCCCTGGCCGTTGCGCTGCTGTTGAGCATGTTGCTGGTGGCCCGGGCGCGCTGGCCGGACAATCCGTTGCAGCGCCTGTTCAACCAGCCGCTGTTCCAGCCGGCCCAACACACCGAGTGGCGCCAGCGGCTCAAGCGCCTGCGCTTGCGGAGGCGTCGATGATCGCCTTCTGGCCACATTGGCTACGCCCCTGGTTCGTATTGCTGCTACCTCTGCTGGGCTGGTTGCTCTGGCAACTGTGGCACCGGCAGAAACGCGTGGGCCGCTGGCAGATGATCCTGCCGCCCGCCTTTCATGCTGTGCTGCTCAGTGGCGGCAGCGGCCGTGAAAGCCGGCTGCCGTGGATTGCCCTGGGCCTGGGTTGGCTGTTGATCGTGCTGGCGTTGCTGGGGCCGAGTTGGGCGCGGGTCGAACAGACCAGCCAGAAACCCGCCGACCCGCTGGTGGTGGTGCTGGAACTGACCCCGGAAATGCTCGCCACCGACGTCCCGCCCACACGACTGGAGCAGGCCCGGCGCAAGGTACTGGACCTGTTGCAGAACCGCAGCGACGCCCAGACCGCGATCATCGTCTATGCCGGCAGCGCCCATACGCTGGTGCCGCTGTCCGACGACCTGTCCACCAGCGCCAACCTGCTCGAAGCCCTTGCGCCATCGATCATGCCGCAGAGCGGCCATCGTGCCGACCTGGCGGTCCGCAAGGCGCTGGCCCTGTTGGACCAGGGCGAACTGGGCCATGGCCGGATCCTGCTGATCGGTTCGTCGCTGAACGAGCAGGAACGCCAAGGCATTCGCCAGGCCCTGGACGGTTCCGCCACACAATGGCTGATGCTCGGCATTGGTACCCGCGAAGGCGCACCGGTGCCCCAGGAAGATGGCAGTTACCTCAAGGATGCGCAGGGTTCGATCCTGCTGCCACGCCTGGACAGCCCGGGCCTCAAGGCCTTTGCCAACAAGCTGGACGGCCGCTACCGGCCGGCGCGCCTGGACGACAGCGACCTGCGCGGCCTGGGCCTGTTGGACGGCCCTCGTCATCTGCGCAGCGACGGACAAACGCTGCGCCTGGACACCTGGGCCGACCAGGGCTATTGGCTGCTCCTGCCCCTGTTGCTGCTGGCCGCCTGTGCCGGACGGCGAGGCTGGCTGTTCTGCCTGCCACTGTTATTCATGTTGCCGCAAACCGGCCACGCCTTCGAATTCCAGGACCTGTGGTTGCGCGCCGACCAACAGGGCCAGCACTTGCTCAAGCAAAAACGTCCCGCCGAAGCCGCCGCCCACTTCGAGGACAGCCAGTGGCAAGGCGTCGCCCTGTACGAAGCCGGCCAGTACAGCGAAGCCGCCCGACGCTTCGCCGAAGGCAACGACGCCCGTGCGCACTACAATCGCGGCAACGCCCTGGCCAGGAGCGGCGAACTGGAAGCCGCGCTGGATGCCTATGAGCAGGCCCTGGAGTTGCAACCCGACCTGCGCCCCGCCCAGACCAACAAGGCCCTGGTGGAAAGTTTGTTGAAACAGCCGGCCCCCGTACCGGAAGAACCCAAGCCTGCCGAAAGCGAGGAGCCGGCCCGCGCCGAGCAATCGCCGGATACCGACTCACCCACCCAGTCTTCCGAACCGGGACAGCCCTCTCTCGAGGCAAGCGCGACATCGGACGAGCCCCAACCCCCGCGCGCGGCACAACCGCCGACCGCCCAGGATGTACCAGGCAGCGAACTGCCCGATGAGCAGACCACCACCCCGCCACTGCGTCCTGCCGCGGGCCAGCGCAATGAAGAAGAACAGCGCCAGGCACTGGAACAATGGCTGCGCCAGATCCCGGATAATCCAGGGGAGCTGCTCAGACGTAAATTCTGGTATGAACAGCAAAGCCATCAGGCCCAGGAAAAAACCAAATGACCCGCTTCACCACCTACTTCCTCGTGTTGCTGCTCTGGGCCTCTGGAACCCAGGCTGCACAGCTGACGGCCAGTGTGGACCGCAGCCGCCTGAACTCCGGGGAAACGGTGGAGCTGACCCTGGAATCCAACGACGCCACGTTGTTCGGCAAACCGGACCTGGCTCCGCTCCAGGCCTTGTTCGATGTGCGCGGTACCCGTCAGGTCAACCAGTTGACGACCCTTGACGGTGAGAACCGCGCCACCACCCGCTGGATCGTGACCCTGCTGCCGCGCCAAAGCGGCACCGTGATCATTCCGCCGTTGCAACTGGGCGAAGTGACCAGCCAGCCGATCACCCTGCAGGTGATCGAAAGCGAAACCCGCAACGCCTCGGAGCCCCTGGCAGCGGTGTTTATCGAGGCCAGCCTCGACCAGACCGACGTGTATGTTCAGGCCCAGGCGATCTTGACCCTGCGCATCTACCATTCGGTGTCGCTGTACGACGACAGCAGCCTCACGCCGCTGCACATCCCCGATGCCCGCACCGAGCAACTGGGCGAATCGCGCACCTATGAAAAAGTCATCAACGATGTCCGCCATGGCGTGATTGAACTGCGCTACGGCATCTACCCACAGCGCAGCGGCGAACTGACGATTCCGGCCCAGACATTCAGTGCCACCCTGGTCGAGCCGGTGGCCCAGGACGCCGTACCTTCGGGCCCCAAGCCCGGCCAGTTGATGCGGGTAAGCTCCACGCAACTGTTGCTGCGCGTCAAGCCCAAGCCTGCCAGTTATCCGGCCGACGTGCCCTGGCTGCCGGCACGCAGCCTGTCCTTGAGTGAAAGCTGGAGCCCGGAGCCGACCCACAGCCAGGTGGGCGATTCCCTGACCCGCAGCCTGACCCTGGAAGCCGAAGGCTTGGCCAGCGCCCAGTTGCCACCGCTGCCGGCCACGGAGATCAATGGCCTGCGGCGCTATCCGGACCAACCGGTACTCAGCAGCCGCAACAGTGAACGCGGGCTGGTGGGCAGCCGCGAAGACCGCGAAGCCCTGGTGCCCAATCGCAGCGGCACCATCGAGTTGCCACCAGTGGAAGTGGTCTGGTGGAACACCCTGGAAGACCACCTGGACCGCACCAGCCTCCCGGCGCGGACCCTGCAGGTGGCGAACAATCCAAGCCTGATGGTGGACACACCGGCCGGCACGGCGCAGATCGTAACGACCGTCGACAGCGACATGCTCTGGTACTGGCAACTGAGCACCTTGGTCCTGGCCTGCACGACCGTACTGGGCTTCGCCCTGTGGTGGCGCGGCCGCTGGCAGCCAGCGATCCTGCGCTCGACCCAGACCGGACCGAGCCCACGCACCCTGCTGGATGATCTCAAACGCACCTGCCTGGCCAACGACCCCCACGCCACCCGCCAGGCCCTCGACGCCTGGGCCCGCCAGCAACCGGAAACCCTGGCCGACATGGCCGCGCGCTTCGTGCCGCTGTCCGACGCCCTGGACGGCCTCAACGGCGCGCTCTATAGCGAGACCGGCCAGCATTGGCAGGGTGAAGACCTGTGGCGGGCGATTCGGGCGATTCCGCCCACCGATGGGGCGCAGGCTTCTGCCAGTGATTCCGGGTTGCCGCCGTTGTACCCCAAATAAACCCGGTTTCCTGGGCAGTCGTGGCTTTTGTAGCTTTTGTAGCTTTTGTAGCTTTTGTAGCTTTTGTAGCTTTTGTAGCTTTTGTAGCTTTTGTAGCTTTTGTGGCTTTTGTGGCTTTTGTGGCTTTTGTGGCTTTTGTAGCTTTTGTGGCTTTTGTGGCTTTTGTGGCTTTTGTGGCTTTTGTGGCTTTTGTGGCGAGGGAGCTTGCTCCCGCTGGGCTGCGAAGCGGCCCCTTTTTTTGCGATTGCTGCGCAATCGAGCGGGAGCAAGCTCCCTCGCCACAGGGTCTTGCACCAAATCCTGCAAAGTCGAGCAAGTCCTCGCACCCGTTTCCCAGTAAACTCTGCTTCTTTTAGCCGCCCCTCTTCACGCGGCCATCATCTGTTTCCTGGAGTACACCTTGCGTCTGTTTCACACCTCCGACTGGCACCTGGGGCAAAACCTCCACGGCCAGGAGCGCGACTTCGAACACGCGTGTTTCCTCGACTGGCTACTGCGCCAGCTAGCCGGCGAAAAACCCGATGTACTGCTGATTGCCGGCGATATCTTCGACACCGTGAATCCGCCGGTCAAAGCCCAGGAACGGCTCTACGACTTCATCGTCAGCGCCCATGAACAAAACGCCAACCTGACCATCGTGATGATCGCCGGCAACCACGACTCCGGCTCGCGTATCGAACTGCCTGCGCCGCTGATGCGACGCCTGCGCACCCATGCCCTGGGCCGGGTGCTGTGGCTGGACGACGGTCAACTGGACGTCGAGCGCCTGTTGTTGCCGTTGCCCGATGCCAAAGGCAAGGTCAAGGCGTGGTGCCTGGCCCTGCCGTTCCTGCGCCCCGCCGAAGTCACTGGCGCACAGCTGGGCGACGACTACCTGCGAGGCATCGGCCAGGTCCATGAGTGGCTGATCGCCGCGGCCAATAGCAAGCGCAAGAAAGGCCAGGCGCTGATCGCCATCAGTCATGCCCATATGGCCGGCGGCTCGGTGTCCGAGGATTCCGAGCGCAGCCTGATCATCGGCAACGCCGAGGCCCTGCCCGCCAGCCTGTTCGGCCCGAACATCAGCTACGTCGCCCTCGGCCATTTGCACAAACCGCAGAAGGTCAACGGTGAAGAGCGCATCCGCTACAGCGGTTCACCGATCCCGCTGTCATTTTCGGAGATCGGCTATCAGCATCAGATCCTCGACATCACCCTCGACGGCGAGGCGCTGGTCAAGGTCGAGCCGCGCCTGATCCCACGGGCCGTCAACCTGCAACGCCTGGGCCCGGCGCCATTGGCCGATCTGCTGGTGCAACTCAAGGACCTGCCCGACATCGACCTGCTGGCCGATGTCCAGCGCCAACCCTGGTTGGAAGTGCGGGTACGCCTCGACGAACCGCAGCCGGACCTGCGTCACCAAGTGGAGACCGCACTGCAAGGCAAGGCCGTGCGCCTGGTGCGGATCGCCGCCGAGTACGCCGGCAACGGCGGCGCCGGCAGTGCCGATGATGGCAGCGCGCTGGTGGAGCTGGATCAACTCAGCCCACAGGAGTTGTTCAGCCGCGCCTGGCAGGACACCTACGGCAACGACGTGGACGAACAGACCCTCAAGGACTTTGCCGTGCTGTTGCAAGACGTGCAGATGGAGAGCGAGCAGCCATGAAGATCCTCGCGATCCGCCTCAAGAACCTGGCGTCCCTGGCCGGGCCGTTTGAAATCGATTTCACCGCCGAACCCTTGGCCAGCGCCGGCCTGTTCGCCATTACCGGCCCCACGGGCGCCGGCAAGAGCACATTGCTCGACGCCCTGTGCCTGGCGCTGTTTGGCGCCGTGCCGCGCCTCAACAACACCGGTCGCGACGCCAAGGTGCCGGACGTCGATGGCGAAATTGCCACGGGCGATCCGCGCACACTGTTGCGCCGTGGTACCGGCGATGGTTATGCCGAAGTGGATTTTCGCGGCATCGACGGACGCCGCTATCGGGCCCGCTGGGAAGCCAATCGCGCCCGGGAAAAGGCCGGCGGCAAGTTGCAAGCCAGCCGCCAGAGCCTGCGGGACCTGGACAACGATCAACTGCTGGCGAGCCAGAAAGGCGAATACAAGACCCAGCTCGAAACGGCCCTGGGCCTGAACTTCGAACAGTTCACCCGTGCCGTGCTGCTGGCCCAGAGCGAGTTCAGCGCGTTCCTCAAGGCCGATGACAACGATCGCAGCGAACTGCTGGAAAAACTCACCGACACCGCCCTCTACACCCGCCTCGGGCGCCGCGCCTTCGACAAGGCCAAGCAAGCCAAGGAAAACCACAAGCAGTTACAGGACCAGGCCACTGGCGTTACGCCGCTCGCTCCCGAGGCCCGGGCCGAGTTGGACCTGCGCTTCAACGAAGCGCAACTGCAACTCAAGGCCCAACAGGCCCAACTCAAGCAGCTGGAACAACAACACACCTGGCTCAAGGACCTGCGCCAGTTGCAGGACGAACAGAGCAGCGCCGCCGATCAACTGCAACAGGCCCAGGCCGATTGGAACGCGCTGGCAGACGAACGTCTGAAACTGACTCGCCTGGAACAACTGGCGCCCCAGCGGCATCAGTTCATTCGTCAGACGGAACTGAACCGGCAGCTCGAGCCCCTGGCGGCGCAGATCCGGCAACTCACCCAGCAGCAGATCGACCTGCACGCCCAACAAGCCGAACTGGAAAAGGCCTTGGACGATGCGCAACAAGCGCTGGCCAGCGCCCGTCAGCAAAGCATCGACAGTGCGCCATTGCTGCGTCAGGCCTTCGGCGAGCAGAGCACCCTCGCCCGCCTGGCCCAAGACGCGAGCCTCAGCGCCGAGCGCCAGGCACAAGCACAGCAGGCCTGCACCGAAGGCCAGCGCACCATCGACACCTTGCTCGAGCAGCAAAGGCAGGTGGCCGAGCGTTTGCAGCGCATCGCCGACGCGCTGGAACAAAGCACGCACCTGGCCCCGCTGAGCGATGCCTGGAACGCCTATCGCGATCGCCTCCAACAACTGATGCTGATCGGTAATCGCCTGAACCAGGGCCAGGCCGAACTCGCCACACTGGAACAAAACGCCACCCGCGCCGCCGAGGAACTGGCCACCCGCCGACAAGACCTTGAAGTGCTCTACAAGGAAGCCGGCGCCGAGCCGGAGGCCGTGGCCGAACAGATCCAGTTGCTCGGCACCCTGCTGCAAGACAACCGCAAGCAACTGCGCGCCTTCGAAGACCTGACCCGGCTGTGGGCCAGTCAGCAAGAGCTGGACAAACGTGGCGCCGAGCTTGAACAACGCCAGCAACGAGCGTTGCAGGAACGTGACCGGCTGATGCGCGAGGGCGGCGAAGCCAAGGCCGAACTGACCATCGCCGAACAGACCCTGACCGTTACTCGCGAGCTGCTGGAGCGCCAGCGCCTGGCCCGTAGCGAAAGTGTCGAGCAGCTGCGCGCACAGTTGCAGGATGAACAGCCCTGCCCCGTGTGTGGCAGTGTCGAGCATCCTTATCATCAGCCCGAAGCCCTGCTGGAAAACCTCGGGCGCTTCGATGAAACCGAAGAGGCCAACGCCCGCAAGGCCGTCGACCTGCTCAATGAAAAAGTCGTCGACCTGCGGGCGCAATACAGCGGGGTCATCGCCCAGCTCAAGGAACTCAAACAGCAGCAGGAACAGCTCGCCAGCCAGCAACAGGGCCTGGCACCCAGCCTTGAAGCCCACCCGTTGTCGGCGCAACTGCTGGCCCAGGAAGCGAACAAGCGCGACGCCTGGCTGACCCAGCAAAACAGCCAACTGAACCTGCGCATCAGCCAGGACGAACAACGGCAAACCACCCTGCTGACCCTGCAGCAAGACGCCGCGCGCATGGCGCAGCGACTGCGTGAAGCCGAGGCAGCCAGCCAACAGGCGTCACAACACCTGGGCAACCAGCAGCAGGAACTGTCCCGCGATCGCCAACGCCTGGACGATGAGTTGAGCCACTTCAGCGCCCTGTTGCCGGCCGACACCTTGCAGGCCCTGCGCACCGAGCCGGCCGCCACGTTCATGCAGCTCGACCAGCATATCGCCCAGCGCCTGGAGCAATTGGAACAGCAGCGCGACGAACTGAGCGAACAGCTCCAGCGCCAGCAGACCCTGGAGAAAGAGCAGGACCGCCAGCAGACCCGCCTCCAGCAACTGGAAGCGGCCCGCCTGCAATTCAGCGCCCTGAACGAGCAACAACAGACCAGCCAGCAGCAACTCACGCAACTGCTCGGCGAGCACACCAGCGCCGAACAGTGGCAGCAACAACTCGACCAGCGCCTGGAACAGACGCGGGATGCCGAGGCGACGGCCAATCAGCAGTTGCAGCAATTGCGCAACGACCTGGTGCAACTGGCCGCCGAACTCAAGGCCCGACAGGAACAGGCCCAATCCCTGGACCTCGAACGCCAGGCGCTGGCCGCCGGTATCGCGCAATGGCGCACCAACCATCCGGAACTGGACGATGCCGCCCTCGAGGCCCTACTCGGCCTGGACGACCAACACGTCAGCCAGTTGCGCCAGCGCTTGCTCAACAGCGAAAAAGCCATCGAGCAGGCCCGCGTCCTGCTCACCGAACGCGAGCAGCGCCTGCAAAACCATCAGGCCCAACACAACGGCAACCTGTTGCCGGAACAATTGGCCGAAGCCCTCACCGAGCTGCAAGGCCAGTTCACCGCCAGTGAACAGCGCTGTGCCGAACTGCGCGCCGAACAAGCCGAGGACCAGCGCCGGCAGAACGCCAACCAGGCCCTAGCCCAGCAGATCGAACAGGCCTATATCGAATACCAGCGTTGGGCACGGCTGGACGCATTGATCGGTTCGGCCACCGGCGACCGCTTCCGCAAGCTGGCCCAGGCCTACAACCTCGACTTGCTGGTGCACCACGCCAATGCCCAACTGCGGCAACTGGTACGCCGCTATCGGCTCAAGCGTGGCGGCAGCATGCTCGGGCTGCTGGTGATGGACACGGAAATGGGCGATGAACTGCGCTCGGTACATTCGTTGTCCGGCGGCGAAACCTTCCTGGTCTCCCTCGCCTTGGCCTTGGGCCTGGCCTCGATGGCGTCCAGCACACTGAAGATCGAATCGCTGTTCATCGACGAAGGCTTCGGCAGCCTCGACCCCGAGTCGCTGCAACTGGCGATGGACGCTCTCGACGGCCTGCAGGCCCAGGGCCGCAAGGTCGCGGTGATTTCCCACGTGCAGGAAATGCACGAGCGGATTCCGGTGCAGATTCAGGTCCGTCGCCAAGGCAACGGCTTGAGCACCGTGGAGGTGAAATGAGCCACGCCACGCTCTATTCCTTCCGCCGCTGCCCCTACGCGATGCGAGCACGCATGGCCTTGCGCTACAGCGCGGTCGAGGTGGCGATTGTCGAAGTCAGCCTGAAGGCCAAGCCCGCCGAGATGCTCGCACTCTCCAGCAAAGGCACGGTGCCGGTGCTGCAGGTCGATGGCCGGGTGATCGATGAAAGCCTGGAGATCATGGCCTGGGCCTTGGCCCGGCATGATCCGCAAGACTGGCGGTTGCTGGATGATCCCGAAGGCCAGACATTGGCGGCAGCGTTGATCGAGGAAAACGACCATCGGTTCAAGCTTCACCTGAACCGCTACAAGTACCCCGAGCGTCATCCTGAACAGCCGGTGGAGCATTATCGGGCCGAGGGCGAGGTGTTCCTGGGGCGGCTGGAAACGCTGCTTGAAGCGCGGCCATTCCTGGTGGCCGATCACCTGAGCCTGGCCGATGTGGCGCTGATGCCATTCGTGCGTCAGTTCGCCCATGTCGACCGCGAGTGGTTCACCCAGGCGCCTTATCCTCGGCTACGGGACTGGTTGCAACGGTTCCTGGCGTCCGAGCTGTTCGTGGCGATCATGGCCAAATAACGGCTGCACACAGCCCTTGTGGCGAGGGAGCTTGCTCCCGCTGGGCTGCGCAGCAGCCCCCCCTCAAGGACCACTAATCAACCTGACCCACCGCGTTGCCGGGTTTTAGGGCCGCTTCGCGCCCCAGCGGGAGCAAGCTCCCTCGCCACAGGGAATTGGGCTCGGCGCGGGTTAAGGGAATGCCTCGAATCAGTGTCGGTTTCAAGAGCAAATCGGTTGGTCGACCGGGATGCTTTTGTGGCGAGGGAGCTTGCTCCCGCTGGGCTGCGCAGCAGCCCCTCTCAAGCTTCACTCAATCAACCTGATCCACCGCGTCGCCGGGTTCTAGGGGCGCTGCGCGGCCCAGCGGGAGCAAGCTCCCTCGCCACAAAGGCAATCCTGCAACCCGATTGTTGCCGATCCGATCAGTCGCTCAGCAGACTCAATAATCGCTCACGCGCCACTTCCAACTCGCCGGAATCCGGCTGCGCCGCCGAGACTATCGGCGTGGAGTAGAGAAACAGCAGCATCACTGCCAGACGCATCGCCATGGTGTCCATCCTTATCTGCGAAGGAGTCAATTTGTCAGCGTCAAATTTAAACACATGGCCAAATGATATTACAGCTGGTTTTTCCAGAAACGACGAAGCCTGCGATCTTTTCTCTTGCACCTGGGGGTCAGTGAAGATGAAAAGATCGCAGGCTTCAGTCGTTGCGCGCTATTTCAGTGTTGGGTCTTGTGGTCCAGCGCCGCATAGAAATTGGCACTTTGTTGCAGGTATTTCTCGGTATAGCTCTGGGTGCGATTTTTCTTGTCGCTGATCTCGACGCTGGCACTGGCGGGCAGCGCCACGGTGGCAGAGATGGCGGAAGCGGCGATCACGGAGAAGAGATTCAGATTCATGGCGGTAGACCTCGGATTCAGTTGGCTGACTTGCCCGGTTGGGCCGTGAAGCAAACTTACGCGCCGAGGCGTCCTGCGTTGAAATGCTTTACATCACTTGCGAATATCAGTCTCGTTGATACAACGGCGCAGGCCCCGAAAAACGGGGCCTGTGGTCTATTGACGGACCATGAATTTCAAATCGCTGGGCGCATCCATCGGCATTTTCTGCACGGTTTTACCCAGCAGGCCGGTCTTCGGATCGCGCTCGATCACCACGATCTGGTTGCTCTTCTGGTTGGCAATCAGCAGGAATCTTCCACTCGGGTCGAGGCTGAACTCCCGTGGATGATCGCCTTCGACCGAGCGCCGCTGCAGCTCTTTGAGCGTACCAGCGGCCGGGTCGATAGCGAACACCAGCACTTCGTTGGTGGTGCCACGGTTGCTGACGTAGAGGAACTTGCCATCCCTGGACGCATGCAGCGCAGCCGCCGCCCTGCCCGGCTGGGGTTTGCCGGCGGCCAGGTCGACCCGTTGACGCTGGGTCAATCGGCCGTCCTGATAGTCGAACACCGCCACTTGCGCGCTCATTTCCATGGTCAGCCAGGCGTGCTTGCCGTCAGCGCTGAACAGCAGGTGACGCGGGCCGCTGCCGGGTGGCAACTGCACGAAGGCTGGATCGGCAGCGGTCAACGGTAGCTCTGGATTGGCCTTGGGGTCGTAGCGGTAGATGAATACCTTGTCCGCCCCCAGGTCGTTGGCGAACACGTACTTGCCATCGGGCGAGGACACTGCGGCGTGGACGTGAGCCGACATCTGCCGCTCGGGGTTGACCTTGCTCGGCTGATGACTGCTCAACTGCACCACCGGCGCCAGCTTGCCATCGGCGCCCACCGGCAACACCGCCAGGGTGCCGCCCGGGTCTTCCATCACCGAGTAGTTACTGACCAGCAAATGCCGGCCATCACCGCTGAGGCTGGAATGGGTCGGCTCGTTGCCCAGGGACTGCACCTGATTGATCAGGCTCAGTTCATGGGTCTTCGGGTCAATGGCGTAGCTGCTGACCTTGCCCACCGGGTCTTTCTGGCCCGGCCCGTTTTCATTGACCACGAACAGCCGGGTCATGTCCTTGGAAAGGGTCAGCCACGACGGGTTGTCTGTCTTGATCACTTGCAACGGGTTGGCATCGAGCTGGCCGGTGCGGCTGTCGAATTGCAACCGGTAGATGCCCTGGCTCTGGCCGGCGGTGTAGGAACCCACCAGCAGTTGATGGCGTTCATCGGTGTCTGCCTGGACACCCATCGCGCCCAGGCTGCCGGCCATCAGCAACGGCCAGAGACTACGCATCTTCATGTTCGTCGTCCTCATCATTGTGGCCGCTGGTGGCTTCCACGCATTCCAGATGGTGGTCGCCGGAGTCACTGGTGATGATCCAGTGATTCGAGGCCTTGTCGAACGTCGCGGCCTCCATTTGCGCCGGCGTGAAACGCCAGTGCTCGAGGGTACGGCCGTTCATGCACTCGACGTGCAATTGGTCCTGCTCGTCGAGGGAGAAATCGAACGCGTGCAGCCCGTCGATAATCAGCATGTCGCAGGCTTCGAGGGCTTGCAGCAGGGGGGCGGTTACGGCAGTCATGGTGATCAGTCGGTCGTTGGGAAAGCAGCCATGATAACCCAATGTGCTAGTGGACCTTGGGCCATCACTTCAGAAGCGAGGTTGACTGGACAATCGCCATCGCGAGCAAGCTCGCTCCCACAATGGACCTTTTGTGAACACGAGATTTGTATTCACTGAAATCCTAATGGTGGGAGCGAGCTTGCTCGCGATGGTGGCAGTCCATCAAACCTCAATGCAACTGCCCCACTGCGATCAGACCGCCTCGCGCCCCGGCACGCCATCCACCAACCGCAGAATCCCCAGCGGGTTGGCATTCTTCAGCGGCTCCGGCAGCAGGCTGTCGGGATAGTTCTGGAAGCACACCGGGCGCAGGAAGCGATCGATCGCCAATGTGCCCACCGACGTACCCCGGGCATCGGACGTCGCCGGATAAGGCCCGCCGTGCACCATCGAATCACACACCTCGACCCCCGTCGGATAACCGTTGAGCAGGATACGACCGACCTTCTGTTCCAGCAGCGGCGTCAATTCGCTGAACCGTTCGAAATCCGCCGGCTCGCCGATGATCGTCGCGGTCAACTGGCCGTGCAGACCGTTCAGCGCAGCGGTCAGTTGCGCCTGATCGGCGACTTCGACAAACACCGTGGTCGGGCCGAACACTTCTTCCTGCAGCGCCTCGTCACCGTTTATCAGCAGGCTGGCATCGGCCTTGAACAGCTGCGGCTGGGCCTGGTTGCCCTGCTGCTCGCGCCCGGCCAAATGCTCGATGCCCGGGTGAGCCAGCAATTTCTGCAGGCCCTTGCCGTAGCTTTGCAGCGTGCCGGCATTGAGCATGGTCTGGGGCGCCTGGTCGCCGATCAACGCGGCCACTTGCTGGGTGAAGGCGGTGAACTGCGGCGAACGAATGCCGATCACCAGGCCCGGGTTGGTACAGAACTGACCGCAGCCCTGCACCACCGAAGCGGTCAAGTCGCGCGCGACGCTCTCGGCGCGGTTTTCCAGGGCTTGGGGCAAGACGATTACCGGGTTGATGCTCGACATCTCGGCAAACACCGGGATCGGCTGGGGCCGTGCGGCCGCCATGTCGCACAGGGCACGCCCGCCCTTGAGGGAACCGGTGAAACCCACGGCCTGGATCGCCGGATGCTTGACCAGCCACTCGCCAACGCCACCGCCGTAGATCATGTTGAACACGCCTGCCGGCATCGCGGTCTTTTCCGCCGCGCGGATGATCGCATCGGCCACGTGCTCGGCGGTCGCCATGTGGCCGCTGTGGGCCTTGAACACCACCGGGCAACCGGCCGCCAGGGCCGACGCCGTGTCGCCACCGGCGGTGGAAAATGCCAGAGGAAAGTTACTGGCACCGAACACCGCCACCGGCCCCAGGCCGATGCGGTACTGCCGCAGGTCCGGACGTGGCAACGGCGTGCGTTCCGGCAAGGCGCGGTCGATACGCGCACCGTAGAAATCGCCACGACGCAGAACCTTGGCGAACAGGCGCATCTGGCCGCTGGTGCGACCGCGCTCGCCCTGGATCCGCGCCGCCGGCAACGCGGTTTCACGGCAGACCACGGCCACGAATTCATCGCCCAAGGCGTCCAGTTCATCGGCAATGGCCTCCAGGAACTCGGCCCGGCGCACGGCGCTCAGGCTCCGGTAGGCCGGATAAGCCGCAGCCGCGGCCTTGGCGGCAGCATCGACTTCTTCGGCCGTGGCCTGGATGAAATCATGGGGCAAGGCCTCGCCGGTGCTGGCGTCGACGCTTTGCAGGCGAGTCTGGCCGGTCGCGCTGCGCGCCCCGCCGATGTAGTTGTGGCCAAGGATCTGGTTCATCGCAAGTCTCCTTTTAAAGTGTGCCGATAGTACCCGGGTTGAACACCGCGTCCACCGGGGCAATGCCGTTGACCAGCGGCGCGCCGAATTCAGCCTGGCTGATTTCGAACACATCCCCCGGCTGGGTGCGGATGCCGTCGGCGAACGACAGGGTCGCGGTGCCGAAGAAGTGAACGTGCACGTCCCCAGGGCGCAGGAACTGACTGTACTTGAAGTGATGGAACTCCAGGTTTTCGAGGCTGTGGCACATGTTCGCCTCGCCGCTGAGGAATTCGTTCTGCCACAGCACTTCGCCATTGCGCAGGATACGACTGGTCCCGGAAAGATGTTGAGGCAGCTCACCGACGCGAAGTTCCGGACCAAAACTGCAGCTGCGCAATTTCGAGTGGGCCAGGTACAGGTAATTCTTGCGTTCCATGACATGATCGGAGAACTCGTTACCCACTGCGAAGCCCAGGCGATAGGGCTTGCCGTCGTGACCGATGACATACAGGCCGCTGATTTCCGGCTCTTCGCCAGCGTCTTCGGCAAAGGGCGGCAGCGGGAACGGATGGCCCGGACGGACCACAATGCTGCCGTCACCCTTGTAGAACCACTCTGGCTGCACGCCGGCCTGCCCAGCCTGGGGTTTACCGCCCTCCACGCCCCATTTGAAGATGCGCATGGTGTCGGTCATGGCGCTTTCGTCGCCAGCCTGCTGGTGCATCTTGTCCCGGGCCGAGGCGCTGCCCAGGTGGGTCAGGCCGGTACCGCTGACCAACAGGTGCGCCGGGTCCGGGTGGTCCAACGGGGGCAGGATGCGCAGCTCAGCGAGCATCTGTGCGTAATCATGACCGGCGCCCAGGCCCAGGCTGTCGACCTGCTCTTCAAGCTTCACGCCCGCCTCGATGGCCGCCAGCGCCAGGTCGCGCACGCTAGCGGCGCCCTGCACTTCCCGCACCTGATCGCCCTCGACCACACCGACGCGGCGTTCGCCGTTAGGCAATTCGAACTGAACTAAACGCATGAATTTTCTCCTGTGAAACAAAACATGAATATGCAGTGAACTGTGGGGCCCTCTTGCAAGCTCTTGTGGCGAGGGAGCTTGCTCCCGCTCGACTGCGCAGCAGTCGCAAAACAGGCGATTGTGTTTTGCCTGAATAAACTCGGCGCCTGATATTGGGGGGCGCTTCGCACCCCAGCGGGAGCAAGCTCCCTCGCCACAAGAGCGCGCTCGCTGTGACCTCAGGTACGCGTCGCTCCCCGGGCACTGGCCGCGAACTGATCCGCCGGCAGCACGTGCTTGCGCTCCAGCAACCGATACACCACCCCAGTCAATACCAGGCCGAACAGCATCACACAGGACAGGAAATACAGCCCCGAAGCCAGGTTACCGGTGTACTCCTTCAGCGCGCCGATCACGAACGGCCCGATGTAGCCACCCAGGTTGCCCACCGAGTTGATCAGCGCAATACCCGCCGCCGCACTGGCTCCGGCGAAGAAACGCCCAGGCAAGGTCCAGAACACCGCCGTGCAGGAAAACAGCGCGAACGCCACCAGGCACAGCGCCGCCAGTTGCAACACCGGCACCGACAGCCAGGCACTGAGGAACAGGCCAATGGCGCCCAATACATAGAGCACGGCCAGATGACCGTAGCGGTCGTTCAAGCGATCGGAGCTGCGAGGAATGATCAGCAAACCGATGATGCCGAAGATGTACGGCACCGACGACACGAAGCCGGTCACCAGGTCGCTGCCGCCGAACTGCTTGATCAGCGTCGGCAACCACAGGCCCAGGCCGTAGATGCTCAAAGTGACAGGTAGGTAGAACAGCGCCAGCAGCAAGACCCGCTTGTCCTTCAGGGCGTGCAGCGGGTTGCCGTGGCGGGTCTGGCCGTATTCCTGCAGGTCTTTTTTCAGTTCACCGGTCAGCCAGTCCTTCTCGGCCTGGTCCATCCATTTCACTTGTTGCGGGCCGTCCGGCAAGTAACGCAGTACCGGCCAGGTCAACAGCACCGCCGGCAGGCCGATGACGATGAACAGCCACTGCCAGCCGTGCAGGCCCAGGATCCCGTCCATGCCCAGCAAACCGCCGGACACCGGGCCGGTGATCATCATTGCAATAGGTTGGGACAGAATGAACAGGCCCAGGATCTTGCCGCGATGGCGCACCGGGAACCACTGGGTGATGTAGTACAGCACGCCCGGGAAGAACCCGGCCTCGGCCGCGCCGAGCAAAAAGCGCATCACATAGAAGCTATGCGGGCCTTGTACGAACGCCATGCCGATGGTGATGGCGCCCCACGTGATCATGATCCGGGCGAACCAGCGCCGGGCGCCGTAGCGTTCCAGCATCAGGTTGCTGGGGATCTCCAGCAGGAAATAACCAATGAAAAACAGCCCTGCACCCAGGCCGTAGGCGGCGTCGCCGATGCCGAGGTCGGCGCCCATGTGCAGCTTGGCAAAGCCCACGGCAGAGCGGTCCACGTAGGCGATCAGGTACAGCAGGATCAGGAAGGGAATCAGTTTCAGCGTGATGCGACGAATAAGCCGCAATTCCTGGCTCATGGGACCGGTCTCCGATTGTTGTTGTTATGGAACCTCGGGGGATTTCTCTCGCGAATGACCGCCAGGACAATCCCTCCGTTGAATCGGACTATATAGTAATACTATTTACCCAACAACACTTCCAAACCGCGTAAATTGCGCTTATGTTACGCTCACGCTAGAACAATATAGTCATACAATAAGAGAATCGATCATGTCTGATAAGAAACCCTCCCTGCGCTCGGCCCAATGGTTTGGCACCGCCGACAAAAACGGCTTCATGTACCGCAGCTGGATGAAAAATCAGGGCATCGCCGACCATCAGTTCCACGGCAAGCCGATCATCGGCATCTGCAACACCTGGTCGGAGCTGACGCCGTGCAACGCGCACTTCCGGCAGATCGCCGAGCACGTCAAGCGCGGCGTGATCGAAGCCGGAGGCTTCCCGGTGGAATTCCCGGTGTTCTCCAACGGCGAATCGAACCTTCGCCCCACCGCCATGCTGACCCGCAACCTGGCGAGCATGGACGTGGAAGAAGCGATTCGCGGCAACCCGATTGACGGCGTCGTGCTGCTCACCGGTTGCGACAAGACCACCCCTGCGTTGCTGATGGGCGCCGCCAGTTGCGACGTGCCGGCTATCGTCGTCACCGGCGGGCCGATGCTCAACGGCAAGCACAAAGGCCAGGACATTGGCTCCGGCACCGTCGTCTGGCAATTGAGCGAACAGGTCAAGGCCGGCACCATCACCATCGACGACTTCCTCGCGGCCGAGGGCGGCATGTCCCGTTCGGCCGGCACCTGCAACACCATGGGCACCGCCTCGACCATGGCTTGCATGGCCGAAGCCCTCGGCACGTCGCTGCCGCACAACGCGGCCATTCCGGCGGTGGATGCACGGCGTTATGTGCTGGCCCATATGTCCGGCATGCGCGCCGTGGAAATGGTCCGCGAAGACCTCAAGCTGTCGAAGATCCTGACCAAGGAAGCCTTCGAAAACGCCATCCGGGTCAACGCGGCCATCGGCGGCTCCACCAACGCGGTGATCCACCTCAAGGCCATCGCCGGACGCATCGGCGTGCAACTGGACCTGGACGACTGGACCCGCATCGGTCGCGGCATGCCGACCATCGTCGACTTGCAACCGTCCGGGCGCTTTTTGATGGAGGAGTTCTACTACGCTGGCGGCCTGCCCGCCGTGCTGCGGCGTCTCGGCGAGGCCAACCTGATCCCTAACCCGAATGCCCTGACCGTCAACGGCAAGAGCATCGGCGAGAACACCAAGGACGCACCGATCTACGGCCAGGACGAAGTCATCCGCACCCTGGACAACCCGATCCGGGCCGACGGCGGTATTTGCGTGCTGCGCGGCAACCTGGCGCCATTGGGAGCGGTACTCAAGCCGTCCGCCGCCACCGCCGAACTGATGCAGCATCGCGGTCGCGCCGTGGTGTTCGAGAACTTCGACGAGTACAAGGCCCGGATCAACGACCCGGAACTGGACGTAGACGCCAGCTCGATCCTGGTGATGAAAAACTGCGGGCCCAAGGGTTATCCGGGCATGGCCGAAGTCGGCAACATGGGCTTGCCGGCCAAGCTGCTGGCCCAAGGCGTTACGGATATGGTGCGGATTTCCGATGCGCGGATGAGCGGCACCGCCTACGGCACCGTGGTCTTGCACGTGGCACCGGAAGCCGCTGCCGGCGGGCCCCTGGCGGCGGTGAAGGAAGGTGACTGGATCGAGCTCGATTGCGCCAGCGGGCGTCTGCACCTGGACATCCCGGACGCCGAACTCGCCGCCCGCCTGGCCGACATCATCCCCCCGCAACAACTGCTGGTGGGCGGCTACCGCCAGCTGTACATCGACCATGTGTTGCAGGCCGACCAGGGCTGTGACTTCGACTTCCTGGTCGGTTGCCGTGGGGCCGAGGTGCCGCGTCATTCCCACTGACCCCATCCATCCCCCTGTGGGAGCGAGCTTTTGTGGGAGCTGAGCTTGCTCGCGATAGCGGTGTAACAGACAACATCAAAGTTGGCTGTCACACCGACTGTGGCGAGGGAGCTTGCTCCCGCTGGACTGCGAAGCAGGCCCAAAAGCGGCGGACTTATGCAAAAATGATGTGCGGGCTTTCAGATTTTTGGGAGCGCTTCGCACTCCAGCGGGAGCAAGCTCCCTCGCCACACAAGCTCTTCCTCGCCTCAGGGTTTGGCCTGATGAATATCCGCCGCGCCTGCTATCATGCGCAGCACCCCCTCGCACAGGATCGCGCCGCATCCCATGGATTACCGTAAACCCTCCGACCGCAAGAGCATGCACGCGCGCATCGTCCAGGAACTGGGCATGCAGATCGTTTCCGGGCGCTTCAAACCGGACGATAAACTGCCCGCCGAAGCCTTGTTGTGCGAAGAGTACGCGGTCAGCCGTCCGGTGCTGCGCGAGGCCACCCGCGTGCTGGTCGCCAAGGGCCTGGTGTATTCGCGACCGCGGGTGGGCACGGTGGTCAAGGCCCGGCGGGAGTGGCATATGCTCGATCCGGATGTGCTGCATTGGCTGATGCAGAGCAGCCCGCAGAATGAATTCTTCAACCTGCTGACCAGCGTACGCAGCATCATCGAGCCGGCCGCCGCGGCCCTCGCCGCCCAGTTCGCCACCGAGGACGACATCGCTTCCATCCGCGAGGCCTACCAGCGCATGGAAGCGGCACCGACCCCCGAGGCCGTGCTCCAGCCGGACCTGGACTTCCACAGCCGCATCGCCGACGCCACCCACAACGACCTGCTCGCCAACCTGTGCAACATGTTGTCGGTCGCCATCGCCGAAGCGCTCAAGCATTCCAACCAGCGGCCTAACCTCCATGAGCTGGCGATGCCACGGCACAAGGCGATCCTCACCGCCATCGAAAACCGCGATGCCCTCGGTGCGCGCCATGCCACCCTGGTGCAACTGGACGATGCCCGCAGTGCCCTGAACGTGGTGTTGGGCGCCGATCCTTCCTGATATCTAGCCCGGCCCATCCGTGGCCTGGCACACATTCCAGCCGCCGCGGCGGTATCTATATACCGCCCGCGCGAGCCCAGAGGTCGATACTTTTCCGGCGTCATTTCCAACGCCCATGAAAAGGATTTCTCATGACCTCATCCTCCCCGGTTGACAGCCCTTCTGCGCTTGCACAAAGCGTCAGCCTGCAATTTTCCAGTCGTCCGACCTTCGAGCAGTTCGCACAACGCATGCTTGAACAAGCCATCCAGGAAAAGTACCCCACGCTGGTCTTCGATCTTTCCAAGACTCGACTGGCGACGCCCGATCCGGCCTCTCGCGGCTACTTGCTTGAACCCTTCATGCCTCGCGTCCTCGATTACCTGGCGCTGGGCACCCCCGTGGCGTTCGAGGATCGCAATGGGCGTCGCAGTTTCCTGTCCGACTCGCCACCGCGCCTTCTTGCGCCAGATGACGGGAAACTCGAAATGAAGGTCATTGAAAAACTGCTGCTCGAATTGCCCTGGACCGTACCCATCGGACTGGAGGACGCGCTGACTCGCTATTGGAACGCCAACATCGACACCGCTCCGCAGGACGACAGGCAGGACGGCACCAGCCGTTGGCAGTGGCTCAGCGAGGTACTGCGCAACCTTGCGCAGATCCGCAGCCTGCAACAACAGGACCTCACTGGGCAGGCCCGGGAAGCCCTGGGCCAGATTGTCCAATGGCCCGATCGGGAACAACGCTTTCGGCGCCACGGCCAATCGGCCGTCTATGCCTACAGCCTGGAGACCCGACTCACTCGGGACGGCTCCAGCAGTCTGTTGACCAGCAGCGACATCCTGTTGATCCAGTGCAAGAACAACGCGACGCTCTTGCTGCTTTGCAGCCCTGCGGGTGCGGTCCAGGTCTTTGACTCCCTGGAAGCGTTCACTCAGCACTGGGGCGCGCTGATCGCCAGCCAGTACATCGTCGACAGCGTCACCTGCCAGCGTAACGAGATCAGTGGCAATGCCTTCGAGACCCAGGCGGCCCTGATCCTGGAGCAGCAACTGGCCGACCTGCAGGCCGTGCAGTTGCCCGCGCGCATTGGCCTGCCCGACCTCCAGGCGCTCTATAACGAGTTGAGCGACCCTGCCCGCTATCTGCTCGACGCTCCGCGCCCGATGCCGGTAACGTCGGCGCGGATCGCGCCCCTGATCCCCGACTGGTTGAGGCAGGCGTCGGTCCTCGACAGGACGAAAATCCAGCAATACAGCCTCGCCTTGGCCAGCGCCAAGAAACGCAACCAGGGGCGCACCTTTCTCAGTGATATCCAGGACATCAAGGCCTTTGCCGCCGACGCCTTGCTCAAGTGCATGGGACAAGCCAACGACAGCAGTCCGGCGAAGGCGCAAGCCAACCAATACCAGCCCGACGATGTGGAGCTGACCTTCAGCGCGGCGGCGGGCTATCCCGGAACCATCGGCATCGTCGAAAAAAGAACGATGAGCCTGACCGAACTGGCGATCAACAACCTCGTCGCCCGACCTGGCGTGGATCCGGTGCTCACTCATCGCCGGGGCCTGGCGCTGCCGGTGTGGCTGACGGCGGACTTCATCACCCGCAAGGGCGGCTTGATCGAACAGGTGGATATCGGCACGACCTACCCACGTTACCTGCAACAAAACCTGCTGGACGATGGGCCTCGAACCCACGAGCGCCAGCGCATGTTCGCCGAAGAGATGCCCGCCCAGTTGCCGCTGGACGCCCTCAAGCAGATGCTCAACCAGGAAAACGGCATGACCCGCCAAGGCCTGGCGCTGATCGAAGCCCTCCTCAAGCCCGACGCCGATGAGCAGCAGGTCGCAGGCCGCCCCGTCGTCATTCGCCACCTGGCGTTCCTGCGCAAGCCCGAAGCCCACCCCGATACCGTGACGAACATGTTCATCATTGAGCCGGAGGATGTCGCGACGGGCCCGCATATGCTGTATCGCCCGCTCTATACGCCTTCGCTGCAGCAATACCCGACGCGCCAAGCCTTGCTGCAAGCCATCGTCGCCCCCGGAGACCTGCAGCAGAGTGTCCTGGCCTGGATGTCCGACGCCGCCCGCCCGATCTATGCCAATGGCGGCTTCCAGGAGCCCCATATCGTGCGCTTCTACCAGGGCGATGAATTCAGCCTGCCCGAGAAGCCAGCCCCGGCCACCCTGGCGGTCGACAGTGTCAACGACGAGCTGCGGCAGTTCCTGCGCAACGGCGAGCTGATGCAATACCTCTATGGCAGCAACGCGCGGGCCCTGGTCACCCAGGCCGACCGGGATTCGGTTTCCAACAGCGAAAGCCGTTGGGCCGTTCTGCTGCATGGCGGCAGCCTGCTGTTCAATACGCTGCTCTTGCCCTTGCTACGCGGCCCAGCCATGGCCACGGCCTGGCTATGGAACCTGATGGCCAGCGCCAGTCAGGACATTCCGTCGCTGAGCAGCGAAGACGCGGTGACGCGAGAACTCGCCGCCGTCGATCTGCTGCTCAACCTCGGCATGCTCCTGATTCAATTCCCCTCCATCAGTGCGCCGCCTCATGCCCCCTTGCCCGAATCGCTCAAGGAACAGGCGATGCGCCCTCCCGCGCCGCGCATCATCCCGGAGCAGTGGCCCGCACCCGCGCCGCCGAGCATTCATGAAGGGTCGGTGGCCTTACCAGGGGAACGCTTCGGGGACAGCGGCGCAAGCCTTGACCTCAGTTTCGCCAGCGCCCGCCGCCGGCTGACAGCGGAGCAACTCGCCCGCCTGCAGCGCTTTGAGGTAAGCCGCCCGGCGTCCCTGCCCGAGCCGACAAAATACGGCCCCTACACGGGCCTGTACGTCATTCGAAACACCTGGCACGCCCTGGTGGATGGAAAAATGTATCAGGTGACCCCGGAATCGGACGGCAGCGCGATCATCGTCAACCCGCTCGCCCCGCGGGATCCGGCCCAGAACGGTCCCGTATTGCAAGCGGATGCCCGCGGCAACTGGTCCATCGACCTGCGTCTGCGCCTGCGTGGGGGCATGCCGCCCAAGCGCCTGGCCAAACTGCGGGACATCAAGACCCAACGCGCGGCCGAACTGAGCGAGCTTCTGAAGAGTTATTACAAGGACGAGGTCGATCGGCAACGCGCTCTGGACACCGCCCAGGAAGTCATGACCAGGACCCAGGCAGGCAACTTTACCGAGGCGCAACGCGCGGACAAGCGGGCGCGGTTCTACAAGCTGCTTGAGGAGCAGACTGACAGCTATCTGAAGCTGCTGGACAACATGACCGAATATGCCAGCCTCGATATGCATCTCCCCCCCGCCATCATTCGTACCTTGATGGAGAACGTGGTCAACAACGCCCGCAAGGGCTTCTTGATCAACGAATTCGAGCTGACGGCGCTGGACGCCGCCTATGGCCAATTCACGCAAGATTATTCGACCCTGCAAGCGAATGTCGCTGGCAACGTTCTCGACTATTTCAACTACCTGGACGCCTTGAGTGACATCAACGATCGCTCGATCTATTGGCTGGAACTCAGGGATCGTTACCTGGAAGCGCTGTTGAACCTGGGTGCCGCCGGTGCGCAAGTGTTCGAACGCCTGACCCAGGACCGTCCATTGGGTGAACGAACGGCATTGGCCACCAAGGCCCTGCAACTGCCTACGCTGGCGTCACTGATATTCAAGGATCCCGACTCCAATCTTCCCGAGAACCTGCACAGCGTCACCAAGCTGTTGATGGAGCAGGCACGTTCCCAGTCCGACCTGAGCACCTACGAGCTGACCCCATCGGAACAGATCGAGGTCTTGGAAAGCCTGGTCGAACACTATGGCGCGGCACTCGATGCCATGCAGGGCATGAAAGCCCTCAATGCCGCTGACATGGACACGTCCTATTTCGGCAGGCTGTTCAGGCTGGTCGAGGGTCTTTATGAAGAGGCGTCCACGAAGCTGGCCGCCGAGATAAAGCCCGAGCCAGAGCCGCGCAAGCGCCCACCCAAACGCAGCAGGACAGCGGCCGGACGCCCGCAGAAAAAGGTGATCAAGACGCGCAAGAGCGGCGTGTTGATCGGTGACTTGAAGCCGGCTGGCACGTCGCTGCCGATCGAGGTCGTCGAGCTGCGCTCAGAAGTCGACGACAAGTTGCTCGCCACCTATTCGCAACACGACGACGTCTGGGACCTCGTCGAGGTCCAACGACCGGCCCCGGCCCCCCGCACACGCTCGGTCAAAGCGATCAAGGCCGATGCACGAAAGCTGCTCGGGCAACTGGACAACAGTCTGGCGAACGCCGAGCGCTATAAAACCCAGTGCCGCTTCCCTCAGGAAATCGAGGAAATCCTGAGCAATGAGGCGAGTCGCTACCGCAAACTGTCCGAAGAACTCGAAAGAGCCTTCACGGCCTCGAAAAACCCGCGCACCGCAGCCGATCAGACACTGACCGAGCAGCTGTCAAACGCTGTTTCGCGTCTGACCACCCGAGGCAGTGAACTGCGCACCGAATTGAGTCTGAAACTGCCTCCCACCGACAGCAACCTTCGCTACCTGTTCGAGAAAAACCTGGTGCAAGTCGCGAGGCTCGGCGAACGCATAGCCTTGAAAGGAGAGCGCAAGGATTTCCTCCAGGAGTACGCCATCAATGACCGGGACGGCTGGCCGCTCTGGTACGCGCATTTTCATTACGAAACCGCCGACACGCCAAAGGCTGACTTTAGCGTCGCGCATTTGAAAACCAAGGAACAGCGCAAGGAGCACTACCATTCAATGCTGGCCAAGGCTAAAAGCCCTTACGCAGTGGTGAATGTGCATCGAGGACAGATCGGCAGGCCGTTGGCACAAAGCAAATTCTTGCCGTTGGCGCCCTGATCGCGGTGAAAGGGCAAGACGCTGCTCACGTGAGACCAGTGGATCGAACTGCCTGATTCACCCAGCCCATCGCCAAACACAAACCCCGTGGCGAGGGAGCTTGCTCCCGCTGGGCTGCGCAGCAGCCCCAAAAAAGCCTGGAAGCATTCAGCCCGTTACACCGAGGCGCCTGGTTTGGGGGCTGCTTCGCAGCCCAGCGGGAGCAAGCTCCCTCGCCACAGATCATTCCAAGCCCCTTGAGCGGATAGTCTCAAGGTTGCAGCATTGCCATTCAGCCGGCAGTCAGTGGGCAAACAACGAATTGCCCTTCTGCCCCGCCAGTTTCTCCGGCTTGATCAGGAAGCGTGCCAGCGCCGGCAGCAACCACAGCGCGCCGAACATGTTCCACAGCAGCATGAACGTCAGCATCAACCCCATGTCCGCCTGGAACTTGATGGCCGAGAAGATCCAGGTGCACACACCAATGGCCAGGCACAAACCGGTGAACAGCACCGCCTTGCCGGTGGATTTCAGTGTCTGGTAGTAAGCCTCCTGCAACGGCAACCCGGCCCGCAGGAAACTTTCCAGGCGGCTGTAGATGTAGATGCCGTAGTCCACGCCGATGCCCACGCCCAGTGCCACCACTGGCAAGGTCGCGACCTTCACGCCGATGCCCATGAATGCCATCAGGGCGTTGCCCAGCACCGAGGTCAGCACCAGCGGCAGCACGATGCACAACGTCGCCGCCCAGGAACGGAAGGTGATCATGCACATGGTCGCCACGCAGATGTACACCAGGACCAGGATGGTCAGTTCCGACGCCTTGATCACTTCATTGGTGGCCGCTTCAATACCCGCGTTACCGGCGGCAAGGATGAACTCCAGGCCGTCGCGGTTGTTGTCCTTGGCGAAGTCCTGCACCGCCTTCACCGCCCGGTCCAACGTCTCGGCCTTGTGGTCGTTGAGGAACACCAGCACCGGCGCCAGGGAGCAGCTGTTGTTGTACAGGCCATCGGCCCGGGCAATGGAGTTGTTCAGCACGTCAGGGTTGCGCGACAAGGTCTCCCATTTCAGGTTGCCCTCGTTCATGCCCTTGATCATTTGCTTGGACACGGTCACCAGGGAAATCGCCGACTGCACGCCCTCGGTGTTCTGCATCTTCCACATCAGCTCATCGATGGGGGCCATGGCTTCATAGCGCGAGCAGCCTTCGGCCTTGGTCTTGACCATCACCACCAGTACGTCGGAGCTGGTGGAGTAATTGCTGATGATGAAGTTGTTGTCCTGGTTGTAGCGCGAGTCCGGACGCAGTTCCGGCGCCCCCTGGTCCAGGTCGCCGATCTTCAGGTTCTGGCTGTACCAGAGGCCGCCGCCGAAGGCGATCAGGGCCAGGGCAATGGACACCGGGGCGACTTTGGCGCTGGCGAAATTCGACAACAGGCGCCAGAACGGATGCTCACGGGTCGCGTCTTTCTTGCTGCGCTCGACCGCACGCTTGCTGATGCCGGCGTAGGAGATCGCCACCGGCAGCAGGATCAGGTTGGTGAACACAATCACCGCCACGCCGATGGAGGCGCCAATGGCCAGTTCGCGGATCACGCCGATGTCGATGATCAGCAAGGTGATGAAGCCGACGGCGTCCGCCAGGATCGCGATCATTCCCGGCAGGAACAATTGCCGGAAGGTGCGCCGCGCCGCTGTCAGGGCGTTGTCCGCCTCGCTGGACTGCAAGGCGATGCCGTTGATTTTCTGCACGCCATGGGAAATGCCGATGGCGAAGATCAGGAATGGCACCAGCATCGAGTACGGATCGAGGCCGAAACCGGCCGCATGCATCAGCCCCAGTTGCCAGACCACGGCCACCAGGGTGGTGGTCAACACCGCAACGGTACTGCGCATGCAGTTGGTGAACCAGTAAAGCAGGATCAGGGTGATGACGAAGGCCACGCCGAAGAACAGCACCACCATGACCAGGCCATCGATCAGGTCGCCGACTTTCTTGGCGAAACCGACGATATGGATCTGCACGTTGGGGTTCTGGGCTTCGAACTTGTTGCGGATCTTGTCTTCAAGCTCGTGGGAAAATTTCCGGTAGTCGAGGGCGAGCAATTTGCCTTGGTCCTGCGGGTCGGGATAGGACTCCAGCAGCGGGATGTCGATGATGCTCGACTTGAAATCGTTGGCCACCAGGCGCCCGACCTGGCCGGACTTGAGCACATTGTTGCGCAGCAGGTCGAGGCTGTCGGCCGAACCGTTATAGCTCTGGGGAATCACCTCACCGCCAGCGAAGCCCTCCTCCGTCACTTCGGTCCAGCGCACGCTTGGGCTCCACAACGACTTCAGTCCGGAACGATCGACGCCGGAGATGTAGAAGACTTCGTCATGGATCTGGCGCAGGGTCTCCATGTATTCCTTGGAGAAAATATCGCCGTTGGTGGCCTCCACGGAAATGCGCACCGTGTTGCCCAGGTTCGCCAGGTCATTGCGATGCTCAAGCATCTTCTGGATGAAGGGGTGCTCGAGGGGGATCATTTTTTCGAAACTGGTGGACGGCCGGATCAGCGTGGCCTGCCAGAACAGGAAAATGCTGACCAGCAGGCAAATGATGATCACTGCCGGGCGGTTGTTGAAAATCAGGCGTTCGAGAAACGTCGCCTTGTCTTGGTGATGACTGCTCATGGGGTCCGCCTTCTTGTTTTTGTGCCCGTCTTGCAGGCGTGACTCATTTGCTCAGTTCGGCGCCGGTGGACGTGGTGGCGCGTACGCCGCCTTGCCCCGCCAGGATCAGGTTGCCGTTGCCGGCGGTCGTGACGGCTGCCACGGAAATTCGATCCGGGCGATTGAACACGCTGAAGGTCTCGCCGTCGTCGGTGCTGCGCACGACGCTGCCGCCGTTGCCGACAATCACGATGGAACCATCCGCCAGCAGCGTGGCGCCTGACAGGCCGAACTCCAGGGCACCGCGCGCGGCCTTGAGCTCGATCTGATCCCAAGTGCCGCCGAAGTCAGTGGAACGATAAAGGTTGCCGCGCAAGCCATAGGCCAGCAGCGTCGAAGGCCGGGCGGTGCCGATGACCCCGAACAGCGAGCCTTCATAAGGGCCTTCGACCTTTTCCCAGGTCTGGCCCCAGTCGGCGGAACGGAACATGCTGCCAGCCTCGCCGACAATGAACAGCCCGGCATCTTTCACGGCGGCTATCGCATTGAGGTGGAACTGGTCTTCGTTTTCGAGGCGGTCGCTGGCGTCTTCCCAGTGCTTGCCGCCGTCGGTGGTTTCCAGCAGTGCGCCGTAGGCACCCACGGCGAAACCGTTGTTGGCATCCTTGAACCAGACGTCCAGCAGCGGTGCTTCGCGGGTAAGGTCTTCGAATTGCTTGGTCCAGGTGCTGCCACCGTCATCGCTGGCGAGGATCTGCGCGTCGTGCCCCACGGCCCAGCCGTGTTTGTCATCGACGAAAAATACCGCCGTGAGCAGTTGACGAGTCGGCACCTTGGCCTGGGTCCAGGACTTGCCCTGATCGTCTGAATAGACAATGTGCCCCCGATCACCGACCGCCACCAGGCGCTGGCCGGCGTGGACCACATCGAGCATCAGGGTTTTGCTGGCCTTGGCCGATTCGACGGAATAGATGACATCGGACGTCGACGCCGCAACAGCCATCACCGGTGCCGACAACACCGCAGAGCCCAGCAGCGAGAGCGCCGAAGCCAGCAACGCCACTCTGCGCAGCATCGGCGGCCGGCTGCGGCCCACAGCCATGACAGGCTCATTCATAGACCTTTCCCCCATTATTATTGTTAGGTCATTCAACCTTTCAGGGCGCCGTAAGCAGGCTCTGGATGGTTGCCAGTCCTGGAGCATAGTCCTGAAACCTGCAATCTAGAGCCACTTCGGAAGCTGACCTATCCTATCGGGCTTTCGAAAGGTCTGACAATCGACGCCGCGTTATCTTTTGTTAACCAGGGGGATATAGGCCAACGGCGAATAAGAAGACATTCGTGAGGGTGATGAATGTGGCGAGGGAGCTTGCTCCCGCTGGAGGCCGAAGGACTCCCTGAGCTTGGTCCACCCGCCATTCGCAGCGAAAGGGAACCAGGATCAGGCCTGCTTCGCAGGCCAGCGGGAGCAAGCTCCCTCGCCACAAAGGTAAGGCAGTGCCGGTTTATGCCAGGCTCTTGCTCACCACTTCGAACACATCGGCCGACAGCCCGCCGGACGCCAGGATGCGTTCCAGTTCGCCTTTCATCAACGCCTGGCGGGCGCTGTCGTATTTGCGCCAGCGGGTCAACGGTGCCAACTGCCGCGAAGCGATTTGCGGGTTGAAGCCATTGAGCTGAATGACCAGGTCCGCCAGGAAGCGATAACCCGAACCGTCGGCGGCGTGGAAGTTGATCAGGTTCTGCCCGGCAAAGGCGCCGACCAGCGCCCGCACCTTGTTCGGGTTCTTGATATTGAACGCCGGGTGCTCCATCAAGGCCTTGACCCGCGCCAGGCCACCCGGCAACGGGCTGCCAGCCTGGACGCTGAACCATTGGTCCATGACCAATGGGTTGCCCTTGAAGTTTTCCGCAAAGACTTCCAGGGCCTTGGCCTTCTCGGCTTCGAATGGCGAATTGACCAGCACCGCCAGCGCAGTCAGGCGCTCGGTCATGTTGTCGGCGGTGTCGAACTGCTCCAAAGTCGCACTCAGCACCTCAGGCTTGCCGGTGAGCATCAGGTACGACAGCGCGATGTTCTGCAACGCGCGACGGGCGAAATGCTCGGCCTCAGCCACGTAAGGCGTTTTCTTCGACAGGTCGCGGTTGGCTGCGTAACGCAGCCACAGGGCTTCAAACAGGTTCTCGGCCAACTGCTGACGGGCGAAGTCACGGGCGGCATGGATCGCCTCGACGTCAGCCACTTCGCTAATTTCCGTCAGGTAGGCCTCGCTTGGTAGCGAGAGCATTTCGGCGACCATGGCCTGGTCCAGGGACTCGTCCGACAGCACGCTGCGTAGTGCACTGACCAGGCGCGGATCCAGTGCCAGGCTGGCACCCTGCTGATGCTGGGCAATCAATTCCTGCAACACCTGCACCGACAACTGCTGGCCGGCATCCCAGCGGTTGAAGCCGTCGCTGTCGTGCTGCATGAGGAACATCAACTGGTCGCGGTTGTACGGGAAGCTCAGCTTCACTGGCGCCGAGAAACCACGCAGCAACGAAGGCAGCGGCTGTTCGGCGACATCGAGGAAAGTGAAGGTCTGCTGGGCTTCGGTCACCGAGATCACTCGGGACGTGCCGTCTGCCACGGCTTCACCGACCAGGCGCAGAGGGATTTCAGCCCCCTTGCTGTCCAGCAGGCCGAGCTCCACGGGAATCACGAACGGCAGCTTTTCCATCTTGTCCGGGGTCGGCGGGCAACTCTGGCGGAAGGTCAGGCTGTAGGTCTTGGCGGCGGCGTCATAAGACTCGCTCACCGCCAGCCGTGGTGTACCGGCCTGGCTGTACCAGCGCTTGAACTGGGCCAGGTCGACGCCGTTGGCATCTTCCATGGCCTTGATGAAGTCGTCACAGGTCACGGCCTGGCCGTCGTGGCGTTCGAAGTACAGGTCACTGCCCTTGCGGAAACCTTCCGGCCCCAACAGGGTGTGGATCATGCCAACCACTTCCGAGCCCTTTTCGTACACGGTCAGGGTGTAGAAGTTGGAAATTTCGATAAAACTGTCCGGACGCACCGGGTGCGCCATGGGACCGGCGTCTTCGGCGAACTGGTGGGTGCGCAGGTACGCCACGTCCTGGATGCGCTTGACCGTGGCCGAGTTCATGTCAGCCGAGAAACCGGCATCGCGGAACACCGTGAAACCTTCCTTGAGCGACAGTTGGAACCAGTCGCGGCAAGTCACGCGGTTGCCCGACCAGTTGTGGAAATATTCATGGGCCACGATCGCCTCGACCCGCTGGTGCGCAGCATCGGTGGCGGTTTCGGCGCGGGCCAGCACGGCGCTGGAGTTGAAGATATTGAGGCCCTTGTTCTCCATGGCGCCCATGTTGAAATCGTTGACCGCGACAATCATGAAGATGTCCAGGTCGTACTCACGCCCGTATACCTCTTCGTCCCAGCGCATCGACTTCTTCAGGCTGGTCATGGCGTGCTGGCATTTGTCGATGTTTTCCGGCTCGACATAGATACGCAGCGCCACGCTGCGCTCGCTCAGGGTGGTGAAGGTGTCCTCGACGCACCACAGGTCGCCGGCCACCAGGGCAAACAGGTAGGCCGGCTTCTTGAACGGGTCTTCCCAGGTCGCCCAGTGCCGACCGTCTTCGCCCGGGCCGCTGGCAATCGGGTTGCCGTTGGACAGCAGCACCGGATAGCTGTGCTGCTCGGCCACCACGGTGGTGGTGAACTTGCTCATCACATCCGGGCGGTCCAGGTAATAGGTGATCTTGCGGAAACCTTCGGCCTCGCACTGGGTGCAGAACATGCTGCCGGACTTGTACAAGCCTTCCAGGGCGGTGTTGGTTTCCGGGTGGATCCGGACGGAGGTGTCGACCGTGAAGGCCTGGGCCTTGGGGTGCAGGGTCAGGTGGCTGTCGTCCAACTGATAGTCGCCCTGCCCCAGGTCGGCGTCGTCGAGCTTGAGCGAGAGCAGTTCCAGGTGCTGGCCATCAAGCACCAGCGGCGGCAGCCCGGCACCACGCTCGGGGTTGCGGCGCATCACCAGTTGCGCATGGACCAGGCTGTGGTCCTCGAACAACTCGAAGGTCAGGTGCGTCTCATCGATCAGGTATTCAGGGGCCTGATAGTCCTTCAGGTAAATCATCTTCGGCTGTTCGGTGCGCATGGGTCGAATCCTTCTACTGATGCACGGCGAGCTGGTAGGCCGTGTATTTACGAATATTGATCACGCCGGTGTCAAAAATCAGGTACTGGCCCTTGATTCCCAGCAGCGTGCCTTCGGCAATCGGGTTCTTGTCCAGGTTGAAGCTGACGATCTTGGCCGGGTATTGCTCCACCGGATAACGGATCTCGATGGGTTCGACGTCCGCTATGGTCTGGATCGCTTGCAGGCCAAATCGTTCCTGCAAGCCCTGCAATCCCTGGGCGCAGCTTTCGAACAGCGCGTCACGGATCGCCGGCAGGTCCACCGCCACCGCGTCGCCCTTGAGCAAGGCGCGCCAGTTGGTCTTGTCCGCCACCTGGCTGCGGAACAGGTCCTCGACAAACCCCGACTGCTGGCGGGTGGCGACCCGCAGGATCGGCAGCGCCTGGCTTGCCCCCTGGTCCAACCAGCGGGTCGGCAATTGCGTGGCGCGGGTGATGCCGACCTTCACGCCCGAGGAATTGGCCAGGTAGACCACATGATCGGTCATGCAGAACTGCTCGCCCCAAGCCGGATCACGGCAGGTGCCCGCCTCGTAATGGCAACGCTCGGGGCTCATGATGCACAGGTCGCACTGGGCCAGCTTGGTCATGCAGGGGTAACAATATCCCTGGCTGAAGCTGGTCTTGGTCCGGCGTCCACAGTGGGTGCAGTGGATCGCACCGAGGTACTCCAGGCGCACCGTGCTGCCGATCAACGGGTTGACCGGCACCTCGACATCGCCCAGACGAAAGGCGTATTGAACGGTCGGCCCGTCAAGGCGCGCCGACATCTTGCTGATTGCACCGCGGCCAATCTCGATCAATGGATGGCGTCCGACTTGAACAGGATATTCGGCACTTCAGTGGACTTCGAATGGCATTCCTGCGCCCCCATGTAACCGGTGCGCTCGTCTTCGGGCAGGTTCTGGATTTCCCAGGCGATCATCGCCTGCAGCGACAGCTCGCGCTGCTCGGCGGTGAGCTTGTTGCCATCGGCCCATTTACCGATTTCCACCGCCAGTTTCAGGCTCCGGTAGATGTCGGGAGTGATGTTCTGGATCATTTCGTTGAAGGAAGCCATGGGTTCTCCGCGCAATTGCGCATTCTCAAAAGGCACAGGTGCCGGTCAAAGGGCCATTTTACGGCGAGCGAACAGCCCGCCCAACAACCCCGTGAAGCACCCGACGAGCAGCCCGCCGACGTGAGCCGCATTGGCGATTTCACCGAAACCGATCAGCGAAACCAGCCCGGACAGGCACAGCAGCAACCACACCAGCATCATCACCAACACCCCGCGGGGCAAGTGATAGGCCGGGTTCGGTGCAAGCAGTTGGTAGATCCAGCAATGGCCCAGCAAGCCGTACAACACCCCCGACAACCCACCGAACAGTGTCGGGCCGCTGAAAAAGTACTGGGCAAAATTGGAGACGAGGCTGAACAGCAGCGTCAGCCCCAACAAGTTGATGCCGCCCTGGCGCGCTTCGATCCGCCGTCCCAGTTCCCAGTACCACATGCCATTCATGGCGATGTGCAGAAAGCCAAAGTGAATCAGCATCGGCGTCACCAGGCGCCACCACTGCCCCGCCGCCAGGCTATCGGCCAACGGCGTGAACTGGATGTAGTCGCCAACGACGCGGAACTCGAGGAAGGTCAGCCAGCGCAGGATCTCAAGATTCTCCCCCAGCAGGGTGACCGCGCTGACGATCAGGCTCAGCAACAACACCACGGCCGTCACTGGACTGCGCGTCAGTTGCTGGACGAACCCCGCTCGCCGGGAAGTGCCACCCGTGTTGGGCAGCTCCAACTGCTGATCGGGATCGCCGGCGGGAAAACGTGCGTACAACGAACGCACATCCTCACTGATTTCATCCGGTACCCAGAGCACCTGCTCGCCGGCCTCTTCGCTGACACGATGGGGTACCTGCATGCGTTGCAGCAGCTTGACGAAGCCACTCAAGTCCGCTGCCAGGGGCAGGCGCAATACCGCGACGACACTCATTGCAGCACCTCCGGCCGCTCGACATCGACCCAGACGAACTTGTGCGGATCCAGGCGGGTTTCCTGGTCGAGGCGATAGGCGACCAGCTTGCCGTAGAGCACCGCGCTGTAATCCAGGCAGGCCAGGTTCGGGCGGATCGGCGCGGGTTTGCCGCTGCGCCAGTAGTGGCCGACGAACAACAGCGGTTCGTGGACGCCATAGCGCAGCAGGTTGTTTTTTTCATCCGGCGACAGCGGCGTACGGGCCACCGGTTCCGGCAAGGCGTCGGGCTGGAAGACGATGTCGCCGTAGGTCTGCGGGTTGTCTTCCCAGAACTTGGTGCGGAAAAACGAACGGGTCAGGCCATCGCCACCGGTCAGCGTCAGGCCATGGGGCAGACGCATGTCGGTGCCGCGCAGCAAACGATCGAACACCGTGCAGGCAAAACTGCCCGGTTGCGCCGAGGCCTGGAGGAAATGTTCGTCGACACAACCATCCGGGAACAGGCCACGCAGCGGTTCGATCAGGCCGGAGTCCCAACAGGCATGCACAACCCGGAACCGGCCGGCGTCGACAAACAGCGGCAGCTCATAGAACCACTTGAGAAAGTCATGCCAGTCGCCGGGATGCTGCTCGAACTGAGTCAGGGTCTCGTTGAGCAGGCGGGCATGGCGTGGCGTGTGTTCGCGCACGTAGCGCTGGCCGCTGCCTGGCAATGCCGGTGTGCTCCAGCCCAGGGCATTGAATTCGTGGTTGCCCATGATGCACAGCGCCTGGCCGGCCACGACCATGTCGTGGACGATGTGCAGCGCCTCGCGAATCCGCGGGCCACGGTCGATGATGTCCCCCAGGAACACAGCCATGCGCGACGGATGCCGCCAGACCCCGCCCTGCTTGTGGTAACCGAGTCGGTCCAGCAGGTGTTCCAGGGTCAGGGCGCATCCGTGCACGTCACCGATCAAATCGTAACTGCGCGCAGGATCGAGCATCAGTCGCCTCCACCCCCCAACCGACTTCCCCAGCCGAGTTTGGTCCGGCAGACTTCATAGTAATTGTGATCCAGCGGATGGATCAGGCGCAGCTTCTGCGCTTTTTTGCTGACGGTGATGGTGTCACCCGGCGCGCAGGTGAAATGGTTCTGGCCGTCACAGGACACTTGCGGGTAGATCTGCATATCCTTGGACACGACGATTTTCAGCTCACTGTTGCCATCGACCACAATCGGTCGCCCAGACAAGGTATGGGGGTACATGGGCACAATCACAATAGCGTCGAGCTTGGGGTGCATGATCGGTCCGCCGGCCGACAGTGCATAGGCCGTGGAACCGGTCGGGGTCGCGACGATCAGGCCGTCGGCCTTCTGGCTGCAGACGAACTGGCCGTCGATGTACAGCTCGAATTCGATCATGCGCGTGGACTTGCCGGGGTGCAGCACCACGTCATTGAGGGCATCGCCCTGGCCAATGGCCTCGGCGTGACGACGGACCTCGGCTTGCAGCAGGAAACGGTTTTCCACCAGGTAGTGGCCGTCCAGCACCTCGGCGACCTTGGTTTCCAGCTCGTCGGGGCGGATATCGGTGAGGAACCCCAGGCTGCCCCGGTTGATCCCCAGCACCGGGATGTTGTGCCGCGCCAGGGCCCGGGCGGCCCCCAGCAGGCTGCCGTCGCCGCCGACCACGATGACCATGTCGCAGACCTCGCCCAGCATCTTGCGCGACGACGTCTGCAGGCCATGGCCCGGCAAGACTTCGGCGATGGTGTCTTCGAGGATCACATGCAGGTGTCGCTCCAGGAGGAAACGTTTGAGACGGCGAACGGTGTCCAACACCTGCGAACTGCCCAGGCGACCGATGATGCCGATATTGCGAAATTGCTCCATGAGGCTCCTGCGAGGGTCTGCGGCGGGCGAAAAACACGATTATGGGCGAAAGCGCTCCATAGACAAAATTCTTTAAGCCTTCACCGTGGCGAGGGAGCTTGCTCCCGCTCGGTTGCGCAGCAACCGCCCCAAGGGGCCTGCTTCGCAGTCCAGCGGGAGCAAGCTCCCTTGCCACAGGGTCTTTACCTTCCTGAATTGACAGCATTGGCCGCATAGCCGCTATGCTCGCAAAATGATCCTGTTCCCTGAATTGCTGGACTTGCCCCGCCGCCTGCACCATCCCGAAGTGCGCGACCTCGCGTGGGCGATCATCGCCCCGCCGATGCTCATCGACACGCCCTGGCCCCAGCGCCATCCCCTGGCCGGCAGTGACTGGGTGCAGGATCCCCATCGACTGGAACACTGGCTGCGACAACTGGACCGCGACAGCTACCCGTTGCTGCACTGCCTGTCCCTGGGACGGACGCGACGCCTGGGCCTGTATTACGAAAGGCTGTGGCAGTTCGCCGTGCAGCACGCTCCCGGCATCGAGCTGATTGCCGCGAACCTGCCGATCCGCCACGAAGGCCATACCCTGGGCGAACTGGACCTGCTGCTGCGCGATCGTGACGGCATCCATCATCTGGAGCTGGCGATCAAGTTGTACCTCGGCCCGCAACAAGGTAACGGGCGGGACGCCGCGCAATGGCTGGGTCCGGGGTGCCATGACCGGCTTGACCGCAAGCTGGCCCATCTGCGCGAACACCAGTTGCCGATCTCGGCCCGCCCGGAAAGCCGTGAGGCCCTGGCGGCACTGGGTATTGAGCCGACCGGTCTCGAGGTATTCCGCTCCGAGCTCTGGCTCGGCGGCTACCTGCTCTACCCCTGGCCGGGCCACGCCGACCCACCGACCGGTGCGCACCCCCGGCATTTGCGGGGCAGTTGGCTGCATCAGCGGGATTGGCCTGCATTCATCGCCCAGCGCCCACCTGGGCGCTGGCAACCCCTGCCCCGCGCCGCCTGGTTGGCCCCGGCCCATTATCCGGCGGAGCAGACCTGGAGCACCGAGCAACTGGAGGCCTGGCGAATGGCCCTCGACCCGATGGCGCCGGCGCAACTGATGGTGCGCCTGACTGAAAATGCCGAGGGCGAGTGGGAAGAAGCTGAGCGGCTATTCCTGGTGGCCGATCTTTGGCCGGATGTGCCGGGTAATGGCTGAGCCTTGTACTGCCTGTCAGGGCCTCATCGCGAGCAAGCTCGCGATGAGGCCAATTCGGTCTGGCCTAGAAGGACAACCGCACCGCCAGCGCCGCCAACGTCACCAGCAACACCGGCACCGTCAGCACGATCCCGACCTTGAAGTAGTACCCCCAGCCGATCTGGATGTTCTTGCGCTCCAGCACATGCAACCACAGCAAAGTCGCCAGGCTGCCGATCGGGGTGATTTTCGGGCCCAGGTCGCTGCCGATGACGTTGGCGTAGATCATCGCCTCCTTCACCACCCCGGTGGCCTGGCTGGCATCGATGGACAAGGCGCCGACCAGCACCGTCGGCAAATTGTTCATGGCCGACGAGAGCAACGCCGTCAGCACGCCGGTGCCCATGGCCGCCCCCCACACACCATATTCGGCAAAGCCGTCGAGCCAATGGGCCAGGTAGCCAGTCAGCCCGGCATTGCGCAGGCCATAGACCACCAGGTACATGCCGAGGGAGAAGATCACGATCTGCCAGGGCGCTTCCTTCATCGCCTTGCGGGTGGAAATCTTGTGGCCGCGGGCCGCGACAGCCAGCAGCAACGCGGCGCAGACCGCCGAGATCGCGCTGATGGGAATCCCCAGCGGCTCCAGCGCAAAGCAGCCCAGCAGCAGGATCACCAACACCACCCAGCCGGCATAAAACGTTGCCTTGTCGTGGATCGCCGTCGCCGGATCGTCCAGTTGATCGGGGTCGTAGTCACCCGGGATGTCGCGACGAAAGAACCACAGCAAGATCGCCAGGCTGGCCGCCACGCTGACCAGGTTCACCGGCACCATGACCGCCGCGTAGCGGTTGAAGCCAATGCCGAAGAAGTCCGCCGAGACGATGTTCACCAGGTTCGACACCACCAGCGGCAGGCTCGCGCTGTCGGCAATGAAACCGGCGCCCATCACGAATGCCAGGGTCGCCGCCGGGGAAAAACGCAGCGCCAGCAGCATCGAGATCACGATGGGCGTCAGGATCAACGCCGCCCCGTCATTGGCGAACAGGGCCGACACCAGTGCCCCCAACAGCACCATAAAGGCAAACAGCTTGCGTCCACTGCCTCGTCCCCACCGGGCCACATGCAGCGCTGCCCAGGCGAAGAATCCCGCCTCGTCCAGCAACAGACTGATGATGATCAGCGCGACAAACGTACCGGTGGCGTTCCAGATAATCTGCCAGACCAGCGCAATGTCACCGACCTGCACCACCCCGCTCAACAACGCCAGCAGCGCGCCGAGCGTCGCGCTCCAGCCGACGCCAAGCCCCTTGGGCTGCCAGATCACCAACGTAATGGTCAGCAGGAAAATCAATGACGCGATCAGCATGCGCAACAGCCTTGGAAGGAGGATTGAAAAGACGAAATCAGCAGCAACGCGCCACCGGACGATCAGCCATGGCACCCAAACGCTCGACATCCGCCATCAGCCACGCTGTGTTGGCTGCCAACGCCTGCTCCAGCAAATTGCTGACCCAGGCCGGCAACTGCGGATGCAGACGGTAGTAGACCCATTGCCCCTGGCGCCGATCGCTGAGCAAGCCGGCGTTACGCAACTGCGCCAGGTGCCGGGAGATCTTCGGCTGGCTCAGGTCCAGCGCGGCGGTGAGTTCACAGACACACAACTCGCCTTCACGGGCCACCAGCAGCGCAATGCGCGTACGGGTGTCGTCGGCCAGCGCCTTGAAGACATCGACGGGATTGTGGGAATCAGACATGGCTAAGGACGGCCTGGAGGTACGAAGGGGCGAATATATGGAAATTCGAATATCCAGTAAAGCGGGGATTTGAAGTTGCACCTGTGGCGAGGGAGCTTGCTCCCGCTGGACTGCGAAGCAGGCCCCTTCGGGCGGTTGCTGCGCAACCGAGCGGGAGCAAGCTCCCTCGCCACGGGGTTATCTGGAGCCTCGGAACATCAGACCTTCTTGTGCTGCTCGACCCACTTGCCATAGGCATCGATGAATGTCTGCAGGAACGGCCGCACGGACTCCGAGAGATTGCCTGCCTCGTCGAACGCCGTCCCGGCGCCGCTCAGGTAGGCTTCCGGTTGCTGCATGCAAGGCACATTGAGGAACACCAGGGACTGGCGCAAATGATGGTTGGCACCAAAACCACCGATGGCGCCCGGCGATGCGCTGATCACCGCGCCCGGCTTGCCACTCAGGCAGCTCTTGCCATAGGGGCGCGAGCCGACGTCGATGGCATTCTTCAGCGGAGCCGGCACCGAGCGGTTGTATTCAGGCGTGACGAACAGCAATGCGTCGGCTGCGCCCACTTGCTGACGGAATGTGGTGTAGGCTGCCGGCGGCGTCACATCGATGTCTTCGTTATAGAGAGGCAAGTCGCCGATTTCGATGATGCTCAGCTTCAGGTTGGCCGGCGCCAGGTCAGCCAGGGCCAGCGCGACTTTGCGATTGATCGATGCCTTGCGCAGGCTGCCCACCAAAACAGCCACTGTGTAGACATTACTCATGAGAGGCTTCTCGACTATGGGTTCAAAGGAGCCTGTAGTTATAGATGATCGGGGGTCACAATTGGACCAGCGGAGCGACGAAAACCGGCCGACTGGACTATTTTTTTCATGTAGGAAAACTTACCGCGCTTGACCGGGGTCTACAGAACCGCAAATCGAGTGATCTATTTCCAGAGGTTCTAAGCAATGGCAGCAGTACTTGTCGACCAATTTCATGCGCGGGACGCCGAAGGTCGCGTCTATTCGGTGCATGAATTCCAGGAATCTAACCCGTCGCCCGACGGAAACGGCAAGGAGCCTGTCATCACCTATAGACTGGCTATTGGTGATCGAGTGACCAAACTCGACAAAGACAAGTTTATGCTGGTGCAGTCGGGCGTTGAACTGACACGCGAACCCGAAACACAAATCGCCTCATAACGGTTGTTATGTGCAGAAGTCATGCCCGGACTTGGGTTAGGATTCAGCCACTCAATGGCTCACCCGCCGAACATGGACTTCTTGCATGCGTTTACGCCACATCGAAGTGATCCAGGCGCTGCTGCAGACCGGTCACCTCGGCACGGCGGCCGAATGGCTGCAACTGCCGGTGGCGGAGGTCGAGGCGATTCTGCGCGATGCCGAGGCCCAGTTGGGCTTCATGCTGTTTGCCAGCGTGCGCGGGCGCCTGCAGGCCACCCGGGAAACCCTTGAACTGCGCGACGGCATCACGCGGGTGTACGACACCCTCGAACCGGTGCAGCGCCTGGCCAGCAGCCTGAAACACTATCAGGCGCCACCCTTGCGCATTATCTGCACCCCGCCGCTGGCCCAGCAGTTGTTGCCCCAGAGCATCGCCGCCCTGCGTCGCCGCCATCCGGATGCGCCCTGCACCCTGCTCAGCCAACCGACCCGCGACATCGTCCACAGCCTGCTGTTGCGTGAAAGTGACCTGGGCCTGAGCTTGCACGACCCCGAACACCCCGACATCCATTGCCAGATGATCGCCCAGGGCAAACTGCAATTGCTGGCACCTCACGGCTGGCTGCAACCACGACAGAAATACATTTCGCTCCAGGACCTAGCAGGCCAGCCGTTGGTAGGCCTGGATGGCCATGACCCGCTGAGCCCGGCGTTCGAGCATAAACTGGCGGCGCTGCGTCCGGCGCCGATGATCCAGATCCGCGTCCAGACCCATCAGATGATGCGCGCGATGGTCGAGGCCGGCGAAGGCCTTGCCATCGTCGACCCGTTCACTGCCTCGGGTGCCAAGGGCAGTGGCCTGGACGTCTGCCCGGTATCGCCCGCCATTGCGATTAGCCTCTATGCCTTGAGCCTGAACGGCACGCCGCCCTCACCCGCTGTCCAATCGCTGCTGGAACGGGTTACGGAACAAGCCGAGGCGTTGCTGAGCCACTGATCGACATGCCCAGCGGATCGTCGAACAACCGGTACCAGAACAACGCCACTTCGGCGGTATGTCGGTCAATGCCGCGATAGCGCAAGTGATCGATACCACCGAGCACGTAGCCGCAACGTTCATAGAGCCGGCATGCACCCAGATTGTTGTTCTGGGTTTCGAGCATGATGCCCGGCAGTTTTTTCTTGCGGCTCCAGAACTGGGCGACATCGAGCAATGCCTTGGCCACCCCGTGGCGACGGGCCGGGGCGTGCACCGCCAACTCGTCGATGTGGGCGTAGCCGTTCCAGTTGGTACTGATGACTAGGTGCCCTACCGGCTGGTCGTCGAGATAGGCCATGAAAATCTCGCTGTCCGGGGCATTGCGGAAGCTGCTGAATTCCTCGGGATCGATGCCATAGCACTTGCGATAGGGAACAATGGGCGTCACCGGCCATTGGCTGACGGGCCGGCCGATCTGCGCCGTCGCGTAGTCGCTGACTTCGAAGCTGAAGTCACTGCCCCAGATATAAGCGGCAAAGCCGTCATCGACGACGCGCACCGACAACCCGGGGTGCTTGGGATTCATGACCGGTTGCATACTGGGGAAGGTCCTCATTCCTTGAGACAACCAACGGCGTGGTGCCATCCATTGCCCTTGTCTTTCAATTCTTCACACATCAAGCGGGATCCGTAGCCTGCCCGTTACCTCAGGGTAGAAGGTCGTGGCGATTGTGGCGAGAAATGAACGATGGATGCAGTAGCTCACACAAGGATTGCCTGGATCATTGTGGCGAGGGAGCTTGCTCCCGCTTGAGTGCGAAGCGCTCACAAAAAGGGGCTGCTACGCAACCCAGCGGGAGCAAGCTCCCTCGCCACAGGCTCTTTACTTACCTTGAATGAACAGCATGGCTCTCACAGGGTTTCATCAGTGCGTGGCGGCCTGTGCCTCGGCCAACTGCGTCCACAATGCCGGAGCGCCTGCAGACTTGGCGATGGCTTCCAGACGCGCGGCATGTTCGGCCAGGTCGCGTTCGCTGGCGCGGATAATCCGCGATGGCTGGCGGTCAGCGGGCAAACGCCGGATCTCCGTGGCCTGGTTGCCGGAGCCTTCGCCGGTACCGTTGCCGTCCGAGGCGTTACCGGCCAGGGACAGGCTGGTCTGGCCGCCGGTCATGGTCAGGTAGACGTCGGCCAGGATCTCGGAGTCGAGCAAGGCGCCGTGCAGTTCACGACCGGAGTTGTCGACGCCATAGCGCTTGCACAAGGCGTCGAGGCTGTTGCGCTGCCCAGGGTGACGTTCCCTGGCCATCATCAGGGTGTCGAGGATGGTGCAATGCCGGGTAATGTCAGCCCGGTCGTGCTGGCCCATCAGGGCAAATTCGTTGTTGATGAACCCGACGTCGAACGCCGCGTTGTGGATGATCAACTGCGCGCCCTGGATGAATTCGAAGAACTCGTCGGCCACTTCGGCGAAACGCGGCTTGCCCACCAGAAATTCGTTGGTGATGCCGTGCACGCCAATGGCGCCTTCGTCGCTTTCGCGGTCCGGTTGCAGGTAAACGTGGAAATGGCGACCGGTCAGGCGCCGGCCGATCAGCTCGACACAACCGATTTCAATAATCCGGTGACCATCGGTCACCGGCATGCCGGTGGTTTCGGTATCCAGTACTACAGATCTGTTGGCCATCAGTGTTCAGCTCTCAGCGGGCAGTCTTGCAAAAGCGCGGATCTTAACACGCTCACGGAACGCGGTGCCGCACCTGTGGCGAGGGAGCTTGCTCCCGCTCGGTTGCGCAGCGACCGCCCGAAGGGGCCTGCTTCGCAGTCCAGCGGGAGCAAGCTCCCTCGCCACAGGTGTCATCCTGTCCAGATTCTGACAACGTCTCTATCAAGCCTGCTTGTAGCCCCGCACCTCATCCACCCCACGATTGGCCAGCTGGTCGGCCCGTTCGTTGCCGTGGTGGCCGATGTGGCCGCGCACCCATTTCCAGGTGACGTTGTGGCGGTTGACCTGTTCATCCAGCAGCTTCCAGAGGTCGGCGTTTTTTACCGGTTCCTTCGCCGCCGTCTTCCAGCCGCGTTTCTTCCAGTTCGCCATCCATTCGTTGATGCCTTTCATGACGTACTGGGAGTCGGTCACCAACAGCACATCGCAGGGCCGCTTGAGCTCTTCCAGGCCACGGATGGCGCCCATCAGTTCCATGCGATTGTTGGTGGTATTGGCTTCGCCGCCCCAGAGCTCCTTCTCCACGCCCTTGCACACCAGCAACGCGCCCCAGCCGCCCGGACCGGGGTTGCCCTTGCAGGCGCCATCAGTGAAGAGTTCTACGCTATCGCTCATGCCAATCTATCCAGGAAAAAATGCAAAGGCCCGCCGATCAGGCCCGACAACACCCGCAGCCCAATGCCGGCAAGCACCATTGAAAAAGGTTACGGCTCGATGTGGCGACGATTGACCTTGGCCATTGGCAAAGGAATCAGCTTGCCCATCGGCTCGCGTCGCGCCTGGCGCACCGGGCGCAGACCGACCGCGATCTTGCGTGCCACCAGCAGGTAGAAACCACCACCGGAGAGCTGCCAGTCACCGGCCTTGCGCTCCCAGCCGGCCAGGCGCGCCTGCCACTTGGGCGACGCGAGCGGCGGACGATAGCACCCGAAGCGGCGTTTCTCCAGCGCAAAGCCCAGCAGGTTGAGCCAGTCGCCGACCCTCGACGCCGAGATGCAGCGGGCCTGGCGCAAGGCATCGTGGGCAAACACATGACGCAAGCCCCAAGCGCTCCAGGGGTTGATGCCGATGATCAACAGATGGCCGCCGGGACGCACGCTGCTGGCGGCCTCACGCAACAGACCGTGGGGCGACAGGCAGAAATCCAGGCCGTGCTGCATGACCACCACGTCGGCGGCATGTTCGCTCAACGGCCAGGCCTGCTCCTCGCAGACGATTTCCACCCCGGGCAGCGGCGCTCCCAGGCGCACGTTGCGCTGGACTTGCGGTGCCGACGGCGGCGTTTGCGCCGAAGGGCCGTAGTGCACCAGATAGCCGCCGAAGAACCGGCCCAACTCGTCTTCGAGCATGCGCCGTTCTTCTTCCAGCAAAAATTGCCCGACAGGGCCGGACAGCCATTCACGGGCGGCGCTGATCAACGCCAGCCAGTCAGGATCAGCCTGAGCGAACGCTTCATCGGTCATTGCATTCTCCAACGCGTCAGGAAGTTCTAAGATGCGCCTTTGTTTTCCGCTTGGCGAATTCCACGATGATACAGATCAGTGCCCTGCCCGCATTCACCGATAACTACATCTGGTTGTTACAGGACCACGCGACCCTGCGCTGCGCCGTGGTCGACCCGGGTGACGCCGCTCCGGTGCAGGCCTGGCTCGAGACCCATCCGGGCTGGGTCCTGAGCGACATCTTGATCACCCACCATCACCATGATCATGTCGGCGGCGTCCAGGCGCTGAAGAATGCGACGAACGCCACCGTCTACGGCCCGGCCAGCGAAAACATCCCGGCGCGGGACAAGGCCTTGCATGACAACGACAAGGTCAGCGTGCTCGGCTGGGACTTCGATGTCTACGCCGTGCCTGGCCATACCCTCGGGCACATTGCCTACTACCACCATGGCCTGTTGTTCTGTGGCGACACCCTGTTCGCCGCCGGTTGCGGCCGGCTCTTCGAAGGCACGCCTGCGCAAATGCACCATTCGCTCAGTCGCCTCGCCGCCCTGCCTGAAGATACGCTGGTCTACTGCACCCATGAATATACCCTCAGCAACCTGAAGTTCGCGGCCGCCGTGGAGCCCGGCAATCCGGACGTCGCTGCCCGCCTGGAAAAAGTCAGCCGGCAACGCAACGAAGGCATCATGACCCTGCCCTCGACCCTGGCCCTGGAAAAACTCACCAATCCGTTCCTGCGCACGACTGAAACATCCGTTAAACAAAAAGCAGACGAACGGAACGGCCAGCGAAACCAGACGCCGAGTGAGGTTTTTGCGGCCTTGAGGGCTTGGAAAGATACGTTCTAAGGCAGCTATCGATTGATACAAAAATTCTGAAAGGTTGACCTGTTGGGGTGCGCTTCCTAGAATCGGCCGACATTTTTGCCCGGAACTTACTTCCAGCCAATGTCGTCATCCATACGCAGGTCCGTCCAGTCAGACACATTGACCCGCTTGGCTCAAGCCATCGCGGTGGCTGTGTCCGCCACCTTGGCGGGCTGCCAGAGCACGAGCCAGCTGCCGCAGACCGACGCGGCGCACACACCGAATATCGCCGCTCGCGCCAAACAGAAGCCGGTATGGCTCACCGAGAAACCCAGCCCTCAAGTCCCCCAGGACGTCTGGGAGCGCATGCGCCAGGGCTTCCAGTTGCAGGAAACGGCCGGCGTCAACCCGCGTATCGAGCAACAACGCCTGTGGTTCGCCAGCAACCCTTCCTTCATGGAAAACGCCGGTGAGCGCGGCAGCCTGTACATCCACTACATCGTCGAACGCCTCGAAGAACGCAACATGCCGCTGGAACTGGCGTTGCTGCCGGTGATCGAGAGTGCCTACAACCCCATGGCCTATTCCCGGGCCAACGCAGTGGGCCTGTGGCAATTCATCCCGTCCACGGGGCGTTACTTCAACTTGCGTCAGACCCGCTTCTATGACGGACGTCGCGACATCACCGCCTCCACCACAGCCGCCCTGGACTACCTGACACGCCTGCACGACATGTTCAACGGCGACTGGTTGCTGGCGCTGGCGGCCTACAACGCCGGCGAGGGTACGGTCAGCCGCGCCATCGAGCGCAACGAGAAGCTTGGCCTGCCCACCGACTACTGGAACCTGCCGCTGCCCAGCGAGACCCAGGCCTATGTGCCAAAGTTGCTGGCGCTGTCCCAGGTGGTGCTCTCGCCCGATGCTTATGGCGTGAACCTCAACCCGATCGCCAACGAACCCTATTTCCAGGTCGTCGAGATCAACCAGCGCATGGACCTGTCCAAGGTCGCGGCGGTGGCCAACATCGACGAAGACGAGCTGTTCCAGCTCAACCCGGCCTTCAAGCAACGCACCACCATCGACGGCCCCCAGCACCTGCTGGTGCCCACGTCCAAGGCCCAGTTGCTGACCGCCAGCCTGTCGACCATGCGCCCGGAAGAGCTGATCAGCCAGCGCGCGCTCAAGCCGGTTTTCGAATCCGCCGACGACAGCGAAGTGGAAGGTGCCAGGCGCACCTACCGCGTCAAGCGCGGCGACAACCTGGCTCAGATCGCCAAGGCCAACAACGTCCAGACCAAGGACCTGCAACGCTGGAACAAGCTCAGTGGCAACAAGCTCAAGGTCGGCCAGACCCTGGTGATGCAGGACGCCAAGGCCAGCAAGGCCCGTGGCAAGCGCATCAGCACCGTGGTGGCCGCCAACAGCAAGGACCAGAAGAAGCAGACCCAATACAAGGTCAAGCAAGGTGATTCGCTGTACGTCGTCGCCAAGCGCTTCAACGTGGAAATGCAGCACCTCAAGCGCTGGAACCCGCGGATGGGCAAGGCACTCAAGCCTGGGCAGATGCTGACGGTCTACTCCCCCCACTGACCGCAGGGCTCTCTGTGGCGAGGGAGCTTGCTCCCGCTGGGTTGCGAAGCGACCCCGAATCTGGCACCTCGGTGTGACAGGTGGATTGAGTCGCTGCTTTTGGGGCTGCTTCGCAACCCAGCGGGAGCAAGCTCCCTCGCCACAGTTCAAGCAAACCCTGAAGCTTTGAGCCCCCGCCTTTTTCCTGCCCATACAAGCTGTTACTGTACAGGCCATAAAAGCCCAAGCCGCCTGGATCGGATCTCAGACTTGATACGTCCCCTCCTCTTGCTCCTGATCAGCCTGGCCTTGAGCTCTCCCGCCAGCGCAACCATCAGCGAAAGCCATGGCTATGCGCAGTTCGGCACGCTCAAGTACCCGGCCAGATTCACCCACTTCGACTGGGTCAACCCGCAAGCGCCCAAGGGCGGTGTCTTGCGAGTCATGGCATTCGGCACCTTCGATACGCTCAATCCCTACACGTTCAAGGGCAGCAGCCCGGTTTCCACGCCCAATTTCCTGCAATACGGCATCAATGAGCTGAACGAACCACTGATGGTCGGCACAGGCCAGTACGCACCGTCCGGTGATGAACCGACGTCGAGCTACGGCCTGATCGCCCAGTCGGTGGAGTACAGCGAAGACCGCAGCTGGGTGGTGTTCAACCTGCGCCCCGAAGCGCGCTTCCACGATGGCGTGCCCATTACCGCCTATGACGTGGCGTTCTCCTACAGGACGCTGCTCAAGGAAGGCCATCCGCAATACCGCACCAACCTGCAGGAAGTGCTACGGGTCGACATTCTCAACCCACTGAGAATCCGCTTTGTCTTCAAGCGCGCGGGCAATCCGCTGCTGATCCTGCGCCTGGGGGAACTGCCGGTGTTGCCCCAGCATTACTGGAAAGACCGTGATTTCAAGGCGACGACCTTCGAACCGCCCCTGGGCAGCGGGCCATATCGCATCACCAAAGTGCAACCAGGCCGCCAGCTGGTGTTCGAACGAGTCAAGGATTACTGGGGCAAGGACCTGCCGGTCAATCGCGGCAAGTACAACTACGACCGCATGGACGTGGAGTTCTATCGTGACAGCGAAGTTGCCTTCGAAGCCTTCAAGGCTGGCGAGTTCGACATCTACATCGAACACCAGGCCAAGAACTGGGCCAATGGCTATGACTTTTCGGCGATCAAGCGCGGCGACATAATCAAGGCGCAGATTCCCCACCAGATCCCGACCCAGACCCAAGGCCTGTTCATGAACACCCGGCGCGGCACGTTTGCCGAAGTCAAGGTACGTGAAGCCCTGGGGCTGATGTTTGATTTCGAGTGGACCAACCGCACCCTGTTCAGCGGCGCCTACAAGCGCACCCTCAGTTATTACCCCAACAGCGAGTTTTCCGCCACTGGCCTGCCGGTGGGCCATGAATGGCTGCTGCTCAAGCCGTACCGGGAACAATTGCCGGCCAAACTGCTCACCGAACCCTTCAGCTTGCCCAAGACCGACGGGCGCGGCATTCCCCGGGAAACCCTGCGTAAAGCCCTGGGGTTATTGAAGCAAGCCGGTTGGAACCTCAACGGCCAACGCCTGCTGAACGCCGACAGCCAGCCCCTGAGCTTCGAAATCCTGCTGGTGAACCCGAACCTGGAGCGCATCCTGCAGCCCTACGTCGAGAACCTCGCCAGCATCGGCATCCAGGCCCGGCTGCGCACGGTGGACCGTGCCCAATACAAGCAGCGTCTTGACCAGTTCGACTTCGACATGATCCTGTTGACCTTGAGCCAGACCCTCAGCCCGGGCCTCGAGCAATGGCAGTACTTCCACTCCAGCCAGGTCGGGGTCAAGGGCAGCAAGAATTACGCCGGGATCGCCAACCCAGTGGTCGACCATCTGCTGGAAAAGCTGCTCGCCGCCCAGACCCGCGACGAACAGGTCGCCGCCGGCAAGGCTTTGGATCGCGTGCTGCTGTGGCAGCATTACTGCATTCCCAACTGGTATCTCAATTATCATCGCCTGGCTTATCGAAACCGGTTCGCCTTCGTCACCACGCCGCCCTACACCCTGGGCCTGAGCGCATGGTGGCTGAAATCTTCGGAGAAAGATCAATGAAGCCTTTACGCGCCCTGCTCCTGCAGGCCAGCAGCCTGTTATTCACCGGGCTGGCCTGCGCCGCGCCGCAGCATGCCGTGACCTTGTACAACGAGCCGCCGAAGTACCCGGCCAACTTCAAGCATTTCGACTACGTCAACCCGGACGCGCCCAAAGGCGGAATCTTCCGCCAGGGCGGTTTTGGGGGCTTCGACAGCCTCAACCCATTCATCAGCAAAGGCGTGCCGGCCGATGACATCGGCTTGATCTACGACACCCTGGCCAAGCAGGGCCTGGACGAACCGTTCACCGAATATGGCCTGATCGCCGAAAAAATCGAGAAAGCCCCGGACAATGGCTGGGTACGCTTTTACCTGCGCCCCGAAGCCCGTTTCAACGACGGCCATCCGGTACGCGCCGAAGACGTGGTCTTCAGCTTCCAGACCCTGACCAAGGACGGCGCGCCGATGTTTCGCGGCTATTACAACGACGTCGCCGACGTCATCGCCGAAGACCCGCTCAAGGTTTTGTTCAAGTTCAAGCACACCAATAATCGTGAACTGCCGTTGATCCTCGGGCAACTGCCGGTATTGCCGAAACACTGGTGGGCCGAGCGCGACTTCAGCAAGGGCAATCTGGAGATCCCTCTGGGCAGCGGCCCCTACAAGGTCGCTGAAGTGAAGGCCGGACGCTCGATCCGTTATGAGCGAGTGAAGGACTATTGGGGCAAGGACCTGCCGGTCAATCGCGGCTTTTATAATTTCGACGTACTGGCGACCGACTACTACCGCGACAACACCGTCGCGGTCGAGGCCTTGAAAGCCGGGCAGTTTGATTTCTGGCTGGAAATGACCGCCAAGAACTGGGCCAACGCCTACAACATCCCAGCCGTGACCGAAGGCCGATTGATCAAGGAACAGATCCCCAACGGCAACCCCACCGGCATGCAGGGTTTTGTCTACAACCTGCGCCGGCCGATCTTCCAGGACGTACGGGTGCGCAAGGCCTTGAGCCTGCTGTTGGACTTCGAGTGGACCAACAAGCAGCTATTCAACGGCGCCTACGCCCGCACCCGCAGCTATTTCGAGAATTCGGAGATGGCCGCCACCGGGCTGCCCGGTGAAGACGAGCTGAAGATCCTCGAGCCCCTGCGCGGCAAGATTCCCGAACAGGTCTTCACCGACGCTTTCCAGCCGTCGATGTGTGACGGCAGCGGCATGATCCGCGACCAGCAGCGCAAGGCCTACCAATTGCTGCAAGAGGCCGGCTGGCGCATCGTCGACGACAAGATGGTCGATGCCCAAGGCAAACCGGTGGTGCTGGAGTTTTTGCTGGCCCAGACCGAGTTCGAGCGGATACTGCTGCCGTTCAAGCGCAACCTGAGCGACCTGGGCATCGAGCTGATCATCCGTCGGGTCGACGTCTCCCAATTCGTCAACCGTGTACGCTCCCGGGACTTTGACCTGGTGGTGGGCAGCTTCCCGCAATCCAGCTCACCGGGTAACGAACAGCGCGAGTTCTGGATGTCGGCCGCCGCCGACAAACCCGGCAGCCGCAACACCATGGGCCTTAAGGATCCAGCCGTTGACCAGTTGGTGGAACAACTGATCAACGCCGATTCGCGCAAGAGCCTGGTAGCTCACGCCCGTGCGCTGGATCGGGTTTTGCAATGGGGCTACTACGTGATCCCGAACTGGCACATCAAGACCTGGCGCGTGGCCTACTGGAACCACATCGGCCATCCGAAAATCACGCCGACCTATGACATCGGCACTACCACCTGGTGGGTCAAGCCGGAGGTCAAGCCGGCCGATGAAGTAGAGAAGCAGGTCATCGAGCAGCAAATCGCCGTCCCTGCGAGCGTGGAGTAACGAAATGCTGGCTTACATTTTACGGCGACTGCTGCTGATCATCCCGACCCTGTTCGGCATTCTGCTGATCAACTTCGTCATTATCCAGGCCGCGCCCGGCGGGCCGGTGGAACAGATGATCGCCAAGCTCGAGGGTTTCGAGGGCGCCACCAGCCGTATTGCCGGCGGCGGTGCCGAAGTGTCGGTGGCCGGTTCCTCCTACCGCGGCGCCCAAGGCCTGGACCCGGCGCTGGTCAAGGAAATCGAGCGCATGTACGGCTTTGACAAGTCGGCACCCGAACGCCTGTGGATCATGATCAAGAACTACGCCCACCTGGACTTCGGCGACAGTTTCTTCCGCGACGCCAAAGTCATCGACCTGATCAAGGAAAAAATGCCGGTGTCCATCTCCCTCGGGTTGTGGAGCACGCTGATCATGTACCTGGTGTCGATCCCGCTGGGGATCGCCAAGGCCACGCGGCACGGCAGCCATTTCGACGTCTGGACCAGCTCGGCCATCATCGTCGGCTACGCGATCCCGTCATTCCTGTTCGCCATCCTGCTGATCGTGGTGTTTGCCGGCGGCAGCTATTTTGACTGGTTCCCCTTGCGCGGGCTGACCTCCAACAACTTCGACGAGTTGAGCATGGGCGGCAAGATCCTCGATTACTTCTGGCACCTGGCCTTGCCCGTGACCGCCCTGGTGATCGGTAACTTCGCCACCATGACCCTGCTGACCAAGAACAGTTTCCTCGACGAAATCAACAAGCAATACGTGGTCACCGCCAAGGCCAAGGGCCTGACCCGTCATCGAGTGCTCTACGGCCACGTATTCCGCAACGCCATGCTACTGGTGATCGCCGGTTTCCCTTCGGCATTCATCGGGATCTTCTTTACCGGCTCCCTGCTGGTGGAAGTGATCTTCTCCCTCGACGGCCTGGGCCTGATGAGTTTCGAAGCGGCGATCAACCGCGACTACCCGGTGGTGTTCGGCACGCTGTTCATCTTCACCTTGCTGGGACTGGTGGTGAAACTGATCGGCGATTTGACCTACACCTTTGTCGATCCGCGCATCGACTTCGAAAGCCGGGAGCATTGAGATGAACCTGTCCCCTCTCAATCGCCGGCGCTTCGAACTGTTCAAGGCCAACAAGCGTGGCTGGTGGTCGCTGTGGCTGTTCCTGATCCTGTTCGGGCTGAGCCTGGGCGCCGAGTTGATCGCCAACGACAAGCCGCTGGTGGTGCATTACGACGACGGCTGGTACTTCCCGGCCATCAAGCGCTACCCGGAAACCACGTTCGGCGGCGAATTCCCGCTGGAAGCCAACTACAAGAGCCCGTACATCCGTGAACTGCTGGCGGCCAAGAACGCCTGGGTGCTGTGGGCACCGATTCCGTTCAGCTACCAGAGCATCAACTACGACCTGAAGGTCCCGGCCCCGGCACCGCCCTCTTCCGTGAACTGGCTGGGCACCGATGACCAGGGCCGCGATGTCCTGGCCCGGGTCATCTATGGCTTCCGCATCTCGGTACTGTTTGCCCTGACGCTGACCGTGCTCAGCTCGATCATCGGCGTGATCGCCGGCGCCCTGCAGGGCTTCTATGGCGGCTGGGTAGACCTGGCCGGCCAACGCTTCCTGGAAATCTGGTCCGGGTTGCCGGTGCTGTACCTGCTGATCATCCTGGCCAGTTTCGTCCAGCCCAACTTCTGGTGGCTGCTGGGCATCATGCTGCTGTTTTCCTGGATGAGCCTGGTGGATGTGGTCCGTGCCGAATTCCTGCGCGGGCGCAACCTGGAATACGTCCGTGCGGCGCGGGCACTGGGCATGCAGAACGGCGCGATCATGTTCCGTCACATCCTGCCCAACGCCATGGTCTCGACCATGACGTTCATGCCGTTCATCCTCACCGGCGCCATTGGCACCCTCACCGCCCTGGATTTCCTCGGCTTTGGCCTGCCGCCCGGCGCACCGTCCCTGGGGGAGCTGGTGGCCCAGGGCAAATCCAACCTCCAGGCACCGTGGCTGGGCATCAGCGCGTTCGCCGTGCTGGCCGTGATGCTGAGCCTGCTGGTGTTCATCGGCGAGTCCGCTCGCGATGCCTTCGATCCGAGGAAATGAAATGAACCAGGATAATCTGATCGAAGTGCGTGACCTGGCGGTAGAGTTCATTGTTGGTGAACGCCGCCAATGTGTGGTCGAGGGGGTCAGCTTCGATATCAAGCGCGGCGAAACCCTGGCCCTGGTGGGTGAAAGCGGCTCGGGCAAATCAGTCACCGCCCACTCGATCCTGCGATTGCTGCCCTACCCGCTGGCCCATCACCCCACCGGGACCATCCAGTATGCCGGCCAGAATTTGCTGGGCTTGAAAGAAAAAACCATCCGTCATATCCGCGGCAACCGGATCGCGATGATTTTCCAGGAGCCGATGACATCCCTCAACCCGCTGCACTCCATTGAAAAACAGATCAATGAAGTGCTCGGCATCCACAAGGGCCTGAGCGGCAAGGTCGCGACCCACCGGACCCTCGAGTTGCTGGAACTGGTCGGCATTCCCGAGCCCCACAAGCGCCTCAAAGCCCTGCCCCACGAGCTGTCCGGCGGCCAGCGCCAGCGGGTGATGATCGCCATGGCCCTGGCCAACGAGCCGGAACTGCTGATCGCCGACGAGCCGACCACCGCGCTGGATGTCACCGTCCAGCTGAAAATCCTCGAATTACTCAAGCAATTGCAGGCGCGATTGGGCATGTCGCTGCTGCTGATCAGCCACGATTTGAACCTGGTGCGAAGAATTGCGCATCGCGTATGTGTCATGCAGCGCGGTTGCATCGTCGAACAGGCATCGTGCGAAGAGTTGTTCCGCGCACCGCAGCATCCGTACACTCGGGAACTGCTGGGCGCCGAACCCAGCGGCACCCCGGCGAGTAACGTCGTCGGCCCGCCGCTGTTGCAGGTCGAGGACCTGAAAGTCTGGTTCCCGATCAAGAAAGGTTTGTTCAAGCGCACGGTAGACTACATCAAGGCCGTGGACGGTATCCGCTTCAGCCTGCCCCAGGGCCAGACCCTGGGTATCGTCGGCGAAAGCGGTTCCGGCAAATCCACCCTGGGGCTGGCAATCCTGCGATTGATCGGCAGCCAGGGCGGGATCCGCTTCGAAGGCAAGCAGCTGGACAGCCTGACGCAGCAACAAGTCCGGCCGCTACGCCGGGAGATGCAAGTGGTGTTTCAGGACCCGTTTGGCAGCCTGAGCCCACGGATGTGTGTAAGCCAGATCGTCGGCGAAGGCCTGCGGATCCACAAGATCGGCACCGAAGCCGAACAAGAACAAGCGATAATCGCGGCATTGAAGGAGGTAGGCCTGGACCCGGAAACCCGGAACCGCTACCCCCATGAATTTTCCGGAGGGCAACGGCAGCGTATCGCCATTGCCCGGGCCCTGGTGCTCAAGCCGGCGTTGATTCTGCTGGATGAACCGACGTCGGCCCTGGACCGTACCGTGCAACGCCAAGTGGTGGAGCTGTTGCGGTCGTTGCAAACCAAGTACAACCTGACGTACCTGTTTATCAGCCATGACCTGGCTGTCGTCAAAGCGCTGAGCCACCAGTTGATGGTGGTCAAGCATGGCCAAGTGGTCGAACAAGGTGATGCCCGCAGCATATTCGCCGCGCCGCAGCACCCCTATACACAGCAGTTGCTGGAGGCCGCCTTCCTGGCCCCAACAACTGCCGAATAACCTGAAAGAGGAGCAACACATGGGTTTTCTCGCCGGTAAGCGCGTACTGATCGTCGGTGTCGCCAGCAAGCTGTCCATCGCATCCGGCATCGCCGCCGCCATGCATCGCGAGGGCGCTGAGCTTGCCTTCACTTATCAGAACGACAAACTCAAGGGTCGTGTCGAAGAATTCGCACAAGGCTGGGGCTCGAGCCCTGAGCTGTGCTTCCCGTGCGACGTGGCCAGCGACGAAGAAATCGCCAAGGTCTTCGAAGAACTGAGCAAGAAGTGGGATGGCCTGGACTGCATCGTGCACTCCGTGGGCTTCGCCCCGGGCGACCAACTGGACGGCGACTTCACCGAAGCCACCACCCGCGAAGGTTTCCGCATTGCCCACGACATCAGCGCCTACAGCTTCGTGGCCCTGGCCAAGGCCGGTCGCGAAATGATGAAAGGCCGCAACGGCAGCCTGCTGACCCTGTCGTACCTGGGCGCCGAGCGCACCATGCCGAACTACAACGTCATGGGCATGGCCAAGGCCTCCCTGGAAGCCGGCGTACGTTACCTGGCCGGCTCCCTGGGCCCGGACGGCACCCGCGTCAACTGCGTATCGGCAGGTCCGATCCGCACCCTCGCCGCTTCCGGCATCAAGAACTTCCGCAAGATGCTGGCCGCCAACGAAGCGCAAACCCCGCTGCGTCGCAACGTCACCATCGAAGAAGTCGGCAACGCCGGCGCCTTCCTGTGCTCGGACCTGGCGTCGGGCATCAGCGGTGAAATCATGTACGTGGACGGCGGCTTCAACACCACCGCCATGGGTAGCCTCGAAGAGTAATCTTCACCCGCGCCACGCGTAAAAAAACGCCGCTCGTCCTGGAAAGGCCAAGCGGCGTTTTTTATTGCCGATTGTCTGATTACACCGCAATACCTTGTGGGAGCGAGCTTGCTCGCGATGGCGGTGAGTCTGCTGGCATTGATATGAATGTACCGACGCCTTCGCGAGCAAGCTCCCACCCCGGGAATTGGGCACGGCGTGGGTTAAGGGAATGCCTCGAATCAGTTTCAATTTCAAGAGCAAATCGGTTGATCGACCGGGATGCTTTTGAGCTTGTGAGCTTGTGAGCTTTTGTGGCGAGGGAGCTTGCTCCCGCTGGGCTG